>NZ_JAADJW010000010.1:0-171465 GCF_010092875.1 Vibrio sp. LB10LO1
CCAACGGCCCTGTGCTTACAAGAGATTCCCGACTACGCTCCTTCGTCGCTTTCGGTAATGACGAGAAACATAACCGAGAGAACAATACCCCGTCATTCCGACGAGCCTAGGCGAGATCAGGAATCTAATTGCCACACGCTCTTGGCTCAGTATTTCACCTCAAACCCAAACTATCCAATTGAATCCAAAAATAAAGGGCGCCGAAGCGCCCTTTTCTTGTACTTATTAGCAATAGTATAACTTAGTCTCTAGGGCTAAGTCCTACTCTTGGCTTGCCGTTGGTTGTGAAGTAGATTCCACTTGCTCTTTTTGTGCTTCTTTTCTCGCGCGGCGGTCAAACAAACGCTCAACCACGACGAAGAACACCGGCACGAAGAAGATACCAAGCAAGGTCGCACTTACCATACCGCCAAGTACACCTGTACCTACCGCGTTTTGACCCGCAGAGCCTACACCCGCACTGATTGCCAGTGGCACTACACCCAGACCAAACGCAAGCGAGGTCATGATGATAGGACGAAGACGAACACGTACTGCGTGCAGCGTTGCTTCAATCAAGCCCGCGCCTTTCTCGTAGTATTCCTTCGCAAATTCCACAATAAGAATCGCGTTCTTCGTTGCCAAACCAACAGTGGTCAATAAGCTTACTTGGAAGAATACGTCGTTATCCATACCGCGAGTCATTACTGCAAGTACCGCACCTAGCACACCTAGAGGCACTACAAGCACAACCGCGAATGGTACTGACCAGCTCTCATAAAGTGCTGCTAGTACAAGGAAGACAACCAGAATCGACAGCGCGTAAAGCATTGGCGCTTGGTTACCAGACAGACGTTCCTCGTAAGAGATGCCGTTCCAGTTCACCGTAAAGCCAGGAGGCAGTTTCTCTACCATGGCTTCGATTTCTGCCATCGCTTCACCGGTACTTACGCCCGGAGCCGCGCCACCTTGGATGTTCATCGCAGGTAGACCGTTAAAGCGTTGCAATAGTGGAGAACCGTAAGTCCACTCACCCGTTGCAAATGCCGAGAATGGCACCATTTCGCCCTGTGAGTTACGCACGTACCAAGAGTCGAAGTCTTTCGGCTGCATGCGGTGTTCTGCGTCACTCTGCACCATTACCTTCTTCACGCGTCCGCGGTCGATGTAATCGTTGATGTACGCACCACCCCATGCAGAAGCTAGGATTTGGTTTACATCGTTAATGCTCACATCAAGCGCGCGCAATTTCACGTGGTCGATATGAACTTGGTACATCGGTGCATCTGCCTGACCGTTTGGACGCACGCCCACCAATTTCGGGTTTTGTGCTGCCATACCTAGGATTTGGTATTGAGCCGCTACAAGCGCTTCGTGACCGTTACCGGTTGAGTCCTGTAGGTAGAAGTCGAAACCAGTCGCGTTACCCAACTCTTGAATCGCTGGTGGTGCAAACGCAAACACCATTGCTTCTTTAATCGTTGAGAAATAACCCATCGCACGACCAGTTAGCGAAGCCGCATCTGAACCTGGAGCTTCACGTTCTGACCAATCTTTCAGACCGATAAACGCCATACCCATGTTCTGACCTTGACCCGCAAAGCTGAAGCCCGCAACCGAGAAGACAGATTTAACATTGTCTTTCTCTTCCTCTAGGAAGTAGTTACGGACTTTTTCTAGTGTCTTTTCAGTCTGCTCTTGAGTCGAGTTCGGTGGCAAAATTGCCATTGAGAACACAGTACCTTGGTCTTCATCCGGTAGGAAAGACGTCGGTAGGTTCATGAATAACCAACCTGCGCCCGCACTCATCGCCGCGAACACCAATAGCATGCGACCGGTGCGTTTTAGCATTTTCGCTACGCCCGCTTCGTAACCCGCCGTTGCCGCATCAAACTTACGGTTGAACCAGCCGAAGAAGCCTTTCTTATCCGAAAATTCTGCATCGCCTTTCTTTAGCAAGCTCGCACAAAGTGCCGGAGTAAGAATGATCGCCACCAATACCGAGAGCGTCATCGCCGCTACGATGGTGATAGAGAACTGGCGGTAGATAACACCAGTTGATCCAGACATGAACGCCATCGGTACGAATACCGCAGACAGCGTCAAACCAACACCCACTAGCGCGCCAGTGATCTGCCCCATCGACTTCTTGGTTGCTTCTTTTGGATCGAGACCGTCTTCGTGCATTACACGTTCCACGTTCTCTACCACAACGATCGCATCGTCCACCAGCAAGCCGATTGCCAGAACCATCGCAAACATGGTTAAGGTGTTAACACTAAAGCCGGTCGCGTAAAGGATCGCGAACGTACCCAACAATACCACCGGAACCGCAATCGTTGGGATGATCGTTGCACGGAAGTTCTGCAAGAACAGGTACATGATCAAGAATACCAACACGATCGCTTCAAGCAGTGTCTTGATTACTTCTTTAATCGACGCATCAACGAATGGCGTTGTCTCAAACGGGTAAGCGATCTTCAAGCCATCAGGGAAAGTCGCACTTAACTGGCCAAGGCGTTCTTTTACTGCTTCTGCCGTTTCTAGCGCGTTCGCACCAGTACCTAGCGAGATACCAAGACCTGCCGCTGGGAAACCGTTGTACTGACCTTTGATATCGTAGCTTTCTGCGCCGCGCTCAACACGCGCCACGTCTTTCAAGTAAACGTTCGAACCGTTCGCTTCTGATTTCAGAATGATGTTTCTGAATTCAGCCACACTGGTTAGACGGCTTGCTGAAGAGATCGTCGCGTTAAGCAACTGACCTTTTTGTGCAGGTGCAGCACCCAACTGGCCAGAAGAAACCTGAGCGTTCTGCTCACGAATAGCGTTCGCAACGTCGATTGCCGTTAGGTTGAACTGAGTCAGTTTGAATGGGTCTAGCCAAACACGCATAGCGTATTGAGAACCAAACGCTTGCACTTGACCTACACCCGTTACACGGCTGATCGGATCTTGAATATTGGTAACAACAAAGTCGCCGATGTCGTTTTCTGTGAAGTCAGGGTCTTCAGAGTAAACCGCCACAACCATCAAGAATGAGGTGTTGGATTTGTTTACGATGATACCTTGGCTTTGTACTTCCATTGGAAGCGACGTCATCGCCAATTGCAGTTTGTTTTGCACCTGAACTTGCGCGATATCTGGATCGGCTTCGCTATCAAACGTCAGCGTAATGGTCGCGTTACCAAACGCATCACTGCTCGAATTTAGGTAGCGTAGGTAGTCCAGACCCGTCATGTTTTGCTCGATAACCTGAGTCACTGAGTCTTCTACGGTTTTCGCAGAAGCACCAGGGTAACGGGCATTGATAGAGATCGTGGTCGGTGAAATCGTCGGGTATTGAGAAACCGGCAAGTTGAACAGGGACATCACGCCCGCCAACATGGTCAGAATCGCAAGTACCCAAGCAAATACCGGACGATCGATAAAGAATCGTGCCATGATTATGCCTGCTCACCTGATTGGATGGTCACTGGGTTACCCGGTTGGATCATCTGTAGGCCGGTTGTGATGACTTTATCACCCACTTTCAAACCTTCTGTGATACGCCATTGGTTCCCAATAGACTCTGCCGTCGTCACTGGAGTGATAGACACTTTGTTGTCCGCACCCACAGTCATGACTGAGGCTTTGCCTGTTGCATCACGCGTAACTGTGTTTTGTGGGATAAGAATCGCCACAGGGTCCACACCTACCGTTACCGTTGCGCGCACGAACATGCCTGGTAGCAATAAGCCATCAGGGTTCGCGAATTCTGCACGTAACGTTACGCTGCCTGTGCTTTCATCTACGTTCACTTCAGTAAACTTCATCGTGCCTTTGTGCGCGTAAGTCGAACCATCTTCAAGCGTTAGTGTCACTTGAGCGGATTCGTCTTTTTGCAAGTGACCTTGTGACATCGCTGCTTTCAAACGGAGTAATTGAGCAGAAGATTGCACGATATCAACATTGATTGGGTCTAGCTGTTGGATAGTCGTTAACGTCGCCGCTTGGTTTGCCGTTACCAGCGCACCCGCCGTTACGTTAGACTTGCTGATCACACCGCTGATTGGTGCTTTCACTTGTGCGTAAGACAGATTGATCTTCGCCGTGTTGATTCTCGCTTTCGCTACCAACACTTGCGCTTTCGCTTCTTTGTACGCCGCTTCTGCTTCATCTAGATCTTGTTGGCTGATCGATTTCTTGGTGATCAACGCGCGGTAACGACGAACTGTTGAGTACGTCGATTCTTCCGATGCTTGAGCACGGATCAGTTCAGCTTCTGCGCTTAATAGGTCTGCTTGGAACGTAGAATCGTCGATCTGGTAAAGGGATTGACCTTGCTCAACCACACCACCCTCTTCAAAATTACGCTCAGAAATAATACCCGTTACCTGAGGGCGAACTTCTGCTTCTTTAAACGCTCGGCTACGGCCCGGCAGTTCTACTGTTAGCGCTTGGCGAACAGGTTCAACCGTCATTACCGTCACTTCTGGTGTCGGCACTGGACCACCTTGCGCTTGTCCTTCTTGGCTCTGTTCACACCCGACCAATAATAGGCTCGACGCAATCAAGAGCGATAGCGTGGTTCTACGTGTCATGAAAATTCTCTCTTCCTAACTAAAAAACGCGACTCAATAAAAAGTCAGCAAATATTAGTCGGGATGATAATTACTCAATGTTGTACATACAACAAAATTTACCGCTCTTTACGATAGACAAAAATGTTTGTTCTAAAGCTGTTATTGATATCTCAATTCAGCCTCTTTTTTATTGGAAAAATAAATTTTCTGTGAGCAATCAAAATCACACTTTTCTCAATAAAAACAAGAAAAAAGAGTAGACAAAACGAAAGAATTCGTGACAAAGAGCGTCAATAAAAAAATATCTTGGAGAGAAATTAATATAACCAGAACATAAACTGAAATGATAACAAAGTGACATTGAATGACATTTACACCTGGTTAACATTGAATCATAAACTGAACATTTACGCTTCGCTTTGCGTAATTAATTTTCAAATATGGACGTTGATTTCCTTCTTCATTTCCCTATAATTCGCTCCCCCTAAACAAGCTACCATACTAAATTAATTGATGATGAAAAGCCGAAATCAAGTAGTAGTAGGGAGATTTAATTGGGACAGGACGACTCACTATTTACAGCCATCCCCTTTGAATGGCAAAGCAGAAGAACAAGAAACGGTTAAGCTGACGAATAAGCAAAAAGCGCTGTTAAATTGCCTTGTTGATGCGTATCCAAACACGCTCAGCAATAAAGAGATTATTCAGCAAGTTTGGGGCTATGAGCACATCTCGCAAGAGAGTTTGCCTCAACTGATAAACCGCACTCGACGAACGCTGGAAGACAACGACAAAACCATTCTGGTTAACACCCCTGGAGTTGGCTACTCCCTCAGTTTTGAATTTGCTCTGGAAGAGCCAGTTTCTCAGCCAAAAGCTAAATCAGAAGAGCTGGCACCGAGGCTCGTGGGTAAACAGAATAGCAAGGTTTGGAATGTGATATTTGCCATCACTTTATTTGCCACTCTTTTCAATATTTGGGAAACAGCAAGAGCACTTTACTACCAACATGATTTCGAACAAGTGTTGAAAGCAGAACCTTACCCAGAAATGAACCGTTCGAAAGATGGCACAATCACGCTAACGATAGATAACCATGAATGTATTTACCACAAAGATCAGCTCTTACTTGAATGCCCATAAATACAAGACATTAGCCTTCTTGGTCGTGTTAAATGGCGTTCTATTATTTATCACACACCATTCAAAGGTTCAGCTATTTGGGAAAGTAGAGGCAATAGGATACCGTTGGACAACTTATACCGAGCTGTACAAAAGCCACATAGACTCCCAAATTCACTACTCTGAACTTGATTCTGGCGAAGAGAACTACCAATCCATGGAATATCACTACGAGTATTCCAAATCGAAAGGGAAAGACTATATTGTTCTGGGTCATGACAAGCCGGTAAGTGTCAGATACAACCGTGCCTACTATATTGATGAACAATGTAACGTCTTTTTCTTTGGTAGAGCCAAAAGAACCTTATCGAACATGTCTTTCCGCTGTGTATATTGAAGTACTAGCGTCAGTAAAATATTTTTAAAAAAGGCACCTTTGATAATCAAAGGTGCCTTTTCTCTTTTATTTTAGCCAATACTCACTAGGGTTAAACGCGGAACTGACTAACTTGTTTGTCTAGCTGCTGAGTTTGCTCAGACAACATAGACAAAGACTGTTGCGCTTGACTAACCACATCCACAATCGACGTACTGCTGTCTGCGATACCTTGAACGTTGCTGTTCACTTCATCACTCACTGAGCTTTGTTGACCCGCTGCTGTTGCAATGTGCGTGTTCATCTCGTTCATACGTGCGATCGCGTTGAGGATTTCAGCCAAAGATTCTGTCGCCAAGCCTGCCGATTGAATGGTGTCTTCGCTGCTGGTTTTACTGCCCTGCATCACTTCCACCGCTTGAGCAGCACCAGCTTGCAGCTTCTCGATCATGGTTTGGATCTCGCCAGTGCTCTTTTGCGTGCGGCTCGCTAGGGAACGCACTTCATCCGCTACCACAGCAAAGCCACGACCTTGTTCACCCGCACGTGCCGCTTCGATCGCTGCATTCAATGCTAATAAGTTGGTTTGCTCAGCGATACCACGGATAACGTCCAATACCGACGCAATGTTACTCACATCGCTGTCTAACGTATTGATCACTTGGCTTGCACTCTCAATCTCGCCCGCAAGATCACGAATCGCAGCAACAGTTTGTTCCAAAATCACGTTAGTATTGGACAGCTCTTCATTCGCCGTTTGGCTTGCTAATGCCGCTTCTGTCGCACTATCACTTACGTTACGGCTGGTCACCTGCATTTCATGCACTGCCGCTGCCACGGCTTCACTATCACGTTGCTGATCAACGGTTGAGCTAGCAATCGTCGACGTAAGAGAGTTCAAGTTGCTCATTTCATGACGAAGCGTGTTCGAGCTTTCTACTACTTGTGACACCGTCGCTTGGATCTTAGTCACGAACTGGTTAAAACCACCAGCCAATTGACCGATTTCATCCTGAGAATGGATGTTAATACGCTGACTTAGATCGCCTTCACCAGAGGCAATTTGCACCATCGCCTCTTTGATATCGTTGATTGGCTTAACCACGGTTTTAAGCAGCAATACCATCATACCCAGTGCCGCAATAATCACGATGGCAATGCCCGCCTCTAGAATGAACTCTGCACGCAGACCTGCTGCATTGATCTCCGACTTCAACGCCTTTTGCTTAACTTCAATCGCATCTTTAACCACGTTTAACTGCTTGCGAACGGCAACAAACTGGGTATCAAATAGGCCTTTGTGCTCGCTGTAGTAACTTGGCCATTCTGCTTGCGGGCTGTGAATCATCTCTTCATAGCTATCGAGCCATTTCTGACCCAATGACACAAGCTTATTAATTTCCATTGTTTGATGGGCAGGCAGAAGACCAGCTTGAGTCAGTTCGAGCGCTTTCTGCATTCGTGGTAAAGCTTTGTACGCATTGTCTTTATATTCAAAAAGGTGATGCTCGATCTCTTGCTGTGTTTCTGCCAACGCTAGGGCTTGGATAGCAGAAGTCGCTTGATAAAGATCGCGGTAGGCATCTTCTATCGTGAATAGGTTTGGAATGATTTGCTCATTAAGTGTGTCGCTTAGCTCCGTTTGTTTCCACATGGTAAGAACATTTAATACCGAGCTAATGGTCAGTAATGCAATCATCAAAGATAGAGGGAGCACTATCTTTTGCTTGATAGACAGGTTGCTGAACATGAATAGATACCTTTTGTTATATTGTTCAATATCGCGCCCAATTATAACAAAGAGATAGGACAAGTAATTCCACATACAGTGCAACGCATTATAATTATTTCTATCTTTACGACCAAGACTTCAAATCGAACAACCAACTGATTTATTAGACTATTTCCCTAGGAAGCAAGATCACAAATGACTAATTTCGAAAATCAGTCAGTGCACAACGAGACATTTTGATTAGATTGAAATATCGCCATCATGGGTTCAACTTTCGAGTAGCCCCACACGGAGAAACCCAAACACAATAGCGGTAACAGGAAATGGCCCAACGATTTGAACGTACCAAGCTTGCCCCTTCGAATCACTGTGGGCCTAAATACCTTCATACCTTTGGGTGGAAACTGGCCATCGATTAAGCCGCGCACACCTGGAGGCAACATAAATAAAGAGGCGAGCAAAAACGTGGAAAGTGGCATCCAAAAAAGCAGTAAGTGCGCCAAAAACTCCGCGCCTTGCATACCCAAAAACTCAAAACACTGAGGCTCCACAGTAATAGACACCAAATAGGGCACCCCCTTTAACTTGAACCATGCACCAAAAGCCACACCAATGATGCCTATCGCAATGAGCCGTACCAGCTTTTCTTTTTTCGTATACTCCGGTGCGTATTCCTTCATGCCCTTCCCTACAAAGATAAAAAACGAATCAGACAAGATTAAGAATGGCACGCCAAAGGGCAAATGTGTGGCTGGCTTTTGAGACACATACTGAGGAATGATGAAACAGAAAGAAAACAGCCTCAATATCGCTATTGAGGCTGTTGGAAAGTTGGGTTCCGAGTGACTTTAAATTACGCTTTCTTTACAAACTGCGCTGTCACCATCATCTCGCCAGCGCCATCAACTTTGCAGTCGAGCTGATGATCTTTGCCATCCTTGATGCGACGAATCACCGCTTTGGTGCCGATCTTAAGTACCAGCGAGCTGCCTTTTACTTTTAAGTCTTTCGCTAACGTGACCTTATCACCTTCTTGCAGCAACGTGCCGTTGGCATCCTTCACGTTTACGGCATCTTCGTCTGCCGCCTGAGTCGGGTTCCACTCGTAAGCACACTCCGGGCAAACAAGATGGTCTTGGTCTGGGTAAACGTATTCTGAGTTACAATTTGGGCAAGGAGGTAGAGACATAAGTAATTACGAGCTAATGAATTTGCCGTTATGGTAAAGGGTATTGCTCACCTTATCGAGTAGATTTGTCAAAAAACGCTAGCCCAGCTTATTCTCGATATCCCCGTACTAGAATGGTTATATCTTCCAATAACTGAGCACACACCTTTCTCTTCCGCTGTAAGTATTTGCTGTTTTTTTAACCAAAACAGACTAACAAGAATTTTTGCTCTCGTAACTTTCGTCAAAATACTATTTCTCTGTTCAACAATCCGTTGGCCAAAAAATAAAAACATTCATAAACCTGGGGCTATTACGCTCACATATTAAACAAGTTAATTGATAATTAAATCAGGAAAAAATCATTAAATTTCGGCTGACAACAAATATCAAAACCTCTTTTTATAAAAAGAATTGAAGTTGCCATCAAGAATTAAAAAAAACGGCTATTGAGTCTTGAATCACTTTGAATATAACTCAAGGATAAATTATCAAGTTATTGATTTTTAATGGAATAACTTTTCACCACCATTTCAACCAAAACCCGAACTGCCCTTTTTGCAAACCCCATAACTTCCCCCTTAATCTGACCTCGACGATGTACTAACAAGAGGCTCAAGAATCTCTAATTAAGTTAGAAACAAAGTCGAAAACACCTAAATAACAAAGAAGTTAATAACAACCAAAAAAGGAATCGTATCGAATACGCTTCCAACCATGAGGGAATAATAATGGGCAATTTAAAGCAGAATTTATTCATCACACTGCCATTAACTCTACTTTCCGCATCAACGTTCGCGGCAATTAATAGCAGCTATGAGGTTTCGTCGATCACACTCAGCGCTGACCACAATGAAAGCCTTGGGGCCCCGATGCCTTTTTATGCGAATGGGAAAATGCAATCAAAGCTGAATGTTACGGTTGCCTTCGCTGACCGATACGGTCAACCAGTGACGGTAAGCAACGACGAAGTAAAGAATTCGATTTCGTTTTACCTAAAGAGCAATGATGTCCAACTAGGCAGAGACAAAGACTGTAGCTATGGCCGCGACTGTTGGGGCTACACATACAACGAGAATGACTACGCACACCAAATCAGCGGCGCGTATCGCAGTGCTGAAAGCCTTCCTAACTCACGCGTTCTTTCAACGGCATCCAACAAGCTGACAGCTTGGGTATATGGCAACGAAACCGCTCAATATCGCCAAGTTTGTGCACAAATCCAGTTCGAGGGTGGCAACGTCTACGACAGCTGTGCCTACCCATACGATGAAAGTGCGCTCTACCAAGGTGTGCAACCTAAAGAGTACAGTGCTTCTGAGTTTGCCGACATTGGTACAGGTGAAAGAGTTTGGAAAGACGACGGTGACGGCTTCTACTTTGAAAAGGCAGAAATTCGTAACTTCTACATCACACCAACAGACACTTCCATCACCATGACCAAAGTTGCCATGGATAACTGGGAAGAGTCGAACAACGACAAGGTCTTTTTACGAGACGAATGGCTTGGCTGTTACGGTGATTGTCCAAACGGATTCCGCTCAGTCAAAGGCTACATCTTTGAACCAGGGAGAGAGCGCACGGTTTCAGACGAATACGTATGGAACAGCGCTGCTAGCCAAGGCCGTACGGCAACGTGGCGCGTTAACCAAAAGCTGCGTTCTGTGACGCTAAGTCAGCTGCTTTTCTCTGGTAACACATCAATTAATGACTCTCAAAAAGAGTACCGCTTCACCGCTTATGACCAGTACGGAAACAAAGCGCGTCTTAAACTGACTTACCCTCAAAGCCAATTTAGCGGCGGTGGTCAGAAGTGGGACTACACCAAATGGAACCTAGTTAACCAATAATTTCTCGGCCTTAGAAAAACGTTAGCCCACACTCGCTGGGCTAACTTTCGCCTTAAAGGAGGCACTATGTCTAATTGGACTTCAAATGCGTTTAACTTTGATAGTTTTTGTTCAGGGGGCGTAGACCAAAGAACAAGAAGCTACTCCTATCAAATTCTTCTCGGTTCCTTAGTCGGCAACTGGCTAAAAGGCCCTAACCTTGATATCGCTCTGCAATTTTCTCCCTACTCGACAGATAACCTAGGCTTCGGCAAAGGTTGGAAGTTAAACATTCCAAGATACGATCTAAAAAATAAGCAACTGCATCTTGCGAATGGACAGTCTTATCGAGCTGAATTAGGTGCAAACTACAAACTTGATCTCCGCTACAAGAAGCTGCTCGATTTCTCCGTAAAAGGCGATGCCAGCGGTTATGAAATTACTTATCGAAATGGTCGTAAAGACATCTTAGATGATCACGGTAACCTAATTAAAATCATTCAAAGTGATGGCCATGCTTTGCATTTTTCTTGGTTAAACATCGGCTCAGAAAAACGCCTGAACAAAGTCTGGGATGACCGCACATCTGAGAGCCAACCACTTTTGCTTATCGTCCACGTGAATCCGGGCAGAGTGAATATTTTCACCAACATTGGCAGTGCACACGAAGCGTATTTCAGCCTTATTTTGAACAATAATAACCTTGTTCAATGTAACCTATCCGAAGATGCAGGTAGCTATGACTTTGGCTACAAAACGATTGGGGCTTATAACCTAATTCAGAGTGTCACCCACCCTTGTGGGATGCTTGAGCAACTTGCCTATGAAGCAAATGGGATCAGAGTCAACACCAACACTTATCTCCCAGCGGTGACTTCTCATCGTGTACTGACTCGAAACTCGCCCATTATTACCACGGAGTATGACCGCGTAAATTCCGATAGCCGCAACTTTATGGGCTACGGCGTTCAGGGCGGTAGCTTAGGTGAAGGCATCGATAACCTTCTTGAACGTGGGTTCGAATACGCATACCAAGTACAAAAAGTGGAAGGTGGGACGATTAAGACCATTCAAACTTACAACCAATTCCACTTGCTGGTTAGAGAAGAACGCCTAGTAAACAATGAAGTTGTTCACCTCAAGACGCTTGGCTATCCAGCGCGTAACAATGAGAATTTTGCCAACCAGCCAGCTCAGTATGCCTTAATCAACAAAGAAGAGCAGAAGTGGTCATCGGGTGAAGATAGCCATCTACAAACTCGTCATTGGGATTACGATCAATACGGCAACATGTTGTCTTTCAAAGATGAAAACAACATCACTGAGTTTTATGAATATTACTCGTCAAAAGGGGAGTCTGGCTGCCCTGCTTCGCCTTCTGGCATGGTGAACTTTGTGAAGTCTCGTACCCTAAGTAATGGATCTGAAGAACGTAAGATCTCCTATGAGTACGGTGAAACGACTGGTTTCAACAACCAAAAGGATGTCGTACTGCGCTTAGAAAATGCTCATGACCGCTACCAAAGCCATTACCGCTACCACGAGGATAAAGACGAGGCGTTTTCTTTAGGTCGTTTAGCATCAATCAAGAACGATATCATACATGCAGATGGTACCTTCTCAAAAACCTCAAGCTATAAGTACACCTTGGGCAATGAGACGGTCGAGGAACATGAAGAACTGGTGTGCCACGACAACACCAAAACTAACGTCGTTGTCGGCCATTATTTTGATATCGGCGAAATCGCTCATCACGTAGACGCAGATGGTGTTCGCTGTAGCTTTGAATATGACTCGCTACGTCGCACTAAAACCGAACGTATTGATGGCAGTGCAGCACGATCATACCAATACCTTGTCGATACAACCCAAGCTCGACAAACTTTGGTGCTGACGGACTGTAAAGGCAACTTATGCGAACAGAGTTGGGATGGCCAAGGCAGAGAGTTAGAAGCGAAACTTGGCAACACAACCACTTGGAAGAAAGAGTACGACGCGCTCGGTCGCCTAGAAAGTAAGAGCTCATTTGATGATCTTCCCGATAAAAATGCACGCTCGATTTCTGTCACTCAAACTGAAAGGTATGAATACGACGATTGGGGTCAGGTTAAAGCCACTACGCTGCCGAATGGCAATCGTCACATTGCGTTTAACAACCTTGCAAGCCGTCAAAAAACACAAGGCATTGAGGGCTTAGCGTTAACAGTTAGCAATTTAAACAGTTGGGGATTGGAAGATAGGAAACAACAGGGTGATCGTGTTTGGCATTATGAATACGACGCTTGGGGTCGACTGAAAAAAGAAACCGATCCTGCGAGTCAATCGAAAAGCTATCAATACGATAAGTTTGATCGTGCGATTCATATTACTCAAGCTAACAATGTGGCTCAGCAGATCACCTACGCAGCGCATACTGATCAAACGCAAGTCACCAAACTAGAGATCGGTTCGCAGATCGTTGGTCAGCGTGACGTAGACGGGTTGGGACGACCTCTTGAGCTTCGTCGAGGGGCGAGCAATCGAGCTTCTTTAGCTTGGACGTACGCAGATAGCAGTAATATTCCAGAAACGGAAACCAGCTTGTCTGCGCCAACAAGACGCTTTACTCGTGATGATCAATTAGGCGTTCTCAACGAGAAAGAATCCGGCGATCAGTTAACGACATACCAATACGATCCCGTTTCTGGCCTACCAACGGGCAGCCAAGATAACAACGGCAGTCGCAGCACGATCACGTATTCCTCAACAGGCCTACCTGAGTTTGAACAGCATGATGGAAGTATCCGCCAATATGCTTACTCAAAAGGCGGCGTGATTTCCTCCATTCAAGGTGCGCGTGATAGCCGTCAGTTTGGTTACGATGAGCTTGGCCGATTGGTCAAACTCAGTACGGATAACGCTACTGTCGAATACGAATACGATCAGTTTGATCGCGTTATTGAAGAGCGTTTGACATCCGGCAATCAAACACAAATCACCGAGATTGAATGGGATGAATACAGCCGCGAAATCAACCGCGCGGTGGCACTCAACGACGTTTATATCTTTGAGCAGTCTCAAGACTACAACGAACTTGGTTTGCTTTGCTCTCGCGAAAAAGAATGCGCGACGCAGGGCAAGGTAACGGAGACGTACACCTATGATTCACTCTCGCAGCTAAAACGTGTCGATTTCTTAGGTAGTGGTCCGCTCAGTGATTGGGGGCAGCCTATCGTATTCCTTGAATGGAGCCACGATGACCTAGGCAATATGTTGACTCAACGCTGCGTAACCAACGAGTCCCAAGACTTCGCGAATTACTACTACGAAGCGGATGATCCAACACAGTTAACACGCATCACTCACACGCACCCTCAACTTCCTAGTCAAACCGTACTGAAATATGACCAGAACGGAAACATGATTCAGGATGCCGAAGGTCGAGAGCTTCGTTACGACCACTTCGACAAACTCACTAGCGTGCTGTCCGGCAATACAGAATGGCAATACTCATACGACAGTAATGATCGCCTAATCCGACAACATTCTGGCTCCGAAAGTCGTCAGTTTGAGTATTTGTGGAGTGACCTCGCGTCTATCGAAGAAAATGGCAGCGTCACTCACTACATCTACGATGATGGCGTGCCGAAATGGTCAGAGCAAGGTTCTGTGGTCTCTATGCTAGCAACCGATCAAAACGGCTCTGTTATCGCTTCCAACACAGCTGGTCAAACTGGCTCGATGTACCGCTACTCTCCATATGGACAACGCGAACAGGTGGGAAATACCAATGAGCAATAAAGATTCTGTATTCATTACTCCGCTTAATCGACGTGAGTTTCTGATTAAAATCGGCCAAACCAGTGCAGTGGCGGGTGGCATTTCATTACTGCCAACTTCTGTGCGTCTTGCAATGGCACAATCGATGACGGTCTCCCCTTCACACTTAGGCTTTAACGGCGAATGGTTGGATCCGGTACTTGAGGGTTATCACCTAGGTCAAGGTTATCGTGTCTACCAGCCGAAGTTGATGCGCTTTAACGCCCCAGACAGTCTAGCGCCATTTAGCGAGGGCGTGCACAACGCTTACGTATACTGTCACAACGACCCAATTAACTTTACTGACCCAAGTGGCCACTTGAACATCAGTAAAATCTTGTTTGGTGCGTTCGGTATCATTGCGGGGATTGTCGGGATTGCGCTTGCGGCCCCAACCGGAGGCTCAAGCTTGGTTCTTGCTGCTGGTATCATCGGCGGCATTGCAGGCATGACCAGTGGTGCGCTCCAGCTTGCGTCGGGCATCATTGATGACGGCGACATCTCACGTAAACTGGATATCGCCACCATTCCATTTGACATTATTGGCGTGGTCAGTGGCGGCTATTCGGCTTTCAAATCGGTACAAAACTTACGTTGGGTACGAGCAGGCGGGGCTTTAGAAGATGTTACTCAACCGGGGCTTGGTTCTCGACTGTGGAACAAAATTCGTCCATCCGGCGAGTACAACCTTGAATGGGCACGCAAAACAAACCCAGCGATGAGGATCGGCAGCTCAGAAGGTCAGGTGATTGCAACCAAGATGGTACAAGGCGGCAAAACCATGACTTATACGCCTCCTCCGATTCACGGCGGTTTTACTAAGATTCTGCTTGGTCAAGTGAAAGTAGGCGCTCGTGGCTACACCATCTACCAAGGCATCATGACCGCACGTTCTATCGGCAGTCTTGGTTGGTCAGTGGTTAAAACCATCCCAGGAAGATTAGATAGCGGGAAGTCATCAGCAGAGAGTATGGTGACGGAAGGAAGAAGTGCAAATCCAGAAGCAAGAAAGACCCAGTTGTATTCTCTGGAGGAAACTCGCCAACGCGTCAAATACGGAAATGACGTGCAAAGAATGATACGTCAATTACCTTTGTCGTAGCGCACGATATGAAAAGCCAGTGTGAAAACTCTGGCTTTTTCTTCTTAGTCAACTTTTGTTTTTTAATCAGCTTTTGGCTTGTTCGAGCTTACGCAGGTTGGTCATTTGCTCCATAACTTTATCGACGGAGAAGCTCGGAATGTCTTGTCTTGGAGGGAACTCTTTAAATGACTTCAACATTTCAGCGACTTTCTGCTGAGCTGGGACTAACAAGAACACGTGCTCAAATTGCCACTTCTTGTAGCCAAAACCTTGATCGCCCTTCTCAAGTGGATCGACTTGAAGATCGAAAATCATAGGAAGGCGCAGATTCGTTAATTCTTTGGTCCACACTTCCCAGCCTTCATGTTCTTGGATCTTAAAGTGCATCTTGAAGCGTTTGTCACGCATCGCTAGAAGCTCGCCATCGTCAGACCAATAGAAGAACTCATCACGGGCTGATTGGTCTGTTTTGCCCGTAATAAAATCAACTTGGTTGTAACCATCAAGATGGTTTTTGTAAGTCTGGTCTGCCGACGAAGACTTATATCCTTTTAACAAGTCTTGCTTAATGGTGTCATTACCTGCAATAGATAGTAGCGTTGGGAACCAGTCTTCACTCGCGAACATATCATTCAGCTTGGTATTTGGCTGAATATGACCAGGCCAGCGAATCATTGCAGGTACGCGGAAGCCTCCTTCCCAACCAGTGTTCTTCTCACCACGGAATGGGCTAAATGCCGCGTCAGGCCATGTCGCATTCATTGGGCCATTATCTGTGGTGTAAATAACAATGGTGTTATCCGCGATCTTCAAGTCATCAAGCTTATCGAGCAAATCACCTACCATGTTGTCGTGCTCAACCATACCATCTGCGTATTCCCCAAGCCCAGTTGTACGGTGCTCGGCTTTAACGTGAGTACTGATGTGCATGCGCGTTGCGTTGTACCATAAGAAGAATGGCTTATCCGCTTTGACCTGACGCTCCATAAAGTTCATCGCAGCATCAAGGGTCTCTTCATCGACCGTTTCCATACGTTTGCGCGTGAGTGGCCCTGTGTCTTCAATTTTGCCATCGGCATAAGAGTGGATAACGCCACGCGGGCCAAAGTTTTTACGAAACTCGGGATCTTTCGGGTAATCAGGATTCTCGGGCTCTTCTTCTGCGTTTAAGTGATACAGGTTACCCATGAACTCATCAAAACCATGATTGGTTGGCAACATATCGTCTTTGTCGCCCAAGTGGTTCTTACCAAACTGGCCCGTTGCATACCCCATGTCTTTTAAAGCTGTCGCCATGGTGATGTCTTGCATCTGCATGCCTTGCGCGGCGCCCGGCAGACCAACTTTCGTTAAGCCAGTGCGAGCCGGCATTTGACCGGTGATGAAAGTACTGCGACCCGCAGTGCACGACTGTTGAGCATAGTAAGTTGTAAATAGCGCCCCTTCTTGTGCGATGCGGTCGATATTTGGCGTCTCATAACCCAACATACCTTGGTTATAAGCAGAAATATTGCCATAACCGACATCGTCCCCAAATATAACTAGCATATTAGGTTTAGAAGCCGCATGGGCTGCTACTGATGATGTGGCGGCCACCATCGCGAGCGTGAGAGTAGATTTATTTATCTTCATAATATTATTTCTATAATGGTTCTTGGTTGAGTGAATCAATAAATATTTAAAAAGGAAAAGGAGACTCACTACGCATGTTTCAGAACAGCATTGTTTATATATAGAAATTGACGGCAGATATATTCAATATGTCCACCGTTTCAGAATTAATATTGAGTGTTTAGCTACGGCCTCTCAACTCTATAGGCTGAGACTCATCCACTTGGCTCTTAGTGACTAAGCCACCAGCACGAGCTTCATTCCGCCCTTTTAACTTGATATTAGAGTCAAGCACACGCTCATACTTTACTTGATTGCCCTGCGGCATAGTCATATCGATCGTACCCGTGTATGTGCCTTCACCAGCAACTGCTGCGTTACCAAAGCAAACTGCAAGACCCAGGATTATCAGCCTTTTCATAACTAACCTCTCTTACTCTATTATTGAAATAGTGTGTTTCTAATAACTTGAGTAAAAATGATTACTCAAGATTTATCGATATAATGATATAGAGAAGTTAAAACAAACAAGGAAATATCACCTTTCCAAATTGGACAGGAAATTAACAAAGATAAGATTAAAACAAAAAGTTATATTAACTATAACTTTTTGTTTTAACTCAAATCATATGATAAATAACACTAAATAAGAATTTACTAATTGTTTATTTCTTTATTGTATATTGAAATAAGGTTATCAATATCTTCCTTTATGCCCTACTCTACAAGCTCTACCGTTCCTTGGTTCAAATCCAAGATACAGACTGATTCTTTATCGAAGGGCATTGTGTATATACATTGGCCGGAATCATCATAAATATGACTCCCTCCCATCCCTCTCAAATTTGGGTCATTCAAGGCATGAGGCCAATTGCATTGCACGACGAAGGCGCCCGCTTCTTTTGCAATAAGAGATGCTCGCTCGTAGTAGCCCTGTGTTTGCTGCTCTTGTGATTGTTGACCGATGTAACTAGGCCAAAGGATCAAACTGGCTTGTTCTTGTACCTCAGATAAAAACCATTCGATGTCATCAACCTCTCGACAAATGACACTCGTTATTGATGATTGCGCCAAGTTAAGCAGTTCACGTCTTTCGCCTCTTGCAAAGAACTTGGCCTCACTTTCCGTTAGCCCTACTTTATTCCATTGCGCCAAGACGTCACCATTAACATCGATACATAGGTAGCTGTTAAATATACGCTCGCCTTCCGTTAACGGCGCACCAATAAAAAGCGTGGTCTTGTAATCGAAAGCAAGCTTACATAGCGCCTGAATAGCCTGATGAATAGTTTGAGGCTCCGATTGCTGTTTGATGTTGCGATGGAAACCGCTAAGGCTGAGTTCAGGGAAAACCAGAGCATCTAACGCCCTCATACTCTCAACATGAGAAACGATTGTTTTTAGATTTTCTCGGACCGTCCAACTCATCCTCATCTGAACTACACCAACCTTCACTCTTAGCCACCTCCCTGACCTTTCAAATTTATAGGATTGTTCGGTTACTCGTCTCACTTCGACGTACCAACCCTTTCAATTCAAATAACTTTTCAATACCTTTTAACACATTCAAATAAGCAATGAGTTTATGAACAAACGGATTCATTCAAAAGCGTGACATTTAACGGAGATAGAAGCTCTCTAAAAAGAATCCATCACCGAGAACGCTGCTAGTTAGGCTCAAGCAATCATGGACTCGTCATTGCTAAGAAAACAATATCAACAACTTAAAAAGATTCAAAACGTATGGCACGAGAGATGTCGTATTTTGATTTGTCGTCAAAGAGAGCTGGGAGTACTAGGCTCACTTCTCTTTAGAAAATAAAAAGGAAAAACAAAATGCAATGCCCAAAATGCAATTCTGACTTTGAACAACTGCAAACTCCGCTAGGCGATGTTGAACGCTGCACTGAATGTAAAGGCTTATGGATCGATGCCTACGAAGTGGAAGCGATGAAGCCGTTAGCTGATGTGATTGATTCAGGTGACGAAGAAATCGGAAAAGCCTTCAATGCAATTGATCGTATCGATTGCCCTGTATGCCCAAACAATCAACTGCTTCGATTAGTCGATCCAAAACAGCCTCATATCTGGTTTGAAAGCTGTCCTACGTGTAAAGGTCGCTTCTATGACGCTGGTGAATTTAAAGATCTAGCGACACTCGACCTATCCGATTTTTTCAAGAAATTCGGCTTGATTGAGCGCGTGTAATTAGTGACATTGAACTCCAAAGGAATGGTGTTAATACATGGATGTTAAAGCTCAGCTAACACAGAGAAGAGCTGAAAAAGGATTGGGAAAGGCGTGCGAAGGCGTATTGAGAACACTTCCTGAGTGGTTTGGCCGCGAAGAAGCTTTGATGGAGTATGTCGCCGAGATCGACGCCTTAGATACTTATACAACTTGGAATGGTAATAACCTGGTTGGTTTTTTCTCTGTGAACTACCACAACGCTTACTCTGCAGAACTGCACGTACTTGCCGTACATAAAGATCACCACCGCCAAGGTATTGGCCTACTTTTATTTCAAGCGATTGAAAAGGAGTTGAAAGCAAAGTCCGTGAAGCTGTTACAAGTCAAAACATTAGGTGCTTCTGCTAATGATCCGAACTATGAAAAAACGAGACACTTTTACACAGCATTGGGCTTTTACCCCCTAGAAGAAATCGAAGATTTTTGGGGAGAAGGAACACCTTGTCTCTTTATGGTTAAAGCGCTCTGAATCATTCGCCTCATCAACAGTTAAAAAAGGCGCTGTATTCCCAGCGCCTTGATGATTGATAGCAAACCTATACCGTAGGGATAGAGGCACGCCATGCTTGGTTTTGACTATCAGCGATAGAGCGGAAAAGCTCACGCAGCTCTTTTAGCAAACCTTCTTGGAAGCCAATGTTTTCATCGGCTCTCTGTTTGTCTGCTTGAGCACGAGTTGCTAATACTTCATCCTCTTTGCTTCGAGCTTGAGCTTTCGTTTGCTCTACATTTGCAGCTGAATTCGCCATTTGGCCAAGTCCCTGCAGTACCGCGTTCTTCGATTGGTTTGCGCCCATCATCTTGTCGAACTTGCGGCCACCACTAGCCAAAGTATTTGTCGTGTCAGTAATGCTATCTTTTGCGAACGCATGAGCACGTCTCACTTGATCTTGCTGAGTTTTCGACAAGTTAGTATTGCCCATTAACTCTTCAACCTGATCAAAGCCTGCTTTTTGCGTCTTCAATACATTGTTGCTCGCGACTTCTGCCTTGATTTCTTTACCCGCTTTGAAAGAACCCACGGCACCGATAATAGCAGTCACACCAGCCAATACGCCTGATACTACCGCCATCGCGATCATCGCTTTAGCAGAGTTGTTCAACTCTTCCGCTTGGCTCTTGATGCTTGCAACGTTTGCTTCAACGGCAATTTCACGTTGCAGGACCTGTTGCTCACGGCTTAGCTTAGACACTTGGTAAAGCAGAGTAATCAGAGACAGTGATTGCGAAATGGTATCCGATGGTGACTTAACCACTTGCTCACCATTCAGTGCTTTTTCTGTGGTTTGCATTAATAGATTTACGGTTGGAGCCAACGCGCTCATCAGCTTTTCTACCACACGCGCTTGATCGCCAATCGCAGGCGCTTTTGGCCCATCTAATTGGTAGTTCTTCGCACCCGTTACTGCACTATCATTGCTGCTACGGATAGCAGCAGCTTCGGTTTTAGTCTCAGACGTTTTCTCTGTCTGAGTTGTTTTGCCTAGTTCACCCAAACCGTAAAGGTCAGCGCGTCCAGTATTACTAATTTTATCTAACATAGTTGCTCCTTAAACCGTCGCTGGACGACTCATTACCGCTTGCATCGTTTCGCCTTTCGCCTGAATCATCTGCATGATGACACTCATTAGCTCTTGGAAATCTTCCATCAGCTTAGCGATTTCTTCTTTAAGTTTGTCGATCACCGCTTGGCTAAGCGTCATCTTCGCCCTTAAATCTGTAATGTCAGCTTGGATTTCAGTTACATGCGCATTGTTCGCGGCATGAATACTGTCCGTGGTCCCCTTACCTACGTTAACAGTAAGATCGACGGTCTCAGCACCGTAACGGATTGCCTTCGCGGTGGTTGTCGCCGCTTTAGAACCCATATCGGCAATTTTCGCCATGTTTGTCGCCGCTTTGGTTGCGATATCAGTGACTTTTTGCGCAATTGAGCTTGCACTTTTCGCCGCTAACTTCGCCACACCACTCGCAGCTGCACCACCAAATGTGACTACAGCACCAATGACAGCAGTCGCAATCTCTAACGCCATGACGACTTTATTAAGTATATCGACGTTAATACCGGCCTCTTTCATCGCCTCTTGAACAGCAGGCTCTTGCAGAGTCATATTGATTGCGCCCATCACGCCGCCTGCGATCATTAATGCGCCAGCTGCCGCACCAACACCTGTCGCCACCATGATGGCACCAACGACAATAGAAACCACAGCGCTAACCCAACCGAAAATCTTGGAAGCTAAGCCCGATTTTTGTGCTTCTTTCGCTGCCGCTTCAGACTCTTTGATCTTCTCTAGGTTTTCTGCCATTTCTTGTTCGTGCTTCGCTTTCGCTACCTTCACTTCCTGAATTTTGAGCTCGTTTTGAGCGCTTTTCAGTTTGTCTGTGATAGCAGCCAGTTCAACTTCAAAATCATCTGCATAACCTGAGATGATTTTCACTGCTAGCGAGCCCGTACTGTCGGCAACCGCGTGTAAAACCTTGGCAATCGAGTCTACGATTTTTTGTAGCTGTTCCATGGCTTTAAGCGTAAGGTCATTCACCTTATCGCTGACTGCGGCATTTGGTGCATCAAGCTGAACTTTTACCTTACCGGTGTTCAATGCTTCAGCATCTTTACCTTTTACGTTTTCAACGGTTACTGACGGCGATGCATGAGTAGCGGTCTTGTTAACCTTGTTTAACGTAGTTTGGTCAGAATCAGGCGTGTATACCTGATTCTGAATGCGGTCAAGTGCAATAGAATTCATATTCTAGTTACTCCTTTTGTTTCTCACCGCTTCTAACATGATGCCTGCTCGTTGATGCAAGTCTGCATACTCTGATTTCCCAGCAGACATCTCCTTCGCGCTGTAAAACCCACTCTCTGCTTCCGTCAGTTGCTCAAGCTTGAGGTGACATTCTGCAGAGTGGAAAGGTGGGCGTGGATCATTTACGTCCACAAGCGCAGCGTAGCTGTAGGCGTCAAGCGCCTGCAGGTACTCACCCAGTTCCTGACGAGCCGCGCCCAAACCAATGAAAAATCGCGCTTGATAGTGATCAAGCATGCTAAGCAGCTGAAATACCTTAGCGGCCTGCTCTATTTTTCCTGACTGGAAAAAGTTGTATCCAACCGCGTAAATGTGCTCGATGGTGTCTGCTGATACATCGTGCAGCATTTTTAGCGTGCCCCCCTCTTCCAAAAATGAAAGGAGTTCCTCTGCTTGCATTTGAGATGGGTCAGTTGGCGCGTTTTGTGTAGTCATGGTTATTTATCCTTAAAGGGCTCGTAGGATTTCTTGTAAAATACTGTGGTACTTCTGAACAAATTTGTTCATCGCTTCAACGGTGGCGTTGTACTGAGAACTGGTGTCGTTTAACTCGGTCGTTTTAATCTGCACTTCATCGTTGAGCACTTTAGATTCTGCGGTGACAGAACTGGAGAAATTAGACAGCTTGTCCCCTTCGAAAGGGCCGCTTCCAACTTCCATTCCCTGCTTTTCTAAAAAGTCTTTATGATTGGTGATGTTGTTGTCTTTTAAGTATTTATATTCAGGAGAAGCCTTAAACGCCGCATCATTGTCGTAGCCAAAATCGCTGGCTTTAAAGTTATTCGATTCGTGACCCGGCTGGTAAGTGCCATCAACACTTTGGGTCGAGTGTATTTTTGACTGAACAACACTAAACACTTTCAATTGGATCGTGAGATCTTCGAGTTGCTCTTTTTGCTCGTTACGCTTTTCAAGGCGGTCGACTCGGCGCTCGTTTAGAGCAAACAAGACGCGTTCATCAAAGCGGTCACCGATACTAGATTCAATCACCGACAGTAGATCACGAGCGGTCAATGCGTGCTCAGCATTCACTTCTTTACTGCTAATTTCCTCTGGTGTGATTTTGCCCAAGCGATCATTGAGTTTTTCTAGGTTCTCCATCATTTTTTGATGACGTGAAATGAAATCCGTCCCGATGTCTTGGCCTGCGACTATTTTGTCGAAAAGGAGTCGGATATCTTGTGCGGTGTTTTGTTTAATCCGCTCAAGTTGCTCCGGTGTTGTTTGAGTGACCTGAACATCAAGCAAGCCGTTATAGAACGCATCGATCTGAGTGTTGATAAGCGCAATGGCTATATTGGAGAACAAACTCGATAAGGTGATCGCACTAGGATCCGATTTTATTCTCGCGATCTCGGCATCAAGGATGGTTTGCAGTTGAGTAACACCACCTGCGCCGTAGGCATTTTCAAACTGTCCTTTTACTTGTGTCGCTAAGCTATTTAGCGCATCGGTAAGCTCCTGCTTAGACATGCCCGGAATCCAAGCAATCTTGTTCGCCAAGGCCTGTGCATCAGCGGTGCTGATAGTGATCCCAATGCTATTGAAAGAGACAACAAGTTGAGCGGTAACAGCAGCTCTAAAGCTTTCTTCTGTTAAGAAGTAGTCTGAATTCTTAAGCTCATTAAGGTTGACCGAACCAAGATTAGCAAAGGCATTTCGCAAAAACGGAATAGCACTCTCACGAACCTCACTCGAACTCATCTGCACTGCCAGTGCATTTACAAACGAGCTAATCTCCGCCGTTGCTGCTTTGAGAGCGCTCGTATCTAAAGCTTCAATTTGCAGCGCTTGGTTACTCTGGCTCCCCAAACGGAAATTAGCGACAAAATCGGTCGGAAGCGAGCTGTCGACCTTGTCTTTTAGCTGTGTGCTAAACCAAGATTGGAATTGATGTGCGAGCGTAGTATTAACGCCCATCTCCACTTCTTTAGGTGCGATCTGACCATTCAACGCTTGGTGTTGCAGTGACTGCATCCAATGCGCAGCGGTCTCAGCGGCAGCAGTCCCAGTAAAGGCATCTTGCTTCTTTAACAAGGTGTCCAATGAATCGGCATAAAGATCCAAGCTTTCTTGTTCCGTACGCCCAACGACCATGGGTAATTGGCGAATCAATGACTCTAATTGATTCGGGTCGATATGGGCATCGCTTAGAATGGGAGAAAGGGTCTTAACCAAACTCTGCTGGAATGCGATCTGAGAATCACGATTGGCCGTTGTATTGAGAACTCCGGTAATGGAGTTCATGGTTGTCATATCCGTCATGTAAAAACCTCTAGATCACCATGCCACGCATCATGGTCGGTCGCTTGCGCCTAGTGCCTTTGGTGCTCGCGGCTTGTGGCTGATGCTGTTGTTGTCTGCGGCGTTGTACTTCTTCAAGCAGCTCATGCTCTGCTTGTTTCATCAATTGAGGCGAAGCATTTAACCCATCGAGCAGAATGTTGCCTGCTACCGGACCAACGCCTAATCCTTCGAGTAGTTCATTGAATACGTCAGTCCTGTCTTCTGCATTGCGAATAGCAAGTTCTGAGTTTTCAATGGTTTCAGTAAAGGGTTGCTTCATCTTGGGTCCTATCTTAAAGCGAAGCATCTCTGGGATGCTGTCAGTAACAGTCGAGAGTTTTTACTTTTTTCTCTTTTTAAGTGGGCGGTAATCACTGAGGCGCAAGCAGTACCAATCTTCTTGTTCATCGTGGCTCGCACCGCAGGCTCGTAAGTAGAATTGTGCTAACCGCTGGCTGCTCATGTTGCTACCTCGCAATACATCAACGTTGCCACGAATAGCCCAGTCGAGCGGGTACAAACGGATGGCATGTTCTGCGAGCATAAATAGCGCGGAGAAAGGGTTGCTTAGACCTTGGTTTGGGCTGATTCTTCGCAGTAATACGATGATGATTTCGCCCTCTTCGACACGAAAGACCAGCTCCATCCCATCACATTCATAACGATGACCAAGTAAGATGGTGCTTTTCTGCCAAAAGTAGGGCGTCACTTCGATGCCTGACGCCACTAGGGACTGAGTGAGAAGGCATTCCATCACATACCTACCCTGCCAAGCGGTTGAATATTGATTTGTTGCGTCAGCTCTTGGAACGACAACACCGGCAACTCGTAGTATTCAGATTCAATCAGTTTGCGTACGTAACGGCGCACGTCCATCGACACCACCAGCACAGGCTTATTTGGCATGCGGCTTAAATCACCAATGGTTTGCTTAACGTCGCTGACAAATTGCTGAGTAACAGAAGGGTCAAGCGCCAAGTAACTGCCCGCAGAAGTCTGACGAATGCCGTTACGGATCGTATCTTCCAAACTCTGATCCAACAGATAGGCTGGCAGCATGTTTTGACCGCTGGCGTACTTGTAACAGATATAGCGTTTCAAGCTTGAACGGATGTATTCTGTCAGCTGTACCACGTCTTTCTCTTTCTGGCCCCACTCCACCATGGCTTCTAAGATCACACGTAAATTGCGAATAGAAATGTCTTCAGAAACCAAACGCTGCAGGATTTCCGTCATCTTTTGCAGAGGCACAATACGTTGCGCTTCTTTTACTAGCTCGGAATAGCTGCCTTCCATTTGCTCAAGCAGATAGCGGGTCTCTTGAATACCAATGAAGTCTTGCGCGTACTCTTTCAAAACGTGAGACAAGTGATAAGTCAGAATGCGATCGGGGGTTAAAAAGCCTACGTGACTGTTTTGCAGCTTTTCGTGATGACTTTGATCGACCCAAATGCTCGTAATGCCCGGCAGAAAATCATCATCTTTTTCGTAAGGTACGCCCAGCAAATCAATCTGTTCATTACCTTCTGTCACCAGCAGTTTTTCGCTTTCAATTCGGCCGCGAGCAACTGGCACTTCTTGCAATTGAATCAAGTACTCGCCGTTACTCATTCCTTCGTTGAAGCGCAGGTGAATACCGGGGAACGGCACACCGAGATCGAGATAAAGCGCGCGCCTGACTCGTGCAAGCTCATCGTTCAGAGCCACGGCTTCTAAACTCTCTTGTAAACGAGAATCCAAGTCGATGAGCAGCGGTACTGTCATCGCAAACTCTTCTTGCTCACCCAGCTTACCTTTGCTATTGCGAGATGACGTCGGTTTATTAGGCTTAGCCGCTGGCGAACCAGCTCCTTGGGCGACGAAGCTAGGCAAGTCAGAACTGTCGGATTCGCTTTGTTTTTTCTGTTGGTAGAACAAGAAGAAGCCACCACCGCCAACAATCGCGGCAAGAACCAGGAAGGTAACCTTCGGGAAGCCCGGAATAAGAGCAAACAAGATGAGCAGAACGCCACCAACTAACAAAGCTCTTGGCTGAGCAGTCACCTGACCACCAATATCTGAGCCTAAGTCAGAAGAGTCCTCGTTTGAAACTCGGGTAACGATGATGCCGGCCGTGATAGCGATAAACAGTGCCGGGATCTGCGACACCAGACCATCACCGACAGTCAGGATTGCGAACAGCTCAAGTGCCTCAGAGGCAGACATGCCCTTTTGAGTCACACCGATGGTGACACCACCGAGAATGTTCACCACGATGATAATCAGGCCCGCGATTGAGTCGCCTTTGACGAACTTCATCGCACCGTCCATCGAGCCATACATTTGGCTTTCTTTTTCGATCAATGAACGGCGGTGACGCGCCTCATGAACATCAATAACCCCAGCGCGCATATCGCCGTCGATACTCATCTGCTTACCCGGCATCGCATCAAGAGAGAATCGAGCGCTGACTTCCGCAACCCTTTCAGAGCCTTTGGTGATCACCATAAATTGAACAATGGTGATGATCAGGAAAACAACAATACCGACCACCAAGTTACCGCCGACCACGAAGTTACCAAAGGTGTATACGATCTGACCTGCATCGCCTTGCAGCAGGATAAGTCGCGTTGTCGTAATAGAAAGCGACAAGCGAAATAAAGTAGTGATCAAAAGCACGGCTGGGAATGCAGAGAATTCTAGCGGTGTGGTGATGTAGATAGCCAACATCAATAAGACGACCGCAATACTCATGTTGGTACCGATCAAAACGTCCACTAGTGCCGTCGGTAGAGGCAAGATCATCATAAAGACGATCGCAAGTAGCATCACGGCAAGCATGATGTCTTTACGCTGTCCGGCTTTGTTTAGAATGTCGATCAACTTATTCATTTGATTCACTATTTAGGGATTGTAGATAACGTCGATGTGCGTGTCGGGCACCTTCAACATCCTGTTGTTTCCAGCGAGCTTGGCTTAGGCAAAACCACAAACCGGCTTTATTTGAATGTTCGGTTTTCAATAAGCTTTCACACAGCTCGATTGAACGTGTGTATCGACCTGAATTCAGGCATGCTACTGCTAATGTTTGGCGAGCTTCTTGATGCTGAGGTTCGATTTCCAGCAGTGCATCAAGCAAGGTAATCGCTTGTTCCGGCTTTTGATATTGAACTTGGAGTGCAGCGTGGATAAGCAACAGCTCCACGTCTTTCGTTTGCAACATGGGGCTTAAACCTGAATCAGTAGATTCAACGCCATGGTGAGATAACGTTGGTCTAATTGGGTACTTTGCAGTGTTTCCAGTGCCTGATTGAGCGCATGCGAACCATTTTTCTGCGCCAATTCCTGAAGCCGCTGCTGAGTGGTATCAAACTGTTGACGGTATTTGTCTGGGCGAAGTAGCTCCGAATGCGTCAACTTTGGCTTGGCCAGTGACATCAAGTACTGCTCAGAGGGGCGAAGCTCGTACAGTTTCTCTAGGTGAGTCGCGATGGCTTGACCATCAGGCAACAGCTGAAAACGCTGTGGGAAGTCGTTTTCAACTTGCTCGAGCGAAACGTGAGTAAAGCCTTCAATACCGACGTTTAACGTACTAATGCGACTCATGAATCCGCCACATCTTTATGTAAACGAACCAGTAGAGCGAACGCTTGCTCGATGGTTGGCAAGGTCACTTCATCCCCTTCAATTTGTGCAGAGAAGACCAGTGTCTGTTCATCCAGTAACCCGGTCTTAATAAGGAATGGCCAACCTTGACCTGCATGGCAAAAACTCAACGCCTTTTTAATCGGCTCATTCGACTGGTGCCAAGGCAGCGGTTTCGCCAGCATAAGAAACAGGCAGTCCTGATGCTTCTCGATATGCAGAGTGCCGCTTTGTTCAAAGCTCAGTTGAACACGTCCTGCAGACGAGAAGTCCACCGCTTCAAGCCCCATTCCTCGGCAAAAATCATCGACTGACGCATCAATCCAGTTCATCGTCCCACATTTCCTCTTCTTCTAAATCAATCGCTTCATCAAGCGCTTTTTGCACAGCTTGTATTAGGTTTTGTCGCTGTTCTTCATCGTTAAATACATCAATTGGAATATGGCGAATCAGTTTATGCAGTTCCCTAAAAAAGCTGATTTTTCGCTCCGTGGACGCCAACTCCATGGCGTTCACTAGGTTCCATATCTCGGCACTTCCCACCCAACGCTGTTCAACCAAAGCGATGACGTCTGACATCAAATCAGTAACTTGATAAGCCATAGTTTGCCTGCTGAGGTTTGAACATCTGGTAGAGGTTGCTAACTTGGTCTTGAAGCGTATTCAACGTCTTAAGTTTTTGCATATCGGACATCAGAAGCTGAAGCTTAACAGAGTCAATATTGCTACCTTGAACGCTCAAATCTGCGCTCATGCCCTGCAACATAAAATCGACCGCCGTGGAGACCTCTTTTGCACCAAAACGCTCAACCACATCCTTGTATGCTGAGCCTAAACCTTGGTAGCTGTGTACCGTGTCGCGATAGAAACCACGCAATTGGTGCAAACTGCTAAAGCCTTGCTCTTGGCTGTATTCATCCGCGAAGCTTGAAACACGAATTTCAGTATCAATCTGAGCCCAAGAGTCCGGGTTCTGCTCAAAGGTCAGAATGGCTTGGTCTATCAGCGCCAATAAGTTCTTACTTTCAGGATTGGCTCCAAGGAACTTTTTCACTGCTTGCAGCGCGAGGTACTGATGGCTCTTCTCTTCAGAGAATCCGTTGAGGTACGCCTGTAACTGAGCAATCGTTGATAAGTTGCCGCTTGCCATTTTGGTAGCGAGGTCTTTGATCTTTTGGTTTTTCTCAAGATCAGGCACTTTTCTTAGGTAATCAGAAACCAGCTCATGCGCTTCATTCACGCGAATGCTGCCGTCTTTCACTTTGCGTTTCGTGAGGTCTTTTTCTGCTTTTTCTGAACCTAACGCCGTCAGCTCTTCCATCGCATCAAACAACGACTGAGTTGCATTGTGTACGCGGACAGTTTCACCTCGATAATTACCATTGACCGAGGCTCCCGTGCGGGAAGACTCAAGGTTACTTCGAATTGGCGCGTCAAATTTGTTGCCCGTTAAAATTTGGCTATTGATAGTGCTCATTGATTTGCACTCCTTCCTACAATATGAGCCGAATTATAGGAATTGCATTTTTAATCGGCTGTCAAAATCAGACGTGTTTTTTTAGGGCGTTTTAAGTTTTCTAAAAACTCCCGACCAATAGTCACTATAAATACGGCGCCATCCTTTCTATTCTCCCAGCATCAGTTATTGCGCATGTTTTCTTAAATTGAACGACTTCTCATACATCACCGAAACTCAACAATCGGCCATCAAGCAAACGCGTTTGATCCAAATCCGCGGTCGCGTGACTCAAGTGACTGGCACCATCATCAAAGCCGTTGTGCCTGGTGTTCGTGTCGGCGAGCTTTGTGAGCTACGAAATCCCGATCAAACCTTGTCGCTGCTTGCGGAAGTGGTGGGTTTTCAGCAACACCATGCGTTGCTTACCCCACTTGGCAACATGTTTGGTATTTCCTCCAATACCGAAGTGAGCCCGCTCGGAAAAATGCACGAAGTCGGCGTTGGCGATCATCTGTTAGGGAAAATTCTCGATGGCCTGGGCCGCCCATTCGATGGTTCTCAAAGCACTGAACCGAGCGCTTGGTATCCGGTTTATCGTGATGCGCCGCCACCAATGCAGAGAAAACTGATTGAAAAGCCGATTTCGATGGGCGTGCGTTCCATCGACGGATTGCTCACCTGTGGTGAAGGACAAAGGATGGGCATTTTTGCTGCGGCTGGCGGAGGTAAAAGTACCCTGCTCGCCAAGCTTATTCGCTCTGCCGATGTCGATGTAACCGTGCTTGCCCTCATCGGTGAAAGGGGCCGTGAAGTAAGAGAATTTATCGAACACGACCTTGGCGAAGAAGGCATGGCAAGGTCAGTATTGGTTGTTGCAACTTCAGACAGGCCAGCAATGGAACGAGCCAAAGCGGCGTTCGTCGCGACTTCCATCGCGGAGTACTTCCGCGACCAAGGTAAGCGTGTCCTGCTACTGATGGATTCGGTGACGCGTTTTGCCCGAGCTCAGCGTGAAATCGGCTTGGCAGCTGGCGAGCCACCAACACGACGAGGCTATCCGCCTTCAGTTTTTGCCGCACTACCAAAACTGATGGAACGTGCAGGTCAATCAGACAAAGGCTCCATCACCGCGCTGTATACCGTACTTGTGGAAGGTGACGATATGACTGAGCCAGTGGCCGATGAGACCCGTTCGATACTCGATGGTCACATCATTCTTTCTCGCAAACTGGCGGCGATGAACCACTATCCAGCCATTGATGTGCTTCGCTCGGCCAGTCGTGTGATGAATCAAATCGTCGATAAAACTCATCAAGCGTCCGCGGCTCACATGCGTGAAATGCTGGCCAAATATGAAGAAGTCGAACTGCTGATAAAAATTGGTGAGTACCAACACGGAGCCGACAGTCGCGCGGATATGGCCATCGCACAGGGAGATGATATCCGAGCGTTCTTGCGCCAAGGCACGCACGAGCCAAGTGAACTCGAAGAGACCGTCACACAGCTGCGTGGGCTTGCAGGCTTATGATCGAGCAATTGCTAGAGATAAAAAAAATTCGTGCCGACCGTGCCGATCGCGCGGTTCAGCAACAAGAGTATCGAGTCAATAATGCACGAGCCTCACTCCGAAAGGCGGAACAGTCTGTCGTTGATTATCGTCAATGGCGCGAAGAGGAAGAAGAACGGCGCTTTGCAAAAGCCAAACAGAAAACCGTCGTTCTAAAAGAACTTGAAATATTGCGGCAAGAAATCGCGCTGTTAAGGGAAAGAGAGGCCGATTTAAAACAACGAGCCGCAGAAGAAAAAAAGGCATTAGAACAAGAGAACCAGCGACTCAAGGAAAGAAAGCAAGAAGCTCTGGCCGCCCATAAAACCAAAGAAAAATTCATTCAATTAAACGAACAAGAAATCGCTGAGCAAGCACGCCAAGTGCAGTATCAAGAAGAGCTCGAACAAGAAGAGTTCCGCAGCGTTGTTGTTTCATAGAAGGTAAAGATGCGAGTCAAAAACGATCATCCAAACACAACTGAACGTCCGCAACAGGTTCAACAGAGGCCGGTCAACCAAGTCTCAGAAGAGCTTGAATCTCGCTTTAATAATGCGCTTAAGCCAACGCAAGCAGAAAGCGAACATGAGTCAGAGACTTCTCGTTTATTCGCTGCTGTATTGAACGCAGACAAGCTCGATAGCATGAAGCACAAAGGCAAGGCCAGCAGTGCTATTCCTGAGGCGGGGAAAGAGCAGCTCGAGGGTGGCCAAGAGCAGCCTGAAAACTTAAAAGATCAACCTGCTAATGAGAAGTCAGACGCTGGTTTGCCCCCAGAAAAGCCAAGTCACGATCTCTCAGAAAGAGAGACCCTGCAGGTATTAGACAACAAAGATAAAAACGAAGAGAGCCATAGCGAGACGTCAGAGCGCCCTGCGAAAGAGCCACATTCAGATACCGCTAAACCCCTAAAGCCACACTCTCTAATCGAGCAGTCGGTAGGAAGTAAAGAAACGGATAAATCACAGCCGTTGGGTTCTAACTCTGCGCCAGAAAAAGACTCGAACAATAAGCAAGTCAGCTCGGCAAGCACGGCACCATTAGATAATGGTTCCTCTCGTGATCCTAAAATACCGATGACCAGCTTGCCTAACGCTCTAAAGGATCAGGTATTACCGATTCAGACTGACCAAGCCAATCTGCGTAACAAAACCAATCTACGGAACAAAACTAAGCCATCAACCGTGCAGAGTGTGCTGCAAGGCCAACTGCATAAGTTAGATGCAGCAGCTCATAAACTCGACCCTGCGGCAAAAGACGCTGCTGCTACTGTGGACTCAAAAATTGTCGACTCGAAAGCCGCATTGTCCGCGCTTGAAGAGAAGGTTAAAGCAGTGAAGCACATCGAACTGCGTCATCCAAGTTCAGAGTCGGACGCTAAGCTTCACCCGATGGCTAACCTAAGCCAATCAACAGCGCAAGGCGACATCATACTGAAAAACGTAGAGACACACGCGCCCCAGAACAGAGCTCAAGACGCAAACGAATTGATTAATAAGTTAGTCGACAAGATCTACGTGTCTCTTCCTTCATCAAACGAGAAAGAAGTTCGCCTGCTTCTGAATGAAGGCCAATTAAAAGGTGGCGAGATCTCTATCAAGCAAGACAGTTCTGGCTACAGCGTGCTGATTAAGCAAGAGCACGCTCTTTCGCTGATCAACCAAACGGCTAAGCAAGAGTTGACCGAGCGTCTGCAACGTTTAGGCATCGACCAACCGATTCGGATCTCAGTCAGCGAACAGATGAACCAACAACAAGACCAGCAACGCTCGCGACAACAACGCAGCATTTACGATGAATGGAAGCCTGAGGACGAATGATGATATTAGATTTCCCAAAGGTCGAGCCTTCAAGCATTGCGCTAAGTAATCAACTGTGCGCAAAACAGTGTCACTTTCAAGATAGTCAGAGCAATAGCTTATCGGTCACGCTTGGCCAAAAGCCGGAGTTTTCTGGCTACCGTTTAACACTACTCATTGGTGGACAAACCATTCAAATCGATTTCAGCGGTGCGCAATTACAGCAATGGTTGCATGGCATTCTTGACTCGACGGCATTTGAATCACTGCCAAACTCTTTGCAATTGGCGTTGCTCAGTAGCCAAATTGAGCCCTACACCGACATGATTAAGCGCTTATTTGGACAACTTCCGGTATTGAGCAAGCTGCAAGTTCATGAGCAACCCGCATCAGAAGAAAACGTGTTGATGCTCACCATCAATCGCGATGATGTCTCTCTTAGCCTGTGGGTCCATGAAGGTCGAGATGTGTTGATTGACACTCTGCCAAAGGCGCCCTCTTACCTGAGCCAAAACATCGCACTGCCCTTCTGGTTGAGCTTTGGCAAAACACGTTTGGCACTCAGTCAATTTGAGCAACTTGAACTTGGCGATGTGGTGTTTTTCGACGATTGCTACATCGCGCAACACCAAGTGCTGCTTCAGGTCTCCAATCACAACCTTTGGCGATGCCAACTCGACAATACGACACTCCATATCCAAGAAAAAGAAACCAATATGAACGATATCAACAGCTCTGAAGCACTGACCGACCACCAGCAATTGCCAATTGAACTGACTTTCGATGTTGGTCAGCAAACCATTACTTTAGAACAGCTTAACGCGCTGCAACCGGGTTTTACCTTTGAGCTTAACCAGCCAATTTCTAACCCAGTCACCATGCGAGCAAACGGCAAAATCATTGGTGAATGCGAACTAGTGAACATTAATGAACGCTTGGGTGTGCGCGTTCTCGAACTGTTTGGCGGCAGTCAGGAGCCAGCATGATCCAGTTACCTGATGAACTGAACCTCATCGTTACACTCGCCCTTCTTGCTTTGATTCCTTTCATTGCAATGATGGCGACCTCCTTCGTTAAACTGGCCGTGGTTTTCTCTCTGCTAAGAAACGCATTAGGTGTACAGCAGATTCCACCCAATATGGCCTTGTACGGATTGGCGATCATTCTGTCGATCTTCATCATGGCGCCAGTGGGGTTTGAAACCTATGACTACGTGACCCAGCACGAAATCTCACTTGAAGATTCGGAGAGCATCGAAGGTTTAATCGAGAGTGGATTGCAGCCGTACCGTGAGTTCTTGAAAAAGCACATCCGTGAAACTGAATCGGTCTTTTTTACCGATGCAGCAAGAACCTTGTGGCCACAAAAGTACGTCGACCGTTTGGAGTCAGACAGCTTATTGTTGTTGCTCCCCGCCTTTACCGTGAGTGAGCTAACGAGAGCGTTTGAGATTGGCTTCCTGTTGTACCTGCCATTCATCGCTATCGATCTGATCGTATCCAACATCTTGCTGGCCATGGGCATGATGATGGTCTCGCCAATGACCATCTCACTGCCATTCAAACTACTGCTCTTTGTGTTGCTAGACGGTTGGACCAAGTTGACCCATGGCCTAGTGCTCAGTTACGGATAATGAGGAGAGAAGCATGAATCCGGCTGAAATCATCCACTTTACCACTCAGGCTCTAACGCTTGTTCTATTCTTGTCGCTGCCGCCAATTTTGGTTGCGGCACTTGTCGGTACCTTGGTCTCTCTCGTCCAAGCGCTAACACAAGTACAAGAACAGACGTTAGGCTTTGTCGTCAAACTGATCGCCGTCATCATAACCCTATTTGTTACCACACAATGGCTGGGCGCCGAACTGCATTCATTTGCTACCTTGACCTTGGATAAAATCCCGCAAATACGATGAGTTACGATGATTTGCACCAAGCCCTGTTCCTATACAGCTTGACGCTCCCTAGGTTAATGGCTTGCTTTATATTTTTGCCGATCTTAAACAAACAAACGCTGGGTGGCACCTTGGTAAGAAATGGTGTTTTGTGTTCGCTTGCGCTGTTTATCTTCCCAATGATTAACCAACAAGACCTGCCCGCAGAAACGGACGGGATTTGGTTGATGGTCATCTTAGGCAAAGAGGTACTATTGGGTATGCTGATTGGCTTTGTTGCAGCAATCCCTTTTTGGGCTATTGAGGCGGCAGGGTTTCTAGTGGATAACCAACGTGGTGCTGCGATGGCAAGTATGTTTAACCCCACTCTCGGCTCCCAGTCAACGCCAACGGCTGTGCTATTGACTCAAACCCTGATCACCTTGTTCTTCTCCGGTGGTGGCTTTGTCGCTTTTATTTATGCGCTGTTTAACAGCTATTCGTCGTGGCCTGTGATTAGTTTTTTCCCCACCGTCACTGAGGAATGGGTGCGCTTTTTCTACGCTCAGTTCGAGCAACTTATGTGGCTTGGCGTGTTGATGTCTGCGCCTTTGGTTTTAGCCATGTTCCTTGCCGAGTTTGGACTCGCGCTGATTAGCCGATTCGCCCCACAGCTGAACGTTTTCTCTTTAGCCATGCCGATCAAAAGTGCCATTGCCAGCGTGCTATTGATTGTTTATTTGGCATTGATGATGGACCACTTTCAAGCCCTTTTCTCTGACATCGTACTGTTCAGAGAACAGCTCAATACCATTTGGTAATAACCGACAGGAAGAGCAATGAGCGGAGAAAAAACAGAACTCCCCACCCCGAAAAAACTTCGGGATGCCCGACAAAAAGGGCAAGTCGCCAAAAGTCAGGAAGTCGTCTCATCGGCGTTAATCCTAGCCCTAATTGCCGTCCTATTTGCCTTTGCAGACTACTATATGTCGCACATCTCTGCCCTACTTTTATTGCCGAGTGAGTTGGCTTATCAAGGGTTTCAGGATGCATTGCTTGACGTAGCCATCGCCATCGCCAAAGAAATGGTTTACTTGCTGGCACCGATCCTGATCGTGGCGGCATTGATCGCCATCATGTCGAACATGGGGCAATTCGGCTTGCTATTTAGTGGTGAATCCGTCAAACCAGATATCAAAAAGATCAACCCTGTCGAAGGGGCAAAACGAATTTTCTCGCTAAAGAGCATCATTGAGTTTATTAAGTCGATTCTTAAAGTGTCGCTGCTTTCCTGCATTATTTGGGTCACGCTTCGGGGCAACTTAAACACGCTACTGCAAATCCCGACATGCGGATTAGAGTGTGTGCCGACCATCACCGGCGTATTGGTGAAACAACTCATGATCATCTCTTCCGTCGGCTTTATTGTGATTGCAGCTGCCGATTACGCATACCAAAAGTTCGACCACACCAAGCAACTGAAGATGACTAAAGACGAGGTCAAACGCGAATATAAAGAGATGGAAGGCAGCCCGGAAATCAAGAGTAAGCGTCGTCAGTTACACCAAGAGCTGCAAGCTTCGAACCAAAGAGATAACGTTAAGCGTTCGAATGTGTTGGTCACGAACCCAACCCACATCGCGATTGGTTTGTACTATAAAAAGGGCGAAACACCGTTGCCTGTGATAACCCTTAAAGAAACCGATGCGATGGCAAAACGTATGATCGCGATAGCCCACGAAGAAGGCATCCCTGTGATGCAAAAAGTACCACTCGCACGTGCTCTTTATGCCGATGGTCAGTTAAACCAGTACATTCCTGGCGATCTTATTGAAGCCACCGCTGAGATCCTGCGTTGGGTTGCGTCTCTTGAGCAGTCTGAGGAGTAACGGGAAACGGGAAACGGGAAACGGGAAACGGATTTATTTTGTCTTTATTGACACAGGTATTAGCAACGTTTTTAAGGATTTTAACTAAACAAAAGGGAGCATCTGCTCCCTTTTGTTTTTCTTCTTAATTAGGATTTCGCCGCGAGCTGTCTTTTAAACTCAACGGATTAAATCCAGCCTTCTGCTAAGTACATCAATCTTAACTGGCTTGGTGAGCCTAGCTTCTCTAACGCTGACAATTGCCCTTCATTCAGGTTCGGGCTTTTATCCAAGTACACGCGTCCGTTCGCTGCATCAAGAGGCAGTTTGTAGGTCAAGGTCTTATTGATGTCCTGTGCCTTACCTTGATCAATGGCTCGGACGGCTGGCATCAACCAATCCCAATCTTCACTCAGCAGTTTCTTAAACGCACCATTCGCCACGGATTCAGTTTGACTTGGAGCATCTTCCACACTCAGTTTAAGCACAGGATCGACATCTGGTACTAAATGCTCGCTAGCATCTGAGCCCAGCATCTTCTTAAGCGTCAAACGCGCTGTTTCCATTTCCTGTGCTTCTTTCGGCGCCTGAGGAGACGTCATCGACTTGTCCTCTTTTGGGCCTAAATACGCCATCAAAGCACGAACTGACGCGGCATCTTGCATACTAAAGGTAAAGTCTCCTTTGCTGTTAGACACTTCAATGCGCGGCAGTACACCAGACATAGGATCTTGGCACAGCACCTCTTGAGCTTCGTTATTCAAACCATATGAGCCCGCTTGACCTGCCACAAAACCAGATCCACTGATTAAGCCAGATGCCGCAGCACTGCCTATTGCTTCTTTTGCAAGAGGGAGCACACCCGCCGTTCCCACAGAGTTAACTCCAAAAGCACCAAGACTGCCTGTCGCCATCCCTAATGTTGCTGTAACAGCGCCTTCAGTCGACAAGGTGGCGTGCCCGTGAGCTAAGGTTTGTTGCATCGGCAAAGCAAGTCTCTGATCACGACCGGGCAGTTGCGCAATTAGATCCAATTGATGATGGTAAGCCTCCGCATCGCCATTTACCGCTGCTTTGTGCAACTCGCGACCTGTCGCCACCAGCAATCCAACGCCCGGCAAGGCAAGGTTAATCGCCGCATTCACCCCCGTGCCTTTGAGCTTCTCTTTTGCCATCTCAAGCAGTTCTGCACCAAAACCATCCATTTTCCCTGGATGTTGTTTTTCGAGGCTCACCTGTAAGCGCGGATCGTGACTGATTGAATCAAACGTACCTTTGAGGTTTTCATAAGCGCTAGCGTCAATCTTAACCTCTTCCAGCAAGTTCACTACTTCAAGGATCTTTCGTTCCGTTAGCGGTTCACCTCGGTACCCTGATGGGCTGACAAGGGAAAAAGCTAACAGTGCCGTCTGTGGTTTTTCTTCTTTTAGCAGTGCCTGTTTTAAATCAAGGTGAGTCTTAATATTTTCTTGAAAGTACTTTGGGTATTTGGAGCGCAGTAAATGTTCACTCACTGCCGCAAATTTTTGCCCTTTATGGAAGGTCGACGGCTCTTTTACCTTGCCACGCTTACTGATCACTCGGTCATCTTTTTGCGCCGCCACAGAGCGAAATTGATCTAAGCTAGGGACCGGGCTTTGGCTGATTTTATTGGTTGGATTTACCATGGATGAACTCCTTAGACTCGAAGGGTCTGTACGTGAGATGGCTGTGTGTTGGGTAATGGCGTGATGTCTTGGTCTAGCATCGAAAATCGAGCCTGCCAGAGCTGAGCTTGCTCATTGAGCGCATGGAACCAAGTTGACAAACTCGCGGCATCTAAGTGCTCTATTGGCTTCCTGCCTGCAAGAACAAGCTGCCTACCATTTGGTGCCAGTGACAGGGTTAGCCCCCCTTCTGCAATGGCAAAGTAATTGGCATAAGCTATGAGCTCAAGGCCTTTCACCCTCAGCTCACCCGTTTTTTCGAGTCCGCCAAAAGCCACGGACAGAATAAGTTCGTTGTTATCTGTTGCGCTAAAATAAATAACATAGCGGTCATCAACTAATAATTGACAGCGACCTTGTTCAGAAAAGTTAAGTGGCGGTAGCTCATTTATCTCACAAAACTCATTTAATAGAACTTGTAGTGTATTCATTGCAATTCCCTCTATTTACTCTCTCTAGTAAACCGTAAATAGAGATTTTGCGATGTCGAAATTGGCTTTTATTTTGTTGTTTTCCATTCCCTCTCGTGAACTACTGCACAAAATAATAGAAATAAATACTTGAATAAAACCTAGCGGAATTAATATAAAAATCCGTTTTAAACAAGATATTTAAAGATAATAATCCATCAATACATTTAATTGATTAATTCAAGGGGGGGGAAACATCAAAACCAGTAATAAAAACTTATTACTTCGGTTTCACACTTCAATATTTATATATAACTCACAACGAAAAAGAGCGACTTTCGTCGCTCTAAATATGGAGTGGATATTTACTTAATCCCGTGAAGGCTAAGCTCTGCGCTTAAAGCGAGAGGCGTAAATGAATCGTTTCTCAGCTCAGCTATCGCATACAGCATACGCCCCATACGACCGTTCCCATCCGTGAAGCCATGGTAGCCAATCACGCCAGCAAACAACTGCTTACCCAGATCTTTATCTGCCACTGGGTTTTCTTTCAAAAAGCCCTCTATGTGCTGTTTTAGCATGCCTTCACCACCAATGCTTGATGGAAGTGCGCCACCAGCCGTCGCTGGGCCTCGGTAATCTCTTTCAATATTCGGCACCGCTCGCGCATGAAGCTCTTTTAAGTTATCCATGTTCAGCAAGTCTTTATCATTGGCCGCGTATTCTTTAAGAAGCGCAGTAATATTATCAGCATCGTTTCCTTTCGAAGTCGATGCGTTAATGATCCAAGCCGCCGCGCGTTCAAGGTTGTTCGTCGTGCCCGTTTTATTGAACTTATCTTCCGCTAGCGAATCCGCATAGACACCCGAACTCAAGTCTTTGTTTGCCAAACCTTCAATATGTGCTTGTGCCGCTTTTAAGTTCTTAACCTCGGTTTCAAATACAACTTCCAAGCCCATCGCGGTATTTGGGTTGTTCTTCACGCCCATCGCACCGCCACCAAAAGCTTTGACAACTTTGCCAGCTAATGCTTTTGTTGCACCCTCACCAATTTGTGACTTCAAGTCCTGTCCTGATTTCGTATCCAATAGCGATTCTGACATCGCGCGCTCAGCCAATTGGTTAAGTTCACCACTGTCTGACTTAATCGCCTGAGCATCAAGTCGGCTAAAGGCATTTAACACATCGGCCGGCGTTTTAAGGCTGGCATCTTTAAACAGCATTTGACCGTGCTCAACAGAAGAACTGGTTTGCAAGCGCTGAGCTTGTCCAAGCTCATTATCGAATACCGATTTCGTAATCGCTTTCGCTACTGAGTCTGTGTTGCCTTCTCTAAATAGCTTACCCGTTGCTTCAAAGAATCGAGCGACTGCACTATTACTTGGGTTTGAACGAACAAACTGCTGAGTATCTGCATCGATCTTATATTCCTTGCCACCAACATTGAGTTTGCCTTCACTTAGAATCTCATTTCGCGCTTGCGGAAGTGCCGCTTGAAGTGCGCTTACGTTTCCAAAACTAATCATTATTTATACCCTTAATGTGGCAAATTGAGCCGCATCTATTGTCTGTGTTTGTTTCTGTTCTTGCACAGCTTGCTCCTGCGGGCTTGCTGACAGCTTTAGCCAGTCAACAAATTGAGCAATCGACGTTTCAAAATATGTCTCGGTTAACATCGTTTGATGAATGTGAATAAAACCGATATAGCCAGCATCTTCATCCCAACAGACGTAGGGCTCATCTTTTGTTAATGCTGCCTTCATGTGTTTAAAATAAACATCGGGATGTGGTTTATCACCGGAGATTAAGCCAATAAGCGTTAGCTTCTCTTCATTTGAGCGAAGTGTAATCGCCACTTCGTTATCAATAATTAAACGGCAACAGTCTTCTTCATCAAATTCCAGCGTTTCTATTTGGCAACGCTTTGCAAAGTCGTTTATAAGGGTCGATATAAATCCGTTGGCCATCTGATTTACATTCCTATTTCTGTATTTATTAGTATTTCCATCTCTGCGGTTTAGATAAGCGCAGAGTATTGGCTGATGGGGTTATTATGCTGAATACAGATGTGTGAATATGCCAGATATAGTCGGCTTTTTTTCATTTTAAGCCGTTTATGATAAGACACATGATGAGAATAGAAAAAAGCTCAGCATGGTGTGCTGAGCTTTACTGTTTCAGTCTCAAGCAAGCTAAAACTGTTGAGAGACCTCGAGTTGAATAGACTTACTTAAGTGGTTGAGCTTCTTGGCTAAACAAAGCCACCAGAGTACATTGGTTTAAAGGCTTCTGTTGCCGCTTTATCCGCATTCGCGGTATTGACGCTTGGTGCACTGGACTCTCGGCTCAATACGACAACCTTGGTTTGCTCTTCCATGTTCGAGGGATTTTTCTTGATATGATCAATCAAGTCAGCAAGTTCCGCCTCTCCTTTTGGATCGCTTTGACCACTTAGGCCCGCTTTCTCCATCTCTGGCGTCGTTATGCGTATGGTCACATGAGGTTTGCGGCTCCCCGTCGCCACTTCTGCATCGTAAATTCGCTTTTTCATCGCCGTATTGGCTGAAGGCGGGTAACCTTTCTCCAGGTGTAAGGTATAGCTTTGTTCCACAGTAAAAGACGTCCCTGCAGGAACCAAGATTTCTCTCTCACCTTCCGCATTACTGATGGGTTCAATATTCACCCCGAGGTCTGGCGCCGGGTTGATGACCAAAAGCGCACCTTTCGCCATGTAACTTTGTGCCACGTCTGGAGCACGCGTTGTACTCATAAAGCCAGGAAACTGAAAACCGGTTCCCTTCTCTAACGCCGCATCGGCAACACTGGTGTGACAGCCGTGCCAGACTTTACCGGAGTATCGTTCAAACATTGGAGAGTCTATCGCAGCCTGTAACATATCCACGTTCTGGCGATACTCTTTCTTCGCCTGCGCTCGCTCAGCAGAACTGGTGTATTGATTACGTTTTAGGAACGATTGAAGACGCATCTCCATTTCACTCTCGTTCTTTGGTGGAGCAAAATCGCCGTAGCCTGGGTTGATAATATTTGCGCCATTCCCTGTATAGAATCGAGTCGTCGCCAGCAGCATCGCGTTAATCAGCGTCGCTTGGTTATTTGCATCATCACCAATGGCTTCTAATACCGCTTGTTGGCGTTCAGCTGGTGTGGCTTTGCTACTCGCGACATCCTGTAAAAAGGCCAACGCATCTTGGTGATCGGGTTTGTTTTTTAGCACCAACTGAGCATCAAGCATGTTCGACTTATCTACCGTGCGAAAAGTTTCCCACACATCATTACGCTCACCGTAACGAAAAACATTACTTAGCGATCCTTCCTGTGAAGATTCCGCCAACAAAGACGCTGCATTACTGAGAAGCTGTTGGTATTGCGCAGGAGACTTACCCTCCAACCAGTTGCCTAATGCTTCCGCTTTTACACCATCGATAAATGGTTGCCCTGACGGTTTTCGCTCAGGCAATTCCGGCATGGTTCGCTGCTCGGTATTGTATAACTTCAAGTCATTCATATTTTGCGGAGCGTAGTGAATTTTCTCTGAAGCTAGGCCAAAGGTATCGTCTGCTTCTTGATCACTCTGCGCGGCCTGCGCCAGTACATCAAGATAATCACTCCCTGCATATTGTGATGGGTAGCCTTTCCCTTGAGTCACAGATTGATCGAACTCTTCGACACTCATTTTCACCGGTTCAATCGCAGGTAGATGAATCTCTTGTCCATTTAGTGTGATTGTCTTGGCTTCCATACCGGGTAAGTCGATGTTTTGGGTTATCAGCCCCTCGTAAGCACCAAGCCAATTGCCCGTCTCACGTGCTTGCCACGCCATCATGCCATCACTGTCTACTGTCGCAGCGCCGTGGTCATTGTGCTCCATTGCATAAGCATCCAGTGCTCCCATGATCTCTGTAAAACTGTGATCACGCGGCTGAATCATCCACCCCAACAGCAAGGCTCGAAAGGCTTGCGCTTCAGAAGCAGGCATTTTGAGAAGGCGTGCCACTTCGTACATAAAAGAGGTGGTACTGGATGGCCCCGCAAACATAGGTAACTTCTTATCCATGTTTTGTTGGCGCCAGTTGACCGAGGTTGGTTTATCGTCGCCAATCGTGGTTAACGTTTTGTCATTGATAACGAAACCACCATAGCCGGACTCATGTTCTGGACGCTCTTTTAAAGCAACGGCGTCATTGTGATAAGCCGTAGGCTTCATAGCCTCCTGCATTCCTTGAAACTTGAATCCGGTCCCTTTATGAGGGTCGCCGTTTTGACGACTGCCGATAAAGTCATTGCCGGTTTTGTTGCCAAGCGCTTCACTTGTATTCCAATCGGCATACTTAAGCCATGCCCAACCGTGGGGCTGGGTTGTGGTCGGAGTCGAGATCTCAGGTTTTTCCCCTGCACCATGTGAGTGGAAAATGTTCAGCCTTTGATTCGCTTCTTTAGCATTCAGCAATGGCTGATTCACGGCATCGCCCATCATCTTAAGTCGCGAAGGATCACGAAATACCCTCAAATGACTATAAGCTAATGTAGTCAGTACCCGAGCATTGGCTTTAGGGTCATTGAGTACGCTGTTGAGCTGCTCTGCCCACTTAGCGTCGTCGTCACTCCAGCCGTCCAGAAAACCGATGCCAGCGTCTTCATTTGTCTTTGCTACTGGCACTGAAGGATCTTTCGCTTGAGCGATCGCTACGTTTTCTAGGATCCGACGCAAAAACGATTGAGACATGTACTCAACGGCAGGGCTCTGCAGCAGGTCATTGCCCAAATGGTTAAACTCAAATGCTTGGTTAGCTTCTGCAATCTTTTCCACCGACTGAGCGACTATCTGGTTTTTCACCGCGTCAGAGGTTGTTGGAAACTGCGCATTTACCTTGTCTCGGACTAAATTTTCAATGCTACCTTCATACTGGGCAGCACGCATGATGGCGTGATTAAACTCTTCCTCGGCCTGACGCAATGGTGGCATCGGGACTGGTTGCGTGTTCAGCGGCGGTTGATTGCCGACTAAGGAAACGGAGACCGATGAAACCTGACTTAAAGAGGTATTAGCCGCGGTGCTTGCTGCGCTTAGTGTCTGCTGTGAGGACAGTAAAGCCGCAGTACTTGCCGCGCCGTCTGTTCGTATCGTTGTTTGCATCGATCACCCCGCAGTGGATTCAGTGATCGCATCAAACAAGGCACTGCGTAAACTGAGTGCATTTTGCCAAAAGACATTGAGATCGCTATTCACCACAGACTCATCCGGCAATGCAAAGTTGAGTACAACAGTGGCGTTGTCAGCGGCTAACGAGAACGACGCAATGCCGACAACATCGGGGTGAGAGTTCAGCGCCAGCAGTTTGGAAGGTGATATTCCCCCCTCAGGCTGCTTGGCTGGTGACAAAGGGAACATGACCACCATGCGGTTTTCATAATTGAAAATCGTGGCGTAATGCATGCCATCTTCGCCAACTAAGTTGCATTGACCATTCAAAAGCTGCCATTGCCCGCCAGATAAGTCGGATAGCCAGTTGTTTATGATTTCTTCTTTGTTCATTGCGAGGACCCCTTTTCGTATTGAGTAATCAAAACGATAAGCGTAAGGGCATTCGCCATATATCACTTTTGGTCAGAAGTTTTTAGGGTGCCTTTTATCGGCTAGCGCTCACGGCTTTCAGTTGAATGCTAGTGAGAGGAAATTGATGCTGAATCTAGAAATAGCCAGCCACTGAAAATAAAAAAGCCCAGCATTGCTGGACTTTCGGAGAGCAAAAATAAACGCGTTAGGGCTGTATCTGTTGGCGTTCGCTCAATTGCTTGGTAATAGCTTGCTTGAGCGCTTGCAGCTGACCGTCGATACTCGCATCGATAATACCGACCTCGGTCTCCAGTATGCAGCCGCCGTTCTTTAAACGCGCATCGGCAATGACTTCAACGTACCCCACTTCAGGGAAATCACTGAGTATGGAGGAAACCTTCTCCCGCACTTCAGTAACCTGCTCTGGATGCACATGCAGAATCACTTGCTTTTGGTTACTGACAAGCTGGAGCGCCTCTCTCACGACACTTGCAGTGGTATCCACATCATCAAAGCTGTTGATGATCTTTCTGACGGCATCGAGCACAACGCCTGTCATTTTTTGCTCGACCTGCAAATAGTACTCGTTGCATCGAGCAAGTGTTGCCAGCATGGTTTCGGCATTCTCGATCTTCGCTTGATCGATGCCGTCCTGATAACCTCGCTGCCTCTCTAGCTCATAGGCTTCGTCCGCTTTCGCAATGATGCTTTCTGCTTTTGAGTGCGCCGCCTCAACCAAATGCTGCGAATCTAAGTAACTCACATAGTCTTTTGCTTTGAGCACTTTTAAGCCCGGCGCTAATTGCAAGTTGTCGGTTTTTATTTCAACAAATGAAACCATTGAGGAATTACCTGTTTTGCGATTTTCTTGATAAGTCGGTAAGCAAGATCGCGATGCGCGTCATCCAGCCAATCTGCACTGCGATCCGTGAGCGTCAGTTGACGATCGAGCTTAAACTGCCATCGTTGCACTAGCTCTGATGGTGACTTTGCCAGTAAGAAAGTGACCCATAAATACCCCAGCTCTCGGGCTGTCTTTTCAAAGCTTTTTTCATCGAGGCTGGTTGGCAGTGGCTTTTGCCAACCGCTGGGCCAGTTGGAAATCATCATCGGTCCTTGTTGGATCAAAAAACGCGTTTCATCCACTCCAAAGACCTGATTAAGACATTGTTTAGGTTGCTTTAGCACCACTTGGCGCATCGCTTGGCAATGCATGATTCCGCCAATCATCAACAGCAGTCGATTTGTTGCCTCTACAGGCAGTAAAGCCAGACTGTTGTATGGATGATTAAAAGCATGGTCCGTAATTGGCGACAACGCCCAGTCTTCAATACACCACTGATTGATGGCCGCTTCGTTTCTCCAGCCTTGGAGTTTTAACAACCAAGGCTGTTTTTCCATTACCCAACTTTCGTCAATATAGCTGCAAGGGCAATAGTTAAACTGATGCTGAATTTGGGAAGCCGGCGTTTCGGAATTAACCACGTTTCACGTTCCTGCGGCACCAAGCAAACGTTGCTGCGTTAGAGCCAATGATCAGCAGTACCAAGAAAACAAGAATAGCAATCAGATGGCTTGCGGTGTCTTTGGTCACTTGAATCGACAGAATGCTTTCGAATTGATTACCTTGAGACGTCACGCGAACTTCCGAAGATGGCACCATCACCACGCTGATACGGTCGTAGTTCAACCCTTCGATACTGTTGTTTACTAACAGCTTAATTTGAGGGACATAAGAGTCCAACGCGACATCCGCAGCATGCTTGATAAACACAGATGCCGATGCTGGCGTTGGGCGCTCACCAGGACGAAGATTTTGGTCTTCAAGTACCACGTGAACGCGAGCGACCAACACACCATCAATTTGTGACAATGTGGACGATAATTCTTGCGATTTCGCGTAAATAAGTCTCGCTCGCTCAGCAAGCGGAGACGAAATCAGATCGTCTTTCGGGAAGACTTCTTTAAGTGTCGAGAACTGCTCTCTTGGGTAACCTTTGCGCTTAAGCGCATCAACCGCAAACGCAATTTGTGCGTTATCTACCATCAACTTGACGGTATTGTCTTTATCCGGTTCTTTGGTGGCGACGACACCTTCAGAAAGTAAGATTGACAACATTTCGTTGCCTTCTTTCTGGCTTACACCGGTGTAAAGTTCGGTCTGACAACCCACTAAAAATAGAACCAGTAACATGCTTACTGCACGCATTGTTTTTCTTGTGATGACTGACTTCATTGTGACTACTGTGCCTTTAACAGTGTTTCTACGTTTTGCGTCGTTTTACCTACTGTCTTGGCGATCAGTTCCTCTTGAAAGGTAATTCGAGTCAACGCCCATTGCATTTGCAAAAGCTGAGCAGGATCGTCACCTACCATTTTCATACTGTCGGTTAAGCTGCTTTTTGCGTTATCGATGGTATTTTTCAGTTCGCTAATGTTTTCTAACAAACCACCTTCTAAACCATTGTTTCCTTCCGGGGCCAACATCGCTTGCTCGAAACGTTCGCTAAGCCCATCCTGAGCTTGCGCATCTTGCACTTGCTCTAGATTCGTCTGCATGACTTCGGTGTACTGCGTATTGATCATCTGCGTTCCTATGAAAGCTCTAGTTTGTGGCTGTAAGTCAGCATGTTTTTGACCATTGAGTTGATTTGTATAACAAAGCTCAACTCTTCCCGAACCATGTCTAACAATGGATCTTGATCAGGAATGTCTTTCAACTCGGCCCAGCTATGCCAAAGTGCTTGTTCCTTTTGCGCCCCCAGAGGGAAATGCTCAGACAGCAGCACTTTTAGCTCATCACGGTCTTTTGGGGGATCGGCGAGCAAACGTCCAGAAAAGCTGCCCAGTAACTCTTGTTCGAGTGAAGCCAGTAGTTCTGGTGACGCTTTATCGGTGCCTTTTACGCTTCTTTCCTGGCTAAGTGCATACCACAACGCCTCTTTCTGCTCGCTTGGAGAAGTAAGCGCTCCTTCAAGTGAGCGGTTAAGTGCCGCTGAGCTAAAGTTTCCGGAACTTTTGAGCGCTTCATACCACTCTTTAATTGCCGTCACTTTGGCCTCAGACTGAGAGACGATGTCCGTGCTTTTTTGCACTGGCGATGCGCTCTTGTTTGATGAATTGCTTTCTGATGCACTGCTGTCTGATGCACTTTCACTCATCAGACGGCTCATCTTATTTGCCTCGTGCGGATCAACTCTAGCTGGCTGCTGAACCTGACTGAGCGCATAGTTGAGCGAGTTGTTTTCAACCTTCATTAAAGGTTCCTGATATCCTGAGAGAAGCTCGTTGCAAAGGCTTGGCTTTCTTCACTGCCTTTTGAAGCCATCGCCAGCCATGATTCGGCTTTACTCGCTAACCCTGCTTTACCCGCCGCCAGAGCCGCTAAGCAGACTAAGTCAGGAGAATTCACGCACACAGGTTCAAGCAGGCGATGCGCCTCTTCGTAGCGACCACGATTCATCAAACTCATAGAGCGAATCATTGCCACGACTTCTTCGGTATCCCCTTGAGATTCGAGGCAAGACGCAATTGTCTCTGCCTCTTCGTGGCGATGCATACCGGTTGCCATCAAAGCCGTTTCGGCCAGCAGCAAACGCATGTCTTTTTCCATAACTTACACCTTCTGCAGAATCGACTGCATCACATCCTTGATAGCACGAGTGGTGGTCGCATTGATGTTGTAAACCACCGACCATTTGTTGATGGTGTGCTGCAATTCAGCCAGCTTTGATGGGTCGTCAGCGTTCGTTTCTAGGTTTTTGATCGCTTCATTCACGGCTTCATTCGCCGCTTTTGCTTGTTCTTCTAGTTTCGCTTTAACATCATCGAGATAAACACTGTTACTCGCATCGTAAAATGACATAGGTATCGCCTCTTGGTTATTTATTGCATTCGACAGTTTCAATCACAGCTAGAGCCGCTTGATAGGCTTCATGCTGTTTGAGTAGCAACTGATATTCATGGGGGGCACAGCCAAGATCGAGCTGGCGCTTAACTGCTGATTGCGCTTGCTTGAACTTGAGGACAATGGCCTCTTTCTGTTCCTGCCCTGAGTCGCTTTGTAGTAGTTGTTCAAGATTTGTCATTGGTATTTCCACCTTCATACCCTAGATCGATCGTGATCACTCGCCCGCCTTTCACCAGCTCTATTCCTGATGGGGTGACGCTAGAAATGCGATACCCTTGAGGGGTGCGAGCCCCAACCATGTAACGAACATTGTCCGTAAGAATCACATAAGGGACTTGGCCAAAATTCACGCTACGAAACGGAAAATCGATGTTGGTTCCCTTGCTTACTTTAGGAATGGACTTCAAAACCAAATAAGGTTTCTCGCCATACTGCTCACGGAAGTCCCTCGTAACGCCATAGAAGCGAGTGGTCTCGATATCGTCCAACTCACCGCGTACTTCAATACGATCGCCACTTGTCACCAGCTGAACTTTCTTTAGTAACTCTGCTTTTTCAAGCAAGGCTTTGAGCGTATCCATATAGGCGCCCGCTCTTTGCAGCTCAACCTTCCAAGCGACCAGCCCCGGGACATCGCGTTCTAATATCTGCTCGACTTGGCTCCAACGGCTCGCATCATCAATGTACCCCGTTAAGAGCAGCGTGCCGGTCTCTTCACCATTCTCAACTTTGACTTGGTGATAACCGAGGTTACGCAAGATAAAGCGCACGCCGCGACGAATCTCTTCCATGGTTCGCAGGTCACTTTTGTAGTTGATCCCTAGCGCGTCAATTCTTCCCAACAGTTGCAGTTTTGCGGTTCTATCCTCGACGTACCCTTCCAGTACTGCTTGCCTTGCCGTGGCATTCCATTCAACCCGCACATCATCGAGCTTCAATTCGCTCAGAATATTGCGCACTAAAACGATGGGCTCCGCTTCCGTGATGGCATCGCTGTCGCTGGCTCGGATTTGGCTATACCAAACACCGGCAAATATCACGCTTGGGATCAGGCTGCACATCAAGCCGATCAAGACCGTTCTCTTCCAACCTGATGACGGTTTATGACTGACCGGTGTCGCTTGTTTATCTGCGGCTTCCGTCGTGATATCGATCGCCAAGTCATCTTCAAGATGCCCTACCGCAAACGTTAAGCGGCCAACCGAAACCAAGGCGTTGCGTGATAATTCAATCCCATTAGCGTCAACGGTAACGCTCTCGCTATTGATCGAAACCTCATCACAATCACGCAGTAAGACGGTATCGCCATCGCATACCAATACAAGGTGACTCGCCTTGATGTCCGAATCGGTCAACACAAGGTCGGCGGTAAAGTCATCGCTCCCCAACACCAATGAATCATTGGGTAAGGTCACCTCTACTCCGGCATGAACACCAGAGAGAATACGAATTTTCCATTGCTGCATTGAGGCTATTGCTCCTCTAATGGTCGAACGCAATGATTCTCTGAGCCATCACACTCTTTGATTTGCACTCGCCATCCTTTTTGCCCTGAAGGCAGCTCGCATTGTGATAACAGCGAAGATTTGCCCTGTGACAATAGATCTTGCTGATGACGCTCCGCTTGTACTTGAGATGTACAGCTGTAGAGCGCGAGTGCCGATTTCAGCTCTGCACTGTTATTTGAAATATTGTTCAAGGTGCCGAGCTTCGGTCTTAAGTCATACTCATTACCGATAAGCACGTTGTCACCAATACCATCGACAACAATTCTCGGCTCAATAATGAACATGCGCACCGTTCTTCTGGTGGTATCAGTGGTACTTCTAAACAAGGCACCAAGGTATGGGATGTCTCCTAACAAAGGCACTTTACGCAGTTGGTGACTCACTTCATCACGGTACACACCACCGATGAGTAGGCTCTGCCCTTGCTTCACCGTCGCCAACGTGCTGATCTCTGTCTTGCGGATGGATGGCACATCATCAACACCGCCATCTGGAATTTGCGCGCCATCTTCAAGATGCAAGCTCAGGTTGATTTCGGGTCTTTCAACAAATCGGTCTCCGACAATACGTGGGACGATTCGCAGTAAGGTGCCGTAGGTCACCTCTTCAAGCGCCGCTGTTTCTCTGCCAATCAACTTGACGTAGAACGTGCTGCTGTTGTTCAAAACCGCCTCAACGTTTTCTTGAGTTAGCAAAGTCGGTCGAGACACGACTTGAGCACTACCTTGAGATTCCAACAAACGAATTTGAGCCAACAAGTAGTTTAAATTGGTCGCATCAAGCAGTGACTTAAAGGTCTGCCCGCTGCCTAGCGTCACATCACCACCATCAACGTCACCTGTGGTTTTGATGTCTAAAATACTGTTGTTACCGACCTCAATACCCGCTCGCCAATCCACACCCAGTTGGCTCAAATCGTTCGCACTGATATCGACAATCGAGAGTGCCACTTCGATTCGCGACTGTGGCTGATCCAACTGAGCGACTAACTTGCGGTACAAAGGCAGGCGCGCTTGCGTATCACGTACTATGATGGCATTTAGCCCTGGCTCTGCCTCAACCGACGCACCGCCGTGTACAGAAACATTCTTCGTCGTGGTTGCAGCCGTATTGATGTCCGTTTCTTCACTCTCTTTGGTTGCCTTGATCTGAGTTTGAACACCTGACAATACGCGGCTCAATACCGATGCAATGCCCGGCACCGTCACCGCTTGATCGCGATAAGTGATTTCTCTGTCCGTCGCCGAGGCATATTTCAAAGGAATAATTTCAACAAACAGCTCATCAGTAGAGTTCGACTTTTGAACCAATCGGCTTTCCAGCGCTTCGGCCGTTTGCACAACCAAATCCACGTATCTAGGTGGGCCCGCTAAGTAAACCAGCCCTTTGTTCTCTGCCGCACGCCAACCGTAGCGAGAATCCCAAATCCCTGTCGATATCAGAGTACTGCGCAGCTCACGAGCCGTCAGAAGTTCAAGCTGTAGCAGCCGAGAACGGGTTTCCGTCGCTTTGTACACATGCAACACCGCGCCATCGAAGTACCACATCAGGTTGTAGACCTGTGCTAGATAATCAAGAAACTCGGCTGGGTCTTCTGGCGTAAATCGACCACTGACTCGATCGTTGACTTTGTCACTGACCGACACAGAAACACGATAGTTAGCGCCAAAGTTATTCAATAGTTCTTTTAAAGAATCGTTGTCCGCATAGTAACGAAACGGCTGATCAGGCCAATCCAACTCTGATGCGTGTAAAGGCAATGCCGCCAACAAACTCAAAGTACATGCAACAGACCAAACAAGTCGGCGAAGTTGTTTTTTTAAAACGGCAAGCATTATGGAATCCAAATACTGTGGCTGACGGTATGATTAACGCGTTGATGCTCTAGCACACCACTAAACTGCTCCACCAAATTCACATGTTGGGAGAGCTGAGCGCATAATGCTTCTGCGGTTGCGCTTTCCATGTTCATCTTTCCTTGCACAATCAACTGTTCGTTATCATTCACCGTCAGTGTGCTACTCGTATCTCGCAGTGTCTTCAAAGAGAGCTGCATACAATGCTTAAGTGCCTGCTCTTTTTGGTAATCGAGGTGCTGTTCAAACTGAAATGGGAGCACGGTTTCCCACAAGACCCATGATGAATGCTGCCGAATGTTAAGCAGCATCTGGTCGACTTCGATATCGTAGGAACCATTATTTGAGGCAATAAAATCCCCAACCCCAAGCGTTGCCGCGAGAGATTTCATCATTTGATCTAACATATTTAGCTCTATTTAAATCTGGCTGAGATGGTTACAAGCTTGACCGCACTGGTTACTCTGAATATCAAAATAGTAGTGATCCACATTGCCAACGGTGTGCATGTCTTGAAACCACTGCCAAATCTTCGCAACCGCATTTAAGTCGCTGTACACATGGTCACAAGCGTCCCACACGTCGTTGAGCTCAGGCGCTTGTACTCGAGCTTCGCCACACCAGACTTTCCATTCAGAGATAAACTTATCTGATGTTTCGCCGTACTGAGACAGACCTTTGAGCTTCTCAAGCGTTGGCTTCCACTCTTCCACCATCGCTCGGTGAGATTCGACGGCCTGATTTTGTTGTTCATTAAGAACATCAAGCTGCTCATACAGTTCACTCTGCTGGCTCTGGATCAGTGCTAACTGCTGCTCTGCAAAAATCGCACTGTTCTCTTCTGTCGACAGCCTCAACCAGTAGTCTTTCTGAATACTCAGCTGATTAATCAACTGCTCAAGCTTGATGGTGTCATGCAACACCGTCTGATCTGTCTTCCGGTTCACCCACTCATTCAGGGTTAAATACATCGACAGGATCAGCGTTTTAGGGGACGCCAAATTGAAGCGAAACCCTAATCGGCTGTTAATGTAATCCAGCCTTTGCTCAAAAGAGCTCAACACATGATTGTCACTCAGTTGTCCACCCACCTCGAGAAAGAGGCGCATGGCAAACCGGTCTAAAGAGGTACCAAACCTTTGATAGGTTTTCACCACTTGGCTTGCACATAAGCAATCAACGACATTGCGGTCAAGCAAACGTTGCAGCAAAGACAATTGTTCTGAACTCAAAACATCTTCACTAAGCAGTTGTCGGTGATTGACATTAACAACATTGGGCACTTGCGATGATTGGGTTAAACCTTCGTATCTTGCGCCTCTCTGCAATACAGTGACCTTCCTTTGCGTCACAATGTTGTTAGGAAAAAGCGAACGGCGTCGCCAATGCAGCTTTTTCATTGGTGTTGTTCTCCGCATCTACTTCGAACAATCCAGAAGGAAGTAGAGGTAATAGTTTTGTTCGTTGTTACGCTGAGCATAATAGAGTTTACGCCAGTTGATGCCTTTCAAAATTAGTCAGAAAATTTTAGTCGTCAGACATTTCACTTAGCAATAGCGACTTGTTCATCCCCAGAACGTACACGACTTGGTGTCGTTCCAAAACGGCGTCGGTAACTTTGCGTAAAGTAAGATTGACTAGAAAAGCCCGCTTCCATTGCGACGTCGACAATGCTCATTTTGCTGGTAAGCAATAACTTATGGGCATGCAGCAAACGGCGCTCACTGATCCACGCTCTAGGAGAAACGCCATAGTGCTCATTAAAGAGCTCTTTAAACGTCGTCAGGCTCGCGCCAAACTCTTGTGCGTAGTCGGTCAGCTTCCACTCCTTCAGGTAATGGAGTTCCATAAAGCGACGCAGTCGGTCTGAGGTTTTGTTGGTCAGCTGTGATAATAACGCATACAGGTTCTCACCTTGCTCACCGTGGAGCAATAAGATGAGCATTTCCTCGTATTTTAAGCGCATGATGGTGTCAGGATAAGACTGCTCTTCTAGCGTCTTCATCCCTGATAAGGTCTGCTCTATCAACAAATTGAAAGTAAACGGGAACAATCCAGACTGAACGTTCTCAACTTTTGGTAGCGACATCAGTAAATCACTGTGCTTTTGCAAAAATTGACTGACAAGTTCATTGTCGAATTCGATCACTGACGCCGTATATTGGCCATCTACTGGCGTGTATTCTAGTAAGTAATCCCCTTGAGAGAGGAACACACCACAACCAGCGACGACATCTAACGTGCAATCCCCCGTCTGAACTCGCAATTGCCCATTGTGAACGACAACAATGTGAGACTGGCGAGAATGAAAAACTTCATCGTATTTTTCATAGTAACAAGTACTATGGATTTTTCGCGATAGCGAGTTGACCCTTTCTGTGTTTAGTTGGCCTAACACATCCATTTTCTACCCTTCATAATCCTAATTTCTCTAATCCAAATAGAGAAATGCCAAAGCCTGACTACGCCTATACAAAAACGTACGTGCGATGTTTAATCAGAACGATGTCAATTAAAGAAGCAAAGAAAAGAGCATAGGTGCGATAGCACGACCATACTCCCCGAATAAATTATAAATAGCTCAAAAACTACCGGTGGTAGCAAAAATAATCTTGGAAAAACGTCTCGATATTGTTTGTTATATTCTCGAGAAATTAATAAGCTTTTGCTAAAGTTCAACTTATAACTAGTGATACTCAAGCAACCAAAGCTCTTATTATATTAGAATAAATGAAAGTACTAATATTTAAGCCTACTCTCACCTACATTGGTATTTCCACAAAAAATGGAGTGTTTATTTTTAAACCACTCTATCTAGCCAACTTCATAGAAGCGGGGGATATAAACATAAAAATTGCAGTGAGTGCAACTGATATTCATATAAAGAAGCACTGAGCCGATGACTTGACCCCATTAATAATTAGGGTTTTAGCGCCGGATTATTCGCTTCATTCAACTTAAATTTTTATTAAAATAGAAAAAATGAAAACGATTACTTTTTTAGTTATTATTGTAAGCTTCTAGTTTTAAATCCTTATGCACTCTGCCTTGCGTAAAAATATAGCCTTCTTCTTTACTGGCTCTGATTTCCCCTTGAGAACGTAGCACTGCGCGGATCTTCATTTCACCCTTACCTGCTTGTATAGGCGCAATAACAAAAGAGTATTGCACAGGCAGCTGAACCCCCTGGTATGTCTGCTTTGCGACTGTAATACACCGTTCTGTGGTTACTTGGCACACATCAATATCAACCGATGTACTCACGGGCGCAATATACTCATCAAAAGCCACCCACCCATACAGCACAGCTTGGGAAGAGCTCGCAAAGCCGCCGTTTGAGGAATTGGTGTGAGTGCAAGCATTCAAAAACAACAGGCTTAGCAACCCAATAAGCGTTCTAGATTTCACTGCGTACTCTATCTACTTATCTTTTTATTAAAAATGACAGTCGCAATTCTGGTACAGAAATATATAAAAGATCAACCTGTATTTTATAAATGACTCAAAAAATAAATTCTCAAAAATAAGAAACCGTTAATTACACTGGATTTGCTTTGTTTTAAAATTTGACATTAGTTCCAAGCACATAATCAAATATTATATAAGTGAAATTTATATGCACTAATGATATAAGCAACACCATCAATACTTTCTTTATTAACCTTATAGAAAAAACGTTTATATAAAAAAATCCAACCAATTTTGATAAACATCGAAATGCACTTGTCATAACTTCACCCTTAAAATTCTAAAAAGGATGACTTCTATGTCTGCGCGCCAAATCGTAGATGAGGTTTTACTTAAATTTGCTCATCAAATAGGGTTACCTAAATTACAGTTGATTGAAGACGAATTGGGTTTAGCTTTTGATGACAACTTAAGAGTGCATGTGATTTTTCACCCAACGACAGGGATGCTTCAATTAGAAGCTGAGATCGTCGATCTACAAATTGTTAATTCTGACCTTTACCGTTCTTTTATCGCATTCAACTACCATTGGTCTGAGCATCAATTGTTTTTTAGCTTAGATAACCACAGGCACAAGCTTTGTTTAAATAGACTGCTTCACGCAGAGTCACTCGATTACGAACTGTTTGAAGATGCACTGGCTGAGCTGCTCACACAGAGCGAATCTTGGGAAGACTTGTTATCCGCCCACATCGCCATGGAAGCTTTGCCATCTCAGCTTCAGAGCTCGGATTTAAGAGTTTAGGTAATCTATGTCCAATGACATCCAACCAACACAAAAGCACTTATCTATCGATTGGATCGAGAACAATAGCCAGACTGAGTCTGTACAGAAGGGAAACTTTCTAGGCAGAACCGTGGTGCAGATAAATCCAAACGAGCGAGAGCAAAACCGCACTAACTCAAAATTGGAGCTAGGCGAGACGCTTTCTATGCTTGCCAATACTGAGCTCTCCAACGCGATTTTAAGCTTTGAAAAAGACTCGAATGCAGCACAAAGCCTGTTGAGTAGAAAGGTTCAAGTGATCGCGACCAATAGGCCGATGAGCTAGGGTTAGACCTCACTTTACAAGAAACGCAAAGCCCCGAAATTTCGGGGCTTTGTTGTTTTTGAAATTAGAGGTAAAAAAAAGATGCTCTAGGACGTTTTTTTAGAATGTGGCGGTGAGTGAGAACGTCAGACGACCAATTTAAAGCTATGAATTTAAAGTAGAATATGGAAATTTTTAAATTTTCTTACACGCCATTTTATACAATTTCAACCGTGCTACCGAGGTCAAATTTTAAACACAAATCGCTCCTTAAAATGAATTTTCGTATCCTGACATCGCAACCTAACTGTAATAACATCACCCGTCATTCATCAGTAATTTTGGTTCACCTTTATGCTTAACGCACTTATTCACTGGTATCAAGTAAAGCATCATCAATTTACTGGTGACAATCTTCCATCGGCTGACTCGCAAATTCAATTACTGCGACTACAGGACGAGATATTGATACCACTTGCCGCACTTGGAAGTATCACCATCACCTACGGTTTTACAAGTCATGCCTTACTTCGCTATATACTAAAAACTAGTCCGGGAGATATGGCTCCAAACATTGACCAACATGCATCCACTGAGCTCAACAGCAAAGGAAATCGAATTTGTAAGCGAAATGGCGCTGCCTGTGACTTCTATGTACAAGGTTATGAGCAGCGAATGGATGAAGTCGCAAAGTACATTTGCACGAACCTCGAATTCGATCGCCTCTACTTCTACGGAAAAGACCGCCCTATTCACATCAGTGTCGGCTCTGAAAACACACGCTATGCACTGATTCGAGAAAAACGCAGTGATGGACTTCGCGTAAACAAGAAAAGTGCAAAAGGCAGCGCCACACGGACCTTATTCGATAACTTATAATCGAGGAAACATCATCGAGGACATGGAATGAATGAAGAACAGTTTGCTGAGCTTATTGCGCAGATCAAAGTAGGGAAACAATTGCCGGATGCTATCTACCTTCATAAAGATGCCTTTAGCGCCCTACCGACAGTACTCACTCAATTCATACCTGCGGTAGCAAAAGCCGTTAGCCTAGATGATGAACACTGGAATCTAGTGAAACTGTTTAAAAAAGAATTCCGTCTATCTTTGCTTCACTACCCTGACTTTTACACTGACTCCTACCCTGCGCTAAGACAGAGCTTAAACGTCGACCTATCTAAATTAAGCCATAAACTCACAAACTACTCGGATTCTGACAACCCACCGATCCTTCATCGCAAAGAGACCATGATCTTGCCAGAAAGTGAGCACTTTGATCACTTCACTTCACTCACTCAAGAAGGTGAAAACGCGGGGCTGTATGAGAATAGCCGACTGATTGGGTTTAAGCGCTCTTGGGAAAACCTCATTGCGCGTCATGGCTATGAACTTGTCGACGGGCGTTTGTTTCGCAGCTCTGCTGTCACTCAAGTCGAAGAAACTGGAATTGATAGACACAAAACGGCACTCGTTCGCCATGAACTGTCTGCACCTATGAAAACACTAGTAAAGCATGGTTACCTAGAAGGCTCACTTTCCATTTTTGATTATGGCTGCGGGCGTGGCGATGACTTGCGAGAACTGGAGGCGCATGGGCTAGATGTACTTGGCTGGGATCCTAACTTTCAGCCTGATAACGACAAAGTGAGTTCAGACATCGTCAACCTTGGCTTTGTTCTAAACGTGATTGAAGACCAAGATGAACGTCTAGATGCTTTGTTAGACGCTTGGGAGCTGGCGGATAAGCTTCTCGTTGTTTCTGTCATGCTTGCTAACGAAAGCTATATCGCCCAGTTCAAACCCTACAAAGATGGTGTGATTACTTCCCGTAATACCTTTCAAAAGTATTACGCCCAGTCTGAGATAAAGGCTTATATTGAACGCAGTTTGCAAGAGGATGCCATTACCGTTGCACCCGGCATTTTTTACATCTTCAAAGATAAACTCGAAGAGCAGCAGTACTTACAAAGCAAATACAAGCGCCACCATAAATGGCAGCAACTCACCTCTCCAGAACCTGTCGAAGCAAAACACAAAGCCAAGCTTCTGATCACTCAAAACCAAGAACTGTTCGACGCATTTTGGAACACATGCTTAACGTTTGGCCGTATACCTGCTAATGAAGAATTTGAGCAATCAGACGAAGTAAGAGCGCTTATCGGCTCGCACAAAAAAGTGTTTGGTCTGTTGCAAGAAATGTTCGACACCGAAGAGTTCGAAAAAGCAGAAAAGCGCCGCAAAGAAGATCTGTTACTTTACTTCGCGATGGGACTGTTTGAGAAGAGAAAACCTTATACGCAACAACCAGAAACACTCAAGCGCGATATCAAAGCTCTATTTGATGATTATAAAACCGCACTTAATCTCGCAGCAGAATTGCTGTTCGCGATAGCCGATACAGACCAAATCAACACGCAATGTGAAAAGGCCCACAAGCAATTACCTGCAAGTTTATTGAACGAGAGGCATTCACTCATACTACACCGTGACTACATCGATGATTTACCACTCTTACTGCGCACATACGTAGGTGCGGGTTTACAAATGTATGGCGAACTGGATGAAGAAATCGATTTAATCAAAATCCATATCACGTCAGGCAAGCTAACCTTAACTGCTTATGACAACTTCGAGCACTCTATACCATTTCTGGTCGAGCGCATCAAAATAAAAATGGCAGAACAAGATATCGATTTCTTTGATTATGTAGATGAGAAGCGCAGACCGCCATTGCTCAACAAGCACCTTTACATACCACCCGAACACGAGAACTACAAAAAGCAGCTGAACTTTGATAAGCGATTAGGGAAGTTAATGGAGTTTGAACCAACTGAAGAGACTCAGATGGTTCGAGCAGAGTTTGAGGTACTTTTAAACAAACACAATAAGGAAGTCAGAGGATTTACAGTAAGCACAACTGCATCCAGTTAAACCTTCAGAAAAAACCTGTCCTGCCATAGAAATCTACCCTGCATCCTTGTAAAATGTCACACTTATTTTGGCATACCTATGTAATAATTCGCATAGACAATACCAACACATAACAAACTCCAAGATTAGTTTGTCAAAAAATGACATACCATCTATGTTTTATGTCATAGACAAATAACATAACCTTAGAGCTAACTATGCAAAATCAAGATTCAGGCTATTGCTACTCCTTTCCTGCTGTCAGAGGTATTCAAGCAGGACGTCCCTTTTACATTGCGACGTGCCCTCTTAGGATCATTCCTAAAATTTTCAGTTACAACGAAGACGATGTTCCGCCTGAGCTAAGAGCTCAACGAACGTTGAACAAAACTCGTATTCCTGAAATGGTTAAGTACCTACTTGATAACCCAAAAGATTATGTTTTTTCTGCGCTAACAGTATCTGTAGGTGTCGATATTTCATTTGAAGATCATGATGGTGCACCGAATTTAGGAACCCTAAGAGTTCCTATGGATGCACAAATCTTGATTAATGACGGACAACATCGTCGCAAGGCAATTGAAGAAGCACTGCGAGAAAATCCGGACTTAGGCCAAGACAACATCCCAGTGTTGTTCTTCATTGATGAAGGACTTACACGCAGCCAACAGATGTTCGCTGATCTCAACAAATACGCGGTAAAACCTAGCCCGTCTCTGGGTACGCTGTATGACCATAGAGATGAAAGCTCCGAGCTTGCTCGCGAATTGGCAACTAAGGTTAAGCCTTTCATCGGTTTAACTGAAATGGAGAAATCTAATATCAGCCCTAAGTCGAACAAGCTATTTACTTTGAGTAGCATCAAACAATCGACTCGCGCACTCTTGAGCAAAGGTCCTAAGGACGGCTTCAGCGAAGAAGAAAAGCAACTTGCAGCTGAATTCTGGGAAGAAGTGACTCGCCACATCAAAGATTGGCAACTAGTCATTGATAAAGAAGTATCCCCAGCACAACTTCGCCAAGAATATATACATGCGCATGGCGTCGGGTTACATGCCATTGGTGTCCTAGGTAAACACCTACTGTGCCAAGAACCGAAACAATGGAAAGAAAAGCTTCAGCAGTTGAGCAAAGTTAACTGGTTAAAAACCAATCCGGACTGGATCAAACGAAGTATGAACCACGGCAAACTAAGTAAGTCGACACAGAACATTCAACTTACTGCCAACGCACTAAAAATTAAACTTGGGTTACCACTAACCCCAGAAGAGAAAGCTCTAGAGAAGCAGTTATCATGATACACGAGCTAAAACTGGCAGAAGATCTAGCCGAATACGAAGACTTTATCAATGCAGAAGACTTCGCAAATAACAAACTAAGCCACTACATTGCAGATGTGCAGCGTGTCTACTGTGCTGACAAACGCCCATGGGTAATTGGCTACAGCGGTGGTAAAGACTCATCAGCAGTCATGTCGTTAGTTTACTTGGCACTACTTGGCTTAGAACCAAAAGACCGCCAAAAACCGGTTTTTGTTGTATCTTCAGACACACTTGTTGAAACACCTGTTGTTGTTAACCACATCAAAGACTCGTTAGCCGCTATCGAGAAAGGCGCGAAGCGCGATAACCTACCTATCACTTGCCATAAAGTCGTCCCTAAAGACAATCAAACGTTTTGGGCAAACTTGCTTGGTAAAGGCTATCCGGCACCAACACGCTCCTTCCGTTGGTGTACAGAACGAATGAAAATTGACCCAGTGAGCGACTTTATCAAGTCTAAAGTCTCACAATTTGATGAAGTGATTGTAGTACTTGGCTCTCGTAGCCAAGAAAGTGCATCACGTGCGCAGGTCATTGCGAAACACAAAATTGACGGCTCACGATTAGCCCGCCATACAACACTTGCAAATGCGTTTATTTTTACCCCTATCGATACATGGGGTGTAGACGATGTTTGGAAACTACTGCGTCTTTGCCATCTAGAAACTAAGCAAACCCCGTACGGACCTAAGAACATTTGGATCGATGAGTATGATCTTGAATGGGAAAATCCGTGGGGCGGCAAAAACCTTGTGCTGTGGAACCTCTATAAAGACTCTTCTGGGCAAGGCGAATGCCCAATGGTCATCGATGAGACAACACCATCTTGTGGTAACTCTCGCTTTGGTTGCTGGACCTGTACTGTCGTAACGAAAGACCGTGCAATGGAAAGTCTTATCCAAAATGGTGAGCAATGGATGGCCCCTCTTCTTGAGTTCCGTAATAAGCTGTCAATGACAACCGATCCTGCGAACAAAGAAGAGTACCGAAACCATAAACGTCGCACAGGTAAAGTTAGCTACCAATACGCAAAAGAAGGCGAAGACATCGCAACAGAACGTAAGCACGTGCCGGGACCTTACTGGCTGAAATATCGCCGTCAATGGTTGCGCGAGTTGCTTGAACTGGATAAGAAGTTTAAAGCAGAAGGAAGAGAGATCGAGCTGATCACAGTACCTGAACTTCATGCAATTCGCCAAGAGTGGATTCACGATCCAAATGAGCCAGACTGGGACGACTCTCTACCTACTATTTTCAAAGAAGTTTATGGTTACGACCTTGATTGGGTATACGACGACAACGCGAGTTTTGGTAAAGATGACGCACAACTCATCCATGAGCTTTGTGACAACTTTGATATTGAACCTGAGATGATCATGAAGCTTATCGAGCTAGAAGTCTCGATGGAAGGGTTAAGCCGTCGTAGCGGTATTTCAAATAAAATCGCGTCGCTGTTGAAGCGAGACTGGGGTAGCTTGGAAGAGATCAAACAAAAGCATGCTTCTCTGCAGAGTAAAGCTGAGTTTGATATTCACCAAAAAGAGATCGAGCGCTACAACGACCAACTTGCCGAGCTAGATAAGCTGCTTCAAAAAGAGTTTTAAATACTGAAATGTTAATTACAAAACTAACTCTAAACAACTTTCGAGTGTTCCGTGGCGTACATGAAATCGACTTGCGCCCTGCTCCTGCTCGTCTGAGTAAAAATGGTCCTATTGAAGGAACCGAACGACCAATTATTTTGTTTGGTGGCCTTAACGGTGCTGGTAAAACATCGATTCTGACAGCTGTACGACTCGCTCTTTTTGGCCGTCAATCATTTAGCCAAGTGTTGTCAAATGGTGAGTACGTTGACGCACTATCCGAACTTATCCATAAAGGCGTTGGCCATGGTGGCGTTCAAGATAACGCATCGATTGAGCTTGAGTTTAAATACAGCCAAAACGGCGAAGAAAACACTTATAAAGTGATTCGCGGCTGGAAACGCGGTAAGAAAGATAGCCTGTGCCTTGAGAAAGACGGCATCCAAATTCCAGAGCTCAACTACGAGCAGTGTCAGGGTTTCCTCAACGAATTGATCCCAACAGGCATCGCTGATCTGTTCTTCTTCGACGGTGAAAAAATCGCAGAGCTTGCGGAAGATGAGTCAGGCACGGTGCTAAAGACCGCAGTCCGTCGACTATTGGGCTTAGATGTTATCGCAAAGCTCAAGAGTGACTTAAATATATTCTTGAAGAAACAAGGTTCTAGTGCACTAAGCCAATCGCTAAAAGAGGAAATGGATTCTCTTGATGAGCAGCGTATCAGCCACGAGCGCAACGCAGAGAAACTTCGTGGTGAAGCTGACATCGTTGATGCACAAATTGAGCTCGTGTCACGTGATATCCTTAGCCTAGAGAATAAGCTATCTCAAAACGGCGGCGCTTGGGCTAAAACTCGAGAAGATGAACAACAAAAAGTAGATAGCTTACTTAAAGAGAAAGTCGAGCTTGAAAAGCAAATCCGCATGGAGATGGAGACAAGTCTTCCATTCGCACTAGCACCTAATGCAATGCAGCGCCTTCAAACTCAGATCAAGCAAGAACAACAGATTAAGAAGAAACAGAACTTTGGTAATGAACTGGACTCATTCTTAGAAACACTGCGTTCAAAGTACCCAAGTTTTGATACAGAGATGGCTCAAAGTGCGATTGCTGACAGCTTTAAAGCACACGTGGGTGAATTTGATTCTGCTGAGCTGCTTTTAGATATCTCCGACCGTCAAGCGAATACTATTGACTATCAACTCTCAAATCTGGCTCGAGAATCTTTTTCACGTTTCGATGAAGCACGAGTACGCTTGAAAAAAGTCGAAGAAGAGATAGACAACGCTTCAAACAATATTGCACGAGCTCCTGAGCAAGAGCAGGTGCAAGAACTTTTTGCGGACGTGCGCGCATTAGATAAGAAAAAAGAAAAGCTGATTATCGAATACCATACTTTGCTTGAAGAAGCAAAACGCGAATTGCGCCAAGCACTAGAAACAGCCCGTCAAATTCAGAAGCTACACGATAAGAATAAAGATCAATCCAATAAAGATCAGAGTATTAGCAATGCCCAAAACTCAATCTTGCTGCTAGAGAAATTTGGCGAACAGCTAACTAAAGCTCGCGTCAACCAACTAGAGAACGAGTTCGTACAGTCTTACAAGAAGCTGGCTCGTAAAGAAGATTTGCAGCTATCCGCTTCAATTAACCCATCTTCGTTTGATGTTGAGTTAGTAGACGAACATGGTATTAAGATCAATCGCAAAGCAATGTCTGCAGGTGAAAAACAGATCTACGCGATCTCGATTCTGGAAGCACTAGGCCGCACATCCGGTCGCAAGCTGCCAATTATTATTGATACACCACTAGGTCGCTTAGACTCACACCACCGTGATAAGCTGGTTGAGAACTACTTCCCAACAGCCAGCCACCAAGTTGTAATCCTATCGACAGATACAGAGATCGATAGAAACTACACCAGCCTTATTCAAGACGATCTCGCTCGTACTTACGAGATCTGCTTTGACGGTACAACTAAGTCTTCAACTTTGAAGGAAGGTTACTTCTGGAGAGAAACAACCAAGGAGGCTGTGTAATGCTACCTAATCGTATGAACCTGGCTCGCACTACTGAAGAGCAACTTAAAAAGTTGAAAGGCTATACTGGTATCACTCCAAACGTATCGGCACGTATTGCTTTCTTCCGCTCTATTGAAGGTGATTTCCGCTATCAAGGCCAAGAAGCTAAGTTAGATGGTTCACTTGTACTAGATAAGTACACTTGGCTTGGTGAGACTAGCGATGTGACTGAGCTAATGTTGAAGATGTACTACCCAGAGCTTGATAGTAAAGAATACCAACAAGCTTGGGCTGCACATGTTGAAGATGGGATAGCATCAGTGAGGAACCATAAAGCTATAGGGCTACTTTCCAGAAATCTATAAGACATAAACTTTATTGACGAACCCAAATAGTAAGGGTTCGTCAATAAAATATGTAATAGCTCCAAGGCAACAACACTATTATACTGATAAAAACCACCTTCCATGGAAGGTGGTACAAGTAAAATAAAAGATATAAAACCTAAGGCCTCGAATACTTCCTAACAAATGTCACCATAAACAAACTACTTAAAATGACACCCAAAAAAGATAACAAGATCGAGGTAACTTTACCCACCACATTAACGGGTGTGATCTCTCCGTACCCTAAGGTCGTAAAAGTTACAATCGACATATAAATGCTATTACCAATATTATCTTCCGAAGAATCACATGCAATGTCATCTTGAGTAGCTTTTTCTGCAACAACACCAATTTCCGAAGACGGGCAAAAATCGCTAGTACCTGCAAAATAAAAAGCAGAAGATGCTAGAAGTATGGCTACCAGCATATATCCGCAAACCAGGATAGGTAACTCACCATAGAAAGATGTGTACTTATGTAAGTTTAGTATTAATTTTTCTAAAAATCCTGCCGCTTCTTTTTCAGTGTTTTTTTCATGAACAAACATTCTAGATGCTGATTTATGGTCCCCATCTAAGTCATATTGAACCCTAGAATATCGAGCTAATCGAGTATAAACGCGAAGGTCATCTTTAGATTTTTTTGTTTGGTCTCGATTATTAAATGCTTCTTCAAAGTTAATTGCTGCATTTAAATGTTCAGAATTCAACTTATATAGCTCAGCAACCTGAACATGAGCCTTGTAAGCTAAGTACTTATTTTTTGCATCTCCTGCTTTTTCAGCAGCAATTGACCAAACTTTTATTAGCTGACTATTACTGATATCAGCTACGTTTTCATGACAAATAGCCAACCTATATGCACATTCCGCAATTTCTGATGGCATATTAAATTCTGAGAGCTTATAAAATAATCTTTCATATAATTCGATACAATCTGAGTTCAAGTTTATCTCGTTTTCAGATAATAACTTTTTATCTGCTTCTGAAATATTCAATTTAGAGTCAATATTGAATATCTCACTCTCTCTTGCAATTTTATCTTCAAGCTCTTGAGTTTTTAAATTCCACTTACCTCGGGCTCCAAACAATAGCCAAGATAGATTTTGTGTCTTAAGCCATGCTTGAAAACACTCAAACTCCTCACTAACAAAGTCTTCAATTTCTGAAATATCTAAGTCAGGGAAATATTCATTTCTATTGGTCTCAACAAAATTGCTCAGTATAGTCATTCCACTTTGCTGACCATTATCTTCTAATTCTTCTTTTACGAAATCTAAAGCGAAAGGGTACCACGCATTATTCATTACATCCCCTCCTTAATGAACAAAGTCTGTATACTCTTAGTGAGAACCTTCAATTGCTCAATCTCATTGTCAGTCACTTTTTCTCTATTCAGTTTATCTATGAATGTAATGAAACTATTAATTTTTCTTAACCTTCTCTCAGCGCTAAAATCAAAGTCCACATCATCCATGTTAGTAGGGTTGGGTCTCTCTAACTGCTCTCTAACCTCTGGAAAATCGGTAACCCATTTTGAAAACTTCCTTAGTCTTGCGGGGTTATTTATCTCTTTATTCCCATTTTTATCAGGGATAAAACCATCATAAACTCGTTGAATGTTATCAACATTCATAAACTCTAATTTACTTTCACTCCAACCTAACCATTCTTTTTTAAAAAATGTCGTCGAGCTAACAACTTCATGAAAGAGTGTATATAACTTAGGACTGGCATATTCACCGTACTCTTCATAGCTTTTCATTTGTTCTAGAGCTAAAAAACCTTCATGCCTAAGTTTTACATCCTGATGCCTAATTCCGAGAAGTCTCCCTATTTCTTTATAATCCTTAGTCTTACTCATATCATGAATCAACTTTGCACTCTGATACCCTCCCCATTTCTTAGGTCCAGAAATATGGCGTATCCCCATAACCCTTTGAGAATAGTCTTTTATTTCGTCTTCAGTGCCATCTACTAGTACAACATTGATACCATTAAACTTATCTATAAGTTCTTGACTGATCAGGTCTGAAAAAGTTTTTGACTGTATATTATAATGTTCAGACATTAGTGACTTAAATGCAGAAGTCCTCCGGTTACCTTCAATAACTAAATACTTTCTTGTATTAGATTCAATGTTACGAAGCTCTCGAACAACGATCTTATCAACTTCCAAGAATCCATTTTTTAAAATAGAAAGCTCCAGATCAGCAATATTTTCCTTAACTAGATCATTCTCAATTTTCTCTTGTAAATCAATAACTTCACTATCTGTATATTGTTTAGTCTCTTGACCATTATCTAGTCTATAGTTATTAGGATCTAGCATTAACTGCCCTAATTTAACATTAATATTTTTTGTCTTAATACTCATTTTATTCCCTAATAATTATAGTCCTCAGTATAAATCCTACTAAAAAACTACAATATTTAAATTACGCCTAACATTAATAACCAATTAATTCGGACTAAAACTAATCCTATAGGCATTTGAAAACCTCTCTTATATGCCATCCAAGTGACCTTTCAGATGGATATAAGAGAACATCTCTTGGTAAACTAATCTTTTTGTTTTCAAAATCCCAAATCAAACGTTCAACCATACTCCCACCGGTGGTTCCCGGAGATACACGAACTCTGAAATCACAATCGAAAGTAATCACACCTTTATCTAGAGCTTTATGATGAATACTGCAAAGCGCAATGCCGTTTGAAACTTCACAAGGGCCAGAATACTGCTTCCATTTTATATGCGCTGCTTCAATTCCAACTGGTACGGTATCTAAAGCTAAGTCAAAGCCACACACCGCACATCTATAATTATATGCCCGCAAAACGTTCTTTCGAAAATTGGGATCTCGTTGCTTAGTTGACGTATCAACCTCAAAACCAAAACGAACAAACAACTCCTCTTGTAATGTATCGGGGAAATTGTCTTGGATTAACTTGGAAGCTATTTTTTCAATCAGCTCTGGATTAGAAATTAAGCTCTGGTATGAAGTCGCGTTAAATCCAGCCATTACATTGTATTTAATAAGTTCTGACTTTTTGGGGTCTGTATTGCTTTTACGGGGAATACACTCTTCACCATTTTTTAATTCCCAAAATGGATCTTTCTCGTTAGCTAAACGCCAAAATGGATACTCCGGATGGTAGGCTTTTCGCGAAGGGCCATACTGAACCAACAGCTCTTTTACCTGGTTATCCACTTCACTCTCAAACTGGAACAAGCGCTCATGGCCTCGTTTATATTGAGATAGAGCGTAAAGCAGCATTAAGGGTTTATGTGGAGCTCGTTGATCTCCACGTCGCCAACGTGAGATCGTTTGAATTTTATCTAATAGCTCCATTGCTGAATTCCACAATCATAATTCATCGCAATTATACATACTGAGTCATATATGAATACTAATCAGATCAAAAAAACGCCCTAAAAGGGCGTTTTAAATCATAAAGTTATCGCAAAAGCTCCCAGAATGCCCTGTCTCTCATTGGAAGTATCTTCTTAGCTCCATCAATGTAAAGACTGTAGTGTTTCTCTAGCTTATTGATGGTCTCCATCAACTTCTCTTGCTCAGCTTTCTCATTGACACCAAACATGGCTTTCAGCTCTTGTGGGCGAATCTTCGCCACGCGGTGAACTACCCATGTAAGCACATAACTTGAGTAGTCGTTCTCGCCAGTTTGGAAGTGCGTAATGTCTTGAATAGACAGAATCACCCCAACACCATACTCACGGTCTTTTTTTAAGATCTTACGCAAGCTTGGGAAGTTTTGAGACATCAAGTTATCGGCTTCGTCCACCAAAATCATCTTGGTGATTTGTCGGAAGTCGCCTTGAACTTCTGGCTTACCTTTCTTCTGCATTTGTGAGTAGAACAAATCCAGTGAGATGACCACAGCTCGGTTTTGAATTTCTGATGGATAACCAACCAACTCAACAACATTAAGTCCGCTACTAGGTTATCAATAAACAAGAATGAAAGGGACCTTTCGGCCCCTTTCTATTATTCGAGTAATTCCCAGAAGGCCCTATCCTTCATTCTCGTAATTTTCTTGCTCCCATCCACATAAAGACTATGGTGTTTTTCAAGTACACCAATCGTCTTCATTAGCAACTCTTGTTCGGGTTTAGCATCAATATTAAATATTGATTTGATGTCCTGATTTTTAATCTGCGAGACCCGGTGAACAATCCAAGTGAAGAGGTAAGACGAATAATCATTTTCACTGGTCTTGAAATGAGTGATGTCTTGAGTCGACAAGATCACGCCAACACCATATTCCCGCCCCTCTTTAAGTACCTTACGCAAGCTAGGGAAATTTTGCGACATGAAATTGTCGGCTTCGTCCACGAGAATCATTTTAGTCATCTGACGATAGTCACCTCGCACTTCTGGCTTACCCATCTTCTGCATTTGTGAATAGAACAAGTCCATCGTCAATGCCACAATTAGGTTCTGGATCTCACCTGGGTAGCCAGCCAACTCAATGACGGTAATGCCATCGACCAACTGATAAAGACTGGTGCACTTGGTTATGTCATCTTCAAAAATCTCAAACTCTTGCAGGCTCATAAGAGCGGCATAGAGCGAATCCTCTGCTGGCTCACTGGCTTCAAACAATGCCCAGACATCAGCAATGGTTGGGGCTGGGCGGCTCCACGTTGACTTATCGGCCTTCTTAATTCCTGCCAGTTCGTATGCTTCTCCCACTAACCGCTGAAGTTTGTTTTGCTGGACCTTACCGAGACCAAAGGCCTTAGTCATGGTTTCAGCAAAACCACGAGCAGTGTGCACCGGCAGCATTGGAATATCACCAAACAGGCTCAGAGGGTTGTAGGGCAGCTTATATAAGTTAAACTTTTTACCGCTTGTTGCATTGAGGAACTTGTCATCAACGTAGTCAGACTTGTAGTCAAAAATTAGTAGCCCAATTGGCTTGCCATCAACGTTCAGGTGCTGGTTGCGATGCAGCTGGGTCACCACAGACTTTGTGCATTGGGTTTTACCCGTACCCATGGTGCCAATAATACCCGTGTTGGTGTTCATGAACTTTGCGGTATTGGTCGGCTCCCACAGCATCGGTTCTTGGTTACGTACATCGTGACCAATCAGTACTTGAAGCGACTCAACGTCGTTTTTAACTAACGGCTGAACATCGACTATTGGCTTTGGATCAGCAGTGGCGGGTGGGGTTGGTTCAACCGCGCCTACTCCGGTATCTAAGCAAGGCTCATATTTAGCGTTAGAGGTATCTGGCACTGAGTTTGTTAACATTGAAATCGAAGTAACACCCGAAGTTTGCCCTTTCAGGATGTACTCCTGGGGTATCGCACATAGTTTTTCCGGACGGATGTCATTGATGAGCATCTGCAATGGCGTAGCAATAAACTTGGTAACATCACTGACAGGTAGTTCGATTTTCAGGATATCATCCACTTCTTCAAAGCTCTCGCAGATGAATGTGTCATTTTCTACTAAGGAAACCAAGAATCCTTTCGGGTACTCTGCAATGTCCGCCAGACCATAGTCTCCTTGAAGCCACCATTCACGTTGATTGAGGAATGCGTCGAAGTAGCTATCTTCGTACAGATCGTAAAGTTGGTACTTATCCACCTGCATCAGCACCTGACGAATAAACAAACCACGATAGAGGTTACCAGCCAAGTCATCTCGACCGAGGATATCTTCAGACAAGTAACGTTTTAGTTCAAGCGCCTGCTTCACCCCTTTACTGTGGGTCTGTTTTTGCCCCGCCTTTACCTCAAGCGGTAACAAATACATCTGCTGGTCTTTAAAACCTACAAACAGGACATCATCTGAAATAGCGCCAGATTTGTAACCTTGTGCTTTGCGGGAAAAGTCACCGTCCGACATGTTGAGACCGATATTGCCTGCGACGCGCAGCATCTCTGCGACAGACATCGGTACCCAAATGATATCAGACTGGGCTAGCAGGCAGTTCACGAATTTATAGGCGCCGATAATGCCACGTTTCTCTTTGCGGTTGTTAGCAATAGCCGTTGGGCTGCCCGTTGCCGCGACCATCTTCAGTAACCATTCACCATTAAAAGCATTAAACTCTTCAATAATGCCACCTTCACCTTGTTCCAACACCTTTTTATAAACTTCGGTTTGCTTAGTCACTGTAATTGCATCGTAGTTGGTGGAGTTAGTGTAGTTATCCGAGTACTGAATAAGCACGGCATCATTAGACGCATCAAAAAAATCCAAAGTAACTTTGGGGTCGATGATAGTAGTCCAAATGGAATTCTCGTATGAGCGGTCTAACAGCGTCTTGAAGTTGTCGCTAACCATTAGGCTCATTGACTTAGCGTTGCTGGTTTTTTCGCCAGAACGGCGAGCCGGCTTGATCAGGCTGTTCAACTTTTGCGCTATCTGCAGGTGCGGTTTGTTGGCACAATCCACCCCACGCAGACCAAAAGCAGTGTTGTAACTGCCTTCCTCTGACTCGGAGGCTTCACCGGCCATAAGTCCATGACACAAAACACCACTAAGCTGCTTTTCAACGTTAACATCGCGGGCTTCAACCTTACTGTTATTAAGGAAGAAGCTCAGGTGGGCATAGGCTTGCTCACCATCGACTTTATCATTTTCGAACTTGCTGTAAGTGATTCGAGTGCGTAGCAAGTCGACCACCATATCGGCCTGCTCGCGAGCTTTGGCACCGCCTTTATCTATTTCGTATAGGGCCTTTAACTCGTCATAACTGCCGGTTTCTGCAAAACGATCGAACTCGCTGTAGATCAGTTTATCGTCATACAGGTTGACATGGATATGGCAGACCTTATCCTTTTGCGCCTTTACGTAATCGACCAAGCCTAAGAACAACTCACGGTTCTTATGGTTGTTGACGGAGTTGATGATCAACGTAGATTGTGGTCCCACTGAGAAAAGTGAAGAGAATGCCTCTTTAAACTCGGAGACCTTATCTCTCACCAATCGTCGAACAAAAGCGTAGCTGGTTTCCTGCTGTGGCATCAGCGCTATCCAGAATGAATTGTCTTTATCCTCTTGGCTAAACGAAAAACCGTTGCGGACATCATAGAGATAAGGTAGTAACCCACGGGCATTCAGTCGCGCGACGGTTACTGGCGGCAGCTCTTTAAAGCTACCACTATGATCCGCTTCGATGTTTTGAGCTAATTCCAGTGAATGAGCAAGTACTAGCGGGCTAAATGGTGAGATATACTCTCGCCCTTCTGCAGTGATAAAGCCTATCTTGATCAACTGTTTTTGCTGGTCGTTCAATACCACATCATTTTCAATGGTATCTAGCGCCTCGTAATAGTACTGGACGACCGCTTTCACTAAATCGCGAAACTTTGGCCCCCATCCAGCTAAGCTAATCAGGGTGCGGTTGTCCACGCAGTAGTCGAAAAGTGTACGATACGCTTTATGCAGATTAGGGTAACTGACTTCAAGGTCTGCGATGCTAAGCTGCTCGCCTTCTGGGTTTTCATCGACAATTTCACCGCTCAATAACCGCTGTGCTACCTGCTGGGCTTCCCATTGCAAAAGTGTTAAACGACGACCAGTTGGAGAATTTTCTTTATTGTCAAGCACGACTTTGGAGTTTGCCCTGAATAGGCCAAAGTAATCATCTCGAGTAAAGAGCTTACCGTGTCGCTCTTGATCGAGTATCAAAGGTAATCTCAACGAGTCGGTCGCATCAGGACCCTCGATATTGAAGGTCAGGGATGCTTCACCGTTGTTGACAGTGAAACGAAGTTCATCAGATTCATTCGCTACTTTTTGAAAGTCGACGGTTCCGACTTCACTGCGATCGAACTCCTGCCCAATCTTCTCTAAAGAGACTTTCGAACCTTGTTCCGCAATCTCAAGGGCTTTGTCCCCAGTCTGAAGCACAACCTGAGGAGTTTTCTTTGCTGTGGTTGCGGGCTGGATTAAGAAATTGGTACGAAATGCATCAACATGGAAATCACTGGCTCGAATAGCTAGAACTTTAAACTTAAAGCGTTCGGCAGTTTTGTCCCGCTTCAATGAGAGAGTAAAAAAGACGGGGCTACCAGTGTAAACCCCTTCCAATAGAACACGGCTGCGCTTACCACCTGTATTATTGATATCGGTAACCTCAACGACTCCGCTGTTGTCATGTTGGATCGAGCATTGCTTCTTCTCTACTCGACCATTTAAGAAACTCAGTTCGAGATTGAAGGTTTGCTGTTCACCTTCCAACAACAGGATGAGGTGGCGCTCTCGTTGTCCAGCTTTGGTATCTGCTTTGTTCTTGGCTATAAGTTCACCTCGGGCCAGAATTTCAGACTCAAGCTCGAGCAGATTTTGCTTGTTTTTTTGTTGTTCTTGAAAACACTCTCCAAGGGTTAAGCTTTGCTTCCAGCCAGACGCGTCATCGCCACCAAAGTGCTCACTAATAAATTTATCACCAAAGTCAATTTCTGCGAGCTTCTCCTTCAACTCATTCGGATCATTCTCGCTCTTGGTGATCCGATCAATACGGTCGTATAACTTCCGGTTTTGCTCCAGTCGCTCTTCAATTTGCTTTGGGTTATCTTGCCAATCTAGAATTTTAGGGTCATCTAGCAAGTTGAGCTCGCTAAACTTCAAATCGCCATCCTGTACGACCTTGTGCAATCCCTCGAAGCCAAACATTGTGGACTCGTCTTCATTAATTTGCTTATATCTCTGTTCTAGCAGGCACTCGGATACTTTCCTAAGTTTCGATGCAATGCCGATCATATCGTAAAGTGCATCTTTAATCTTTTCAGGGTGCCAAACCGAATTTTCTTTAGCCACATCATCACAAGCACTAATAATTGTGTCTAATGAACTGTTGTGAATTACTAAAAGTACCGAGCCCTTGAATTGACCATTTTGACCAGAAACCGCATCACGTAAAGTTGAAATGAAATTTTCAGTAAAGCCGTGTTTAGGTGCGTTCCCTGCCGTCTTAATGTCCAGAGATTTTTCATCCCTGTGCAGTACAGGTATTAAATTAATTTTTCCACAATTAACCACCGGAAGACTTATGAACTCGTCCCCGATTGCTGCATTGATTTCTTGCTTTGATAAGTTCATAAACGATTTGTAGAGGCGCGTGCTGTTTGCACTATCTGGCGATTTGAAGTGATACCTCTCTCCTGCTTTTTCGAAGTCAAGATCACTTACAAACAGCTCGACCAAAAAGTCCTCAAATGGTTTTACGTACATATACTGCGTCTCCACTATCGCTCATTTTTTCCACATTACCAATTCGTTCATAAAACTCGATTAATGCCGCATGACTTTGCTTATCGAAAAACACGCCGCGAGATTCAAATGCTAAAACCAGCTCGTGGAAACGCATTTTCTCTTGGTTTCCAATCACAATGTTTGTGAGTAACATTAAATAGTCTTGATTTATAACCAAGACCTTGCCAATACGTCCTCGGTTATAAATAAAATTTGAGCACAGCTCTCTTTGGATCGTCTGGACATATTCCTTATTAATTGAATGCTTGGACATACCTCGCCCAAACTCATCTTTCGATAACTTGAGTAGTTGATCCAAAGCAGCCAAGGGGTCTTTTGTTTGCACTATTTGCTGGTCAAGGCCACGGCGCTCATTAAATGCTTTTGCGTAATTACTTAACTTTTCCGCAAGCTCCGGACTTTCCTGCAGCTGCTGAGCAAGTTTCCAGATAGGTTGCTTACGTGCTTTAGGTATCTGAAGGCTGTCGTTCATTGCCAAATAGGGGAAAATATTGTGCATTGCTCGGTTCAGCTGTCCAAAGCCAAAATCTTTCACATTCGTCCGCTCTTCACTAGCCTTTTCACTATCTAAAATGAAGTAGCAACGCTTGGGCTCTGGTTTGCCATCTCGCCAGCTGCCTAGATTCAACGCAAGCTGAGAAGTGTAGAGTACAGAATACAAACGCAGAAAATCAGTAAACGTAGAGAGGAGGTACTTGGGGTGTTCCTCTAAGAAGTGAAGGTCTTGTTGAAAGAGCTTGGTCAAGAAAGGCAGATACGGATACTCATTATTGCCAATAACCTGCCCATTTTTCTTGCTCTTCGGTTTCTTATCTCCGGATTGTTTATTTAGTTGTTCCTTCAACTCTTCATAAAGCTCTCGCTCGAGAAAATTCATCGATACGTTGAGCTTCTCGGTTGGAAGAAAATCCTGCATAAGACTTGAGTACATGTCCCCTAGACGAGAGCTGGCCGTTGCCCCTTGTTTTTTATTCGCTTTAAACAACAAAAACTCGGGAGCTATGTTGTAAAACCCTTCACGCTCAAAGTACATTTTATCGAGTACTAGCCAAAATTTTTCTCCAACTAGCTTACCAACAAAACGAGCTTCTACCCCAGATTTAAAGGCCTCAACATCGAGCTCTTGGTACTTACGATAAGCGTTTTTGACTGTGAAACCGAGTACGGTATCCCAGTCAAAGATGTCTTTATTTTTCCTATCGCTTGTTCGGATCGGAAAGTAACTACTCAAAGCGTTACTTGGGTTTACATCTTTACTTGCCTGCGGGAGATCCGCTCTGATCTGCGCCACTATCATAGTCCACTTACCTCAAAGTACTCATCTTCGATGTTGTTGATTTTTATTTTCTTTCCGTTATCCAAAACATAAAGAGATGTAGCCTTACTCGCGACATCTGCTATGTGATCCGTAACTTCATCAAGCATAACGACTGTCGTCTTATCGTGTTTGTTGGGCATGTAACCCTCAAGAATACGTAGCATCAAACCCAAAAGGTTGATGCTTATTGGCATTGGAATGATCGCATCACCGATTTTGAAGTACGCTAAAAAATGCCCGATAGCACGCCCATTATCGCACTGAATGTCGTCAAACGATGGTTGAATATCCAGTTCTGCCGCGAGCTGGACTCCGTTGTGACTCGACACAAAATACTCGCCTCGACTCAACTCTGGTGCATTTCGGTTGATGTATTTATGAATGGCTGCGACTGCAGTATCTCGATAGAACTCGCGCAACATCTTACGCTCAGCTACTTCGCCGCTGTAATTCACATGGGTTTGCCAAAGTTTCGAGTATTGAAATAAGAGCTGCTCATCAAAGTCACTAGCGAACTGGAGGTGGTAGTTGTTACTTACATCTGCCTGACGCAGCAAATAAAACAACCTTACATAAGAGCTCGCATTGATATTACCAACACCCACTAACTCTTTGACCCCAGAGCAGAAAATGTCAAATTCACCGTCTTCCAGTTTCAGGTTGCGGGCCAAAACGAAGGCATCCAGCCCTTTGGAATGGATGTTAGCCGGGTCAAATTCTGTGATTTTACTGGTTAGCTCGTTTTCTCGCGATGCAAAAAGATTGTCTTGAAGTAGACCAGGACCAGCCAATAAATGAAAGACAAAATCCAACAGAGAGCGCGCCGTTAGAAACTGGTCTTTTATCAATCTAGCCTTGAAAAGCACATCAATAATGACAGCCTGAACCTCTGGTCGGCTCAAGATCTGATAGTTGGATATTAAACGTTGGTTCGGCCTTGTTGACTGCAACTCTTTATCAAAGTACTGGCGGATCAGGTTATCTTCCTGCGCTGTAATTTTAGTTAACAAGTCACTAACAAATTGAGAGCTGTGTCCTTCGTCTTCGAAGGTGAACCTTGGATGGTCTTCAAAATTAAGGTAAACATGGTTATCCGGTATTGTCTCTTGCTCTAGGTAGTTCTTTATCGATGTTCTCACCGAGGTAACATCACCTTCCTCTGCGTAGTTACCCATCATTCCCACATTGATACCAACAACTAATGACCTCCCCCCTCGCTCAAAATCAAAAAAGAGTTTGTCCAAAGTTTGAATTGCGGTGTCCGTCGGACGGAAACTGTGGGTTGCATCAAGATGAAAGTCAGCTCTATTTTGATACTCTTTCTTATACTTTGTAAGTATTTCAGACTTTCCATCACCACTACTACCACACAAAAAAATTAATCTCTTATCTGTCGAGGACAGTTCTTTCAATTCTTTAGCAAATTTATCTTCTATGTCAGTTCTTACATAAAGATACTTTTTTACAGCATCTAGGTCCGTAGATAGTACTGCTTCTCTCTCTGTAGAGACTGCATATGGCGACGATTTTGACATCACACTCAGTGCGGTTCGTAAATCAATCAAGTGTTATAACCCCATGAAAATGTTAGATAGGCAGAAATACAGGTAATAACCAGGCCGGCTTACGCTGTTAGTCAAGCTAAATACTGTATGACACCGTATTTTAAACTAATATAATGTGTACATGTTCATATTCCGCTAATTTGCCTGAAAAAATTCACATCTTTTTTCAAACTAAAGTGGCAGATCTAGTCTGAACTAATACACCTAAGTCCTATTGCTTAACTGCTCTCGGTCTTTTTCTGCATGGCAATACTTTTACCTTGCGCAATGACGACAAACCATCCAAGTGACATTTGTACTCTTGCCTTTCATTGATAGCATGCCCTCAGGATTGCTTTTAACAGCAGCAAACCGTTTACTAAATTTTAAGGAACTAGGCGGCATTACTTTACACGTTGCTTAGTTTTGTGGATTTGTGCTTAATAGAAAGGAAATGTACGGAGGATAGATAAACATAAATTATCGAAGTATATATGCGAAAAAGCCCCAGCATTTCTGCTGGGGCTTTAGAATGTGGCGGTGAGTGAGAGATTCGAACTCTCGATACGTTGCCGTATACACACTTTCCAGGCGTGCTCCTTCAGCCACTCGGACAACTCACCGAATCAAATTGTGGTTAGCATCATTGGCTAACGAGGCGCTAATTTAATGATTATGTGCCTGATGGTCAAGGCTAAACACGAAAAAAAGCGCCCTTTTGCGTTTGTTTGCTCACTATCTAGCTAAATTGCATAAAACAGGGGCAATTATGCTTCTTGATAGTAACCAGGTACTCGGAACCAACGGCGGCATTGGTCAAGGAAGTAACCGTAAAGTACACCCATACCGCAAGATACTACCGCGTTACTCGCCACTGCTGTAATAATTTGGTCAGTCGATGCGCCTACCGCAAACAAAATACCTGCGTAAACTGGAGATTGGAATAGCACGTACGCCACCAAATCAGATACGTTCTTCATGAAAGAGGAAGGGGAAAGCTTGTTGCCTTGGCGTAGCACCCAGTCACGGAACATGCCATAAGGCCATGCAATTGCGATGTTGACTGGAATAGACAGCGTGCGTGATGCCAGAGACTGCTCGAACGTCATACCCGAGATCAAAATCTCAATGATCATCCCTGTGATAAAACAAAAAACCACCATAGCAAAAGTATCCGCTGCGGCGTTACGAATACAAAATGGTCCACGAGACTTCATTTACAACCTCTAAAATCAAACACTATTAAAAAAGACATCTATAAAATGATTTACTGCATTTAAAACCACATAGCAGTTAATGGCGCTATTAAAACACAATATTTTCAGTTTATGATTCCGTTTTAAATTCTTGGTTGTAAATTAATAACCAACTTTAAGCCCAAAAGTAGCAGCTTTCACCAAAACCAGTAAAAACCACCTTAAAACGACCTAAAATGAGGTTTAAAAACGTAATTTATTTACTAATAAACGACTTAGCACACGAAAACACGCAGAAAACCAGAGAAATATCTGGTAAGTGAATTTCAAAAAGATCGGCTTATGCTACTTGGAGGTCGATTTTCAGAGTAAATGCGAAGTTTGTGGGGTTAGAGAAATGGGCTTGAACAGAGGAAGTGGCTCGAACCTCGGTTCAAGCGACTTCCTTTTTATGTGTGAGGTTATTGATCTGCCAATAATATGGTGAGCTGATCGATGTCTTCTTGCTCAGGAGATAAGGCTTTGAGTAAGTGGCTTTCAATACGTTCGATAACGCTGCTTAGCTCTTCTGTCATGCTCGGTTGCACACTATCGAGAATATAAGACAGCGTCGTTAGCGCTTGAGTGAGGTTGCCATCATCTAACGCTAGATAGAAGTTCAAAAGTAACGCATCTACATCGTGCGGTGTTACTGGTTTATTCCCCTGCTTATCTTGGTATTGATAGAGGATAGAAGCGTGGCGATACAAAGCATCATCCAATTCTGATTCAACAATAGGTTTTGCAATAATGTGGTTAGCGCCTACATCCAGCATTCTCTCTTGTGTCTCTTTGAATACATCGGCCGTACACCCGAAGATCAACACAGATTTTGCGGGGGTATCCATAGAGCGAATCACCGCTATTGCGCCTACCCCATCGAGCACCGGCATGTGGTTGTCCATTAATACCAAATCAAACTTCTGACTGGACACCTGCTCTACGGCTTGTTTGCCATTCTCGACACAAACACAAGCGAAACCCTTCGAGCGTAAGAAAGTCTCCATGATGATGGTGTTGGTGCGGTTATCTTCAACGATCAGCGCACGTAAACCTTGGCAATCAAGTTTGTGTGTGCTGGTAGGCTCCAATATCCCCGCTTCACAGGGGTTTAGATCAAGTTCGACCACAAACTTAGTGCCGATACATTCTTGGCTCTGCACGGTAATGCTACCGCCCATGTGCTCGGAAATTTGCTTAACAATCGCGAGTCCAAGGCCTGTGCCGCCATATCGACGCGTGGTCGAAGATTCCGCCTGCTCAAACGGCCTAAAGATGCGTTCCTGAGCGTCAGGACTAATGCCGATGCCTGTATCTTTTACGCTAATGCGCAAGCGCGTTTGCTGCCCCTCGACATACTCTGTCAGTTCTACCTCTACATAGCCTCGGTCGGTGAACTTGACTGCATTATTGAGCAGATTGAACAAAACTTGGCGCAGTCGCGCTTTATCGTTGTTGTACCAACGCCCCTCTGGCACATTGGAAATCACGCGGAATTGCAGGCCCTTCTCAGCACACAAGGTGTGATAGACACTGTTGGTACTGCCCAGAATCGAATCAATTGGGAATGGGGTGTTATCAATCTCGATGTGCCCCTGCTCAATCTTCGAGTAATCCAAGATTTCGTTTAGCAACGTCATCATGTGATCGCCTGAGTCATAAAGGGTGTTGAGGTGCTTTCTCTGCTCGTCGGTTAACTGGGTTTTCAGCAGGATTTGCGCCGTTCCCAACACACCATTCATCGGCGTTCGAATTTCATGAGATAGCGTCGCCAAAAATGCCGTTTTCGCATTGGTGGATGCCTGCGCTTTGATGCGCTCTTGCTCTAGGTAGACGGTTTTCTCATTAAACTTGGTGATCAAGTGCCCGATTTCATCTTCACTGTCGTAGGTAATGTCGATGATGCCACCAGTTTTGGAGTCATCAACTTTTTGCGCGATGCGGACGATGGGTTCCACAATGTATCGATTCAGTAGGTAGTAGCCCACCAGCACGCAGATCAATAAGAAAGGTATGATGCCCCGCTCTACACTCATCACTTGATCAAACACTTGTTCTGCAACTTGAACTTTGGCATTCACAACGTCCATTTGCCATTGGAAAGCGCCGAATTCAAGCTGACTGATGTAAATGTCTTTGGTGAGATGAAAGTTATGCTCAATCACGACTTGTCCATCCGCGTCACGGATCACCACGCCTAAAGAGTATTGGTTGGTGTGCTCGCGAATGAATTGGAATAGCGCTTCGAGGGATAAATCGACCGTGGCGACACCAGCGAAAACGCCCTCTTTGTAGTAAGGCGCTGAAGCCGTGATCATCTGAACTTGGGTAAAGGTGTCAATATAAACGCCAGACCAACTGACATAACCAGCGGGCTTATTCGCCACAGATTGATACCATGGCTCGTTGTCGTAACCACCGGACTCGGGGTTATTGTAAGAATGGATTTGATCTAAGCTGCCGTGCTCGTTCTTATTGAAAAATAAACTTGTGTATTGCCAGCGCTCATCTTCGAGTGTCGGCTTTGGCCATAAACCGCCACTGACGATGATGTCATCACTCACGGCAAGCAACTGAGGAATGGTACCTTGCAGCGAAATATCGGCTGTTGGTGTTTGCCCTAACCCGACCAAGCTGTTCAGCAATCCAACGGAGCTGGTCAATGGCCCCTCGATTTGAGATGCGAGTAATTGGGTGCGTAAATTCAAATTACGTTCGAGCTTTTCTCGAACTGGCGGGTCAACAACGAGGTACACGACGGAGCCAATGGTCGCGATAAAGAAACACAAATAAAGCGTTAGGGCGAGAATGCTTTTTTTTCTGAGTGACGAACGAATTTCCATAGATGTAGACGAATCATTCCCTAATATCGATTTATCGCTGATTGATTGGTAATATGAGCGCAACCAACCAGCCCATTAACAAATGGTATTCGATTTTGAAACTACAAGACATCCTTTCTCTTCCAGAACTTGATGGAAAACTACTAAACCTAGCGAAAACTCAAGGCTTTGTAACGTCGATGGCGTGTGCGCCAAACGTTCTAAACCCTCAAGAGTGGCTGCCGTTCTTATGGGGTGGTGAAGAAACCGCACCCTTCTCTGATGGCGAACAACTAGAGCAGTACATTGATGAGATTGTTCAAATGTGGAACCAAACTCGTCCTGCTCTTCTAGAAGGTTCATGGCAATGGCCAGAAGGTTGTGAACTGGATGATCAAGATATCGTTTCAGCGAACACGCGTGATTTCTGTGAAGGCGTACTTCAAGGCTGGCAAATCACTCGTGATGACTGGGAAAACTTGATGCCTGCAGATAGCGAAGACAGCGCTCTACTGGGGGGTGTTCTGCTTTCTCTTACTATGCTTTACGATCCAGAAACAACGATCGCGACACTTGCAGAGCAAGGCATGGAAGGTTTAGAGCAGTTTGAAGAGATCTTCAATGCGATGCCAATGATGCTTGGTGGTCTGACTCAACGCGGCGTTATGCTAGCAGAAGAAGAGTAAGACGCTTTACTCACCTAAAGCAGACTGCATTTGATGAAAAAGCTCTCCACGTTGGAGAGCTTTTTTGATCAATCGAGAATAACGTGGGGAATATAGCGCGCCATATCTTGCGTGACTAAACTGCTGTCTTCTCGAATGGAAATGCCGGCGGCTTTGTCATTGACTAACCAGCTGCCAATCAAAGTATGGCTCTGACCAAATTTCGGTAGCGGATGATATTGCTGGACGATGTTTTGGCTCGATTCGTACGGGCCAGGAGTTTTCACTAAACGCTGTCCATTTTTGACGATCTCTATGTTTGCGCCTTCGCGAGAAAAAAAAGGCTTGATGACATAGTCTTTCAAACTGCTCGCTTTTGGATCGTTCGCAAAATACGCAGGCAGGAGATTAGGATGATTTGGAAAACGCTCCCAAAGCAACGGTAATAGCGCTTTGTTAGACAGAATCGACTTCCACATCGGCTCTAACCAATTCACACTCGAAGTTGCGAGATACTGGCTGTATTGCTCTTCGAACATGAATTCCCACGGGTAGAGTTTGAACATCCAACGAATCGCTCGGTCATCGGCATCAACAAACTGCCCTTCTTCTGTCACACCAATATCTTCGACAAAAACAAACGCCGTAGCTAAACCAGCTTCACGGGCGCAATCTTCCAGATATTGCACTGTGCCTTTGTCTTCTTCGGTGTATTTGCAGCAACTGAAATGCAACGTCTGCCCCGGTTGCAATTTGGCGATCTCGGCGAAGCGCTCAATGAGGAAATCTTGCAGAATATTAAACTGATCCGCACTTTGGTGGATGCGGCCTTTGTTAACCACATCTTCTAACCATACCCACTGCCAAAAGCCTGTTTCAAACAGAGAGGTAGGGGTATCTGCATTGTTCTCTAGAAGTTTTGCTGGTGATGAACCGTTGTAAGCAAAATCCATTCTTGAATAGAGGGATGGCTCTCTGCGTTGCCAAGAGGAAGCCACTTGGGACCACATGGCTTCAGGAATGGCACATTGCGTCAGTAATCGCTCACTTCGTACGACCTCGTCCACGATTTCAAGACACATTTGATGAAGCTCCTCGGTTGGGTCTTCAATGTCTTGTTCGATTTGGGAAAGAGAGAATTGATAGTAAGCACTCTCATCCCAGTAGGGTTGGTCATACATAGAATGGAAACCAAAACCAAACTGGCGTGCTAAATCACGCCAGTTTTCTCTTTCTTGTATTTCTCGTCGAAACATCGCTGTTAACCGCCACGACTCACTGATACTGCTTTACCGAATCCACCTCGCGACATGGCACGGCCAATCGTACCGCCACCTCGCTTGTTTAGGTTACTCGTCGCCACCTTAGTCGGTTGATTACGGTAAGAGCCGTAGAACTGCCCTGCGCCGTTGTAATACTTGGATTTGTAGCGATACATCGGCTCTGAATAGTAGCTTTTGTTGTAACCACTTAAACCGCTGACTGCACGGCTGAAGAAGTATCCTCCCACAAATGGTACGTAAGAACGGTGGCGTGAGCTGTAGTAACAATCGTCTTCGTAGAAATCGTCTTCACACTCGTACTCATTGTTATAGCGTGGTGCGTTTTCTTCTGCTTTCGCCATCGCTTCTTGATACGCGATTTCACACTGTTCGCTGAACTCTGGCGCATCCGATTTACACTCATCCGCATCGGTGTAGATGTAACCTTCCGTTTTCGATTCGTGTGTTGCCAGAAAGAAGATGCCACCAAAAGCAACGAATGGAATGATTCGTCCAACTTTAAAGCTTTTGTCCATTGAAGAACGTTTGACGTTAGAACTGCGTTTCATCGCTCCTCCTAGTACGTCATGCAAGCCGCGTTCAGCACGCCGACAGAGACAGAGACGGCAGCTAGCACAATGCCCGCTGGCACTTCATCATTCTCAATACGCTCTGAGACTTTTGGCAAAAGAATGAAACGTACGATACCAAACGCAATGATTTGCGCGAGCATGGCCACAACGCCCCACACCATGAAATCGACGATGTTCACTGAGTTAGTCGCCGCACCTGCAATCGCTAAGCAATAACCAAGGAACGCACCACTTAACGCAACCGCAGCCGCGGTGTTTTTCTCTTCTTTGATCAGGTGCCATTCATCGTATGGCGTCAGTTTGACGTAGATGAACTTGAACGCCAGTACGAAGATAATCGAAACAGAAAAATAGATAAGAAAGTTAGGAAAACCTGCCAAGAGGTCGGCAATCATGTGCATTATTTGTCCTTGTTCATGTCTGTCCAAGCGAAATCATCAATTCGCTCATCGGCAATATAAAACAGTTTAGTGCTCGGTGGCACTTTAGCACTGAGCTCTGGGTTAAGCTCAATGCCACTACCAAGATCGAAAGCGATCAAGGTCGCTTGATGGTGCTTCTTAATGAACCCAAAGATCGTCTCGACCGTCGTCGTTGGTTGATCTTCAGGGTAAATCACAGAGTACTGAGTCATACCACGTGTTGAAGCCAACAGCTCTTGATGGAGTGCACTTGAGCCCGGATCCACCGCCGCTTTGGCAAGCATCTCTGCCCCTACAGCTGGGATACATTCCGCTCTCGGGCAGTGCTGGCTCAACAATCGGCCCAACGCATCGTCTTTGAAGTAAGCGAGCAAGTGTGCATCAGGATTCACAGAGGCACAATACAAGGCGGCTGAGAGGGTGATGTCATCGGTGAGATTATCAACAATGATACAGTTCGCTTCGGTGATGTTGGCGTTCTTCATCTCCTGCGCATCGGTATAGCTGTTAACCTTGATAAAACCAATCTCACCCGGCAGTGGGTTTTCAATGTCTGAACGACTGCACAAAACGATTGGACGCTTGCCATGTTCTTCATGTTGCAACATGCGGATCAGATGCATGGTACGTGCGCCATTCCAACCCAATAATACGATATGGTTTTCCACTCTTACTCTCCGTTTGCCCAATATTCCCGCTCGCCAATAGTCGACCGCGCTTCCCGCCACTCGTCCCAAAATGGCGGCAAATAAGCTCAGACCACCAGGGATGATAAACAACACAACTACCCACTTGCCCATATCGGTGACGGGTGAATGATCGCCATAGCCCACTGTAGAGGCAGTGACCATAAGGTAGTAAATGAAGTTCGAGAAGTTATCGGTTAGTGCGTGCTCTCCCGCGAGGGCCAGCAACAACCATGAGATGGCAATATATGCGCCACTAATGACAAGAAGGTTTCGGTTGCTCAATTTGAAAAGATGGGTACTTAGCCACTTTTTCAGTACTAGCCATACAGCCATAAGTTTCCGATTCCTTTCTGATTGCTATAACTAAATACTAACTCATTGATTGTAAGAAACAAAAAAACCAGCCATATTCGGCTGGTTTTTGAGATTTGTCGTAGCAAACTTTGGTCTGAAAAACTGACTAAGCGTTGCCTTTCACCTGCATATTGAGCTGCTCTGCGAAATCTAACATGCGGTTCAGTGGGATCAGAGATTTCACACGTAGTGCTTCATCAACAAAGATTTCGTGCTCTGCGCCACCTTCACTCAATGCTTTTTCAATCGCTTTAAGGCCGTTCATAGCCATCCAAGGACAGTGTGCACAGCTGCGACACGTTGCACCCGCGCCTGCCGTTGGTGCTTCAATCAGCTCTTTTTCTGGCACTAGCTGCTGCATCTTAAAGAAGATACCTTTGTCAGTAGCCACGATCATTTGTTGCTGAGGAAGCTCTTTCGCCGCTTTGATTAGCTGACTTGTAGAACCCACTGCATCGGCAAGTTCCACCACACTCGCAGGAGACTCTGGGTGCACTAGGATAGCGGCATCTGGGTATACGTTCTTCATCTTGCGTAGTGCATCTGCAGAGAACTCATCGTGAACCACACACTCACCTTGCCATAGCAACATGTCTGCGCCTGTCTTGTTCGCGATGTATGAACCTAGGTGACGGTCAGGGCCCCAGATGATTGGCTTATCTTCTGCGTCTAGGTGTTCAACAATCTCTAGAGCGATGCTTGATGTAACTACCCAATCAGCGCGCGCTTTTACCGCTGCCGACGTGTTTGCGTATACCACGACCGTATGGTCAGGGTGTGCATCACAGAATTCGCTGAACTTGTCTGCTGGACAGCCAAGATCAAGAGAGCATTCAGCCTCTAGCGTTGGCATCAGAATGCGTTTTTCAGGCGTAAGGATCTTTGCAGATTCGCCCATAAAGCGCACACCACCAATGATCAGTGTGCTTGCTGGGTGACGGTTACCAAATTTCGCCATTTCTAGCGAATCACCAACAAAACCGCCGGTCTCTTCAGCCAAAGCTTGGATCTCAGGATCGGTGTAGTAGTGCGCGATAAGTACCGCGTCTTTCTCTTTAAGCAGCTTTTTGATTCGCTCGATGTAATCGGCTTTTTCTTCTTGGCTTAATGGGATTGGTTTTGGAGGGAATGGGTAAACTGTCTCGATTTTATCTAGTATGTGGCTCATTGCTCTTGCTCTACGCAACTTCCTTTAATCCGAGTATTGTAACCTTGTTGATTTTCAAAAACCAACCCGTAACCGGAATTTATAGCAGTCTAGCCGTATATCTTTGTTGTAAGTAACAATTCTAACTGTAGAGAATGAACGCTTGTTACATCTCAGCTCAGCAACGCAGAGACGAATATCGAGAAGAATTGATGGGGATTGAGGCATAGGGAGATAAGGAGTAGAAAGAGATAGGGATACAAAAAACAAAAAGGGAGCCTCTGCTCCCTTTGATATTGTCTTGCTACCGATTAGGCGTGATTACTTCAGCTTAGAGCCTGCAACTTTCGCCGAGGCACTGCCCGGGTACTCATCAACAACTTGCTGATAGTATTTCTTCGCCTGTGCGTCATTTTTGTTACGCTCTGCGATATCGCCTAGCTTAACCAATGCGTCTGCACGCTTGTTGGAATCTTTGTAAGAAACCACAGCAGCAAAGCTTTTCACGGCCTCTTTGTCCTGTTTCTTAGCGAAGTACAACTGACCTAGCCAGTAATGCGAGTTCGCTGAGTAAGTTGAATCAGGATAGTCCTTTTGGAACTGTTGGAATGCAGCGATCGCGCCAGTGTAGTCGCGTTTCTTAAGGATCAAGTCCACCGCATCTTGGTAAGCCGTTTGCTCATCGGCATTCGATGAGTACTTACCACCCGTTTCCGCTGGTTTGGTTTCTTTTACTGGCGCAGCTTTCATTTCGCCACGCACTCGATCTAACTCAACGAACAACTCTCGCTGACGTTTCAGCATTTGCTGCATCTCGTAGCTGTTGCGCTCTAACTGACCACGTAGATCACTGATCTCTTGTGACATTTGGTCAATTTGCTCTTGCATTTGAAGCTGAACGCGGTTGCGATTTTGCAGCAAGCGCTCTAAACGCTCGATGTCGCTTTCTGAAGAAGATCGAGTAGATACTGATGATGTGCTGTTGAGATCTGATACTGGAGCTGGTGCAGCAAACGCGAAGTTCGCTGCACTTGCCAGTAACGTAAGCGTAACAGCGCGCTTAGTGTTACTGAACATGAGGTTTACCTCGAATTAGTATACTAGAACCGCACGACGGTTCTTAGCGTAAACTTCTTCAGATTGACCTAGAAGAAGTGGCTTCTCTTCACCGTAGCTAACGATAGAGATTTGGTCAGCTTGAACACCTAGTGCTTGTAGGTAGTTCGATACTGCTTCAGCACGACGCTCGCCAAGTGCGATGTTGTACTCAGGCGTACCACGCTCATCCGCGTGACCTTCAATCGTTACTTTAAGAGCAGGGTTCTTGCTTAGGTAAGAAGCGTGAGCTGCTAGCATTTCTTCGTAATCGCCCGCGATTGTTGAGTTATCAAATGCGAAGTAGATAGTTTGAGTTTCACGTAGCGCTTGCTCTTTTAGCTCTTGCTCCGTTAGCTGACCATTTGGATCGATCGGCGTTACTACTGTTGTTTCTGAAGCACCAGTGTTTGTTTCTGCACCAGTGTTAGAAGCAGCGTCATCACTTGAACTACATGCTGTCATAGCCATCACAGGAATCGCGATTAGTAGCCCTTTTAGAACCTTGTTCAGTTGCATCTTATTTTCCTTTATTAATCAATTTTTCTTACTACAAAAACGGTGACCATGCGGGAGCTCTTACACGCCCATTTGTTGCCGGTAATCTAGCTTTAAATCGACCATCAATTGACACCATCGATAGTACGTTTTTCTTGTTGTAAATCGAGCTATAGATAACCATGCCACCATTTGGGGCAATGCTCGGAGACTCATCAAGCAATGTTTTTGTTAGAACCTGAAGAGCGCCTGTTTCCAAATCTTGTTTAGCCAAGTTGAAACCCGAATCACTGCGATTCACCATAACTAGGAATCGACCATCAGGGGTGATTTGACCACCTAAGTTTTGGCTGCCTTGCCAAGTCAAGCGGTTAGTAGAGCCGCTGCCCAAATCTACTTGATAAATCTGTGGTTTACCACCCCTGTCAGATGTGAAAATCAGTGATTTACCATCAGGGTGCCAGAACGGTTCTGTATTATTTGATCTGCCACGCGTAATTTGTGTCAGCTTGCGAGTTTTCAGATCCAAAGTGTATACCTGAAGCGAGCCAGTCTTAGAAAGTACCAGTGCTAACTGACTGCCATCTGGAGAGAATCTTGGCGCACCATTGTGACGAGGGTATGAAGTAATCTTCTCGCGCTCGCCGGTATAGATGTTCATGATGAAGATTTCAGCTTGGCCATTTTGGAAGCTAACATAAGCCAGCTTTTGACCATCTGGAGACCATGCAGGAGACATCAGTGGCTGCTTAGAACGCAGAACTAAACGCTCGTTGTAGCCATCATAATCCGCCACGCGAAGTTGGTAAGGGAAGTTATCTTTATCGTTCACTACCACGTAAGCAATACGCGTCATAAACGCACCACGTTCACCCGTCAACTGCTCGTAAACCAAGTCAGAGATGCGGTGTGCGTATTCACGCATACGTGGGCCTTCAACTGTTGCAACCTTGTTGAACAGAACATGATCTTTAGAAAGGACTAGCTCACCGTCACCACCCAATGCTTTGCTCTTACCACCAGTTAGCTGGCCGCGCACTACGTCAACCAATTGGTAGTTGACTACGTAGTTACCCTGCTCGTTCTTTTTGATTGAGCCAGTAAGCAATGCGTCCACACCTAAGCCGGTCCACGCGTCAAAGTTCACCTCTGATTCGTTGAATGGCGTTTGGGGCATTTTGCTGGTTGGTACCGGGCTGAATTTACCACTGCGTTGCAAGTCAGAAGCAATCACAGCAGAAATATCGGTAGGAAGCGGTTCACTGCCTTCCCATTTGAATGGAACAACAGCAATTGGTCGTGCTGAATCAATACCATCGGTAATCACCAGCTCTAATGCAGCATGAGCTACACTCGTCAGACTGCCAAGCAGTACAAACATTCCTAGTAAAAGACGTTTAATCACGGCTTATCCCTTATTGTTGTAGTGCGACCGTAAGGTTAATATCCTTCAGCCTTTGGTTAACTGTTGAATCGGTAGACATTGGAAAACTTGGCACTTGTGCGATTGCACTCTTTGCAGCCGCACATACTCTAGAGTCTCCAGAAAGCACACTCACCGATGAGACTATCATGTCTGCCCCTGTCGGAATCAGCTTAATGTTAACTCTACACTCCTTTCCCAATAGGTAGTCGTCCTTTAGCAATTTGCTTTGAATAAGCTGAGTATAGATTGAGCTGTAACGAGAAACTTCGTCAGCGACAAATTGCCCTTGTGCCTGTTGGTTTGCACTCGACTCACTTTCTAGACCGGCAAAGATGTCATCCAGTGCCGCTTCTTGTTCTTTACGCTCACGCTCGATTTGCTCAAGACGCTCTTTTTCTTTACGCGCTTTCTCTGCGGCCTCTTTGGCTGCCTTTTCTTTCGCGATGCGTTCTTGTTCGGCTTTTGCTGCAGCTTCGCGTTCACGTTTCGCTTTTTCTTCCGCTTCTTTCGCGGCTTTCTCACGCGCTACACGTTCCTGCTCTGCCTTACGTACTGCCTCTTCTTTGGCTTTACGCTCTTGCTCGGCTTTTGCCGCTTGCTCTTTCGCTTTGCGAGTGCGTTCTTCTTCGGCCTTACGTTCTTGTTCTTTCTTCTTGCGAGCAGCTTCAGCTTCACGAGCGGCTTTGGCGTCTTTTGCCTGCTGCTCTTTTAGCTTACGAATCTGTTCTTCTTCAGCTTTGCGGTTTTTCTCAAGCTGCTCAGCTTCACGTCTCAGTTTATCCAGACGGTCTTGCTCTTTCTTCGCGGCTTTTTCGCGTTGCTGACGAATCTCGTTCGCTTGTTTCTGAACAAGTTTTGGATCAATCACCACGGCCTGAACCATCTGCCCTGTCGGCTCTGGTTTCGACATTGTGAAATCCGTACCCCAAAGCAGAGCAACGACCAACAGCGCATGCAAACCAACCGATATCGCTATCGGCTTGGTGTATTCTTTGCGTTTCTTCTTGTTGTCTTTCATAGATGTACGATGTCTATTCCTTGATATCGGTCATCAGACCCACTTTTGGGATGCCTGCACGACTTAACTCGTCAAGCAAAAGTACAACGTCAGCGTATGGCGTTGCCGCATCACCACCGACTGCAACAGGTGAATCAGGCTTAATCTCACGCTCGGCTTTCACACGCACAATCACGTCTTGTAGTGATAGACCGCGTTGAACCTCTTCATCATTCACGCTCAGACCTAAATTGCCGTCACGATCGATTTCGATAATGATGAAGCTGCTGTCAGTATCACCAGCCAGATCTTGCATGGATTCAGCCGTCGACGTTTGTGGTAGATCCACATCCACGCCTTGAGTCACAAATGGAGCGGTCGCCATGAAAATGATCAACAGAACAAGCATCACGTCAATGTAAGGTACGACGTTGATCTCTGCAGTCATTTTACGCTTTTTAGGTTGGTAACCCGCCATGACTTATTCCTTACTTGCGCTGTCTCGACCCGCCATCGCTTGACGGTGCAGAATGCTGTGGAATTCTTCAGAGAAAGTTGCGTATGTGTGTTCTAGCTTACTTACTTTGTTACTTAGACGGTTGTAAGCCATTACCGCAGGGATTGCCGCGAATAGGCCCATCGCTGTCGCAATCAGTGCTTCTGCGATACCGGGCGCTACCATTGAAAGCGTTGCTTGCTTTACCTCACCTAAAGCGATGAACGCGTGCATGATGCCCCAAACGGTACCAAACAGACCAATGTATGGACTGATAGAACCAACCGTTGCAAGGAATGGTAGGCTGGTTTCAAGTTCATCAACTTCACGAGCAACGGCGACGCGCATTGCACGGCCAGTACCTTCCATGATGTAAGCGGGTGAGTTTGCGTTGCTCTTACGTAGGCGTGCGAACTCGGTAAAACCTGCGTAGAAGATTTCTTCTGTGCCCGTGATGTCGTCTTTGCGGCCTTTCACTTTTTGATAAAGCTGTGAAAGATCCGTGCCCGACCAAAATTTGTCTTCAAATGACTCTGCATCTTTTGATGCTTGAGATAAGACTTTGCTGCGCTTAATGATCATAGCCCATGATGCGATTGACATGCCTAGCAGTGTCAACATCACAAGCTTTACCAACAGACTGGCCTGAAGAAAGAGATCTAAAATGGAAATATCAGCAGTCACTATTTGTTAGCTCCGAATTGATAAATGATGGAATCGCAATTGGCTTCATTTTCTTATTATCGATACATGCTACCTTAACCATTGCCTTGCACAATGTTCTGCCTTCATCATTGACTAACTCTTGACAGAATTGCAAAGAAGCACGTTTGATTTCTGACACTCGGGTTAGAACGGTCAAATGCTCGTCCAGCCTAGCGCCTTGGTTGAAATCGATATCCATGTGTCGGACAACAAAGCCTATGTTTTGTTCCAATAACACATGTTGGGAAACGCCTTTTTCACGCAACATCTCAGTGCGTGCACGTTCAAAGAATTTCAAATAATTTGAATGATATACAACGCCGCCCGCATCCGTGTCTTCGTAATACACGGTGATCGGCCAGCGGAAGGGATTTGATGTGCCTTGCAAGGGAGTACCAGTAATTTCAATTCTTTAAAGCAATTACTATAACTGAAGCGGCAGTAATTGGTACTGAGCGAAGGGAATATTTTTGAATTTTGTAGAAAAAATAAAAGCCAGACAAACTGCCTGGCTTTTATTCGATGATTTAGTAACCGACTTTATTTCAGAGTGTAACGCTTACATGAAATAGAGTGCAGTTAGATAAATTAGGATAGCGAGTGAGAAGTAAGGGCTGAACAATACTTGCCAGTACCAGCTTCTCGGTTTAAAACCCACGCCATACACCATGCTTGAGCAACAAGCCCAAATCAATGCTGGCGCGATAAACGCATTAAAGCCACCAATTTCTCGATGGTATGCGTTTGGGTCCCACATCACCAATCCAACGTGCATAAAGCCGAGGATTAAGGCCAAGACTCTCAACAGAGTCTTGTCCATTGGTGCGTGAAGTTTCGCTACCTTGTCAGCGAGATTACTCACTGTCTTTATCCATCATTTCTGAGTGCTCTAACCAAAGAGCGTTGATGATACCGAATGCACAAGCAAGTAGTACACCTAGAATCCATGCGAAATACCACATAGTAATAGCTCCTTAGTAAAGTGAGTTTTTGTTGTCTTCGATGAACTGATCATCCAAGCGACCGAACATCTTGTAGTAAGTCCAAGACGTGTAAGCCAAGATGATTGGAACCATTACAAACGCTACGCCTGTCATTAGGTTCAGAGTCAGCTCAGATGACGTTGCATCCCACATTGTTAAGCTGTGGCTTGGCACTAGGTCTGATGGCATGATGAATGGGAACATCGCAATACCAGCAGTAAAGATAACGCCAGCGTTACCTAAGCTTGATGTTAGGAATGCAATACCACACTTCTCTAGACGAGATGCCAATACAGCTAGAAGCGGCATAGCAACACCCAATACAGGTGCAGCCCATAGTAGTGGGTAAGTTTCGAAGTTCGTCATCCACGCGCCTGCTTCACGGATAACCTCTTTGTTTAGAGGGTTAGACGCTGCTGCAGTGTCGATACCACCTACGATTACGTAGCCTTCAATGTTTTGGATCCAGAAGCCTGCTGCTACGAAAGCAACCACTGTTAGTAGGCCAGTAAGCTGAGCTACGTTACGAGCACGAGTGTGTACTTCGCCAGTTGTTTTCATTTGCAGCCAAGTTGCGCCTTGCATCAGGATCATGAACAAGCTTACTAGACCACATAGCAGAGCAAATGGGTTTAGTAGACCGAAGAATGAACCGTGGTACGTTGGCATTAGGAATTCGTTCAACTGGAACGGAACACCTTGTAGAAGGTTACCAAACGCAACACCAAAGATGATTGGTGGAACGAAGCCACTGATTGAGATACAGATATCCCAAGTGTTACGCCATTTTGGATCTTCAATTTTCGAACGGTAATCAAGACCGATTGGACGTAGCCAAAGTGCCGCTAGAGTTAGGATCATCGCTAGGTAGAAACCAGAGAACGATGTCGCGTAAACCAAAGGCCATGCTGCGAACAATGCACCACCTGCAGTGATAAGCCATACTTGGTTACCATCCCAGTGCGGAGCGATTGAGTTAATCATCACACGACGTTGCGTGTCGTTTTTACCGATTACAGGTACAAGCGCGCCTACACCCATATCGAAACCGTCAGTAATCGCGAAACCAACTAGTAGAACACCGATCAGTACCCACCAGATGAATCGCAAGATTTCGTAATCAAACATCTTGTTGTCTCCTTGCCTTACGCTTCTACTTGGCGACTAACTTTGTCTTCAACAGAGTCAGCGTTTTGCTCGAAGTGGTAGCGACCTGTTTTCAGGCTGCTTGGACCTTTACGAGCGAATTTCACCATTAGGTATACTTCTGCGATTAGGAACACAGTGTATAGCGCTAGGATTGCGAATAGTGAAGTCCAAATCTGACCTGCAGTCAGTGCAGATGCAGCTACGTGAACTGGTAGAATTTCACCTACTGCCCAAGGCTGACGACCGTATTCTGCGACGAACCAACCTGCTTCGATCGCAATCCATGGAAGTGGAATGCTGAACAATGCAGCCTTAAGAACCCAAGGTTTCTGTTCGATCTTCTGACGACATGTTTGGATGAATGACGCACCGAATACGAATAGCATGATGAAACCACACGCAACCATGATACGGAATGACCAGAATAGTGGCCAAACTGTTGGGATAGAATCATCCGCAGCCGCTTGAATTTGATCTTCTGTCGCATCAACAACGTTTTCTGTGTAACGTTTTAGAAGTAGACCGTAACCTAGGTCACCTTTCACTTCGTCAAACGCAGTCATGTTTGCTTCAGACTTGTCGCCTGCGCGCAGTTTTTCAAGTAGCTCGTACGCGTACATACCTGTACGGATACGGTCAACGTGCTCTTCACGTAGATCGTGTAGACCTGTTACTTGCTCGTCAAATGAACGCGTTGCGATGATACCCATTACGTAAGGGATCTTGATTGCGTAATCGGTGTTCATTGTTTCTTGGTTTGGAATACCAAATAGCGTGAATGCTGCAGGCGCAGGCTCTGTGTGCCATTCTGCTTCAACTGCCGCTAGTTTCACTTTTTGAACTTCACCCAACTCGTAACCAGATTCGTCACCTAGAACGATTGTCGATAGGATTGCTGCCATACCGAAAGATGCTGCGATAGCAAATGAGCGACGAGCAAACGCCACGTCACGGCCTTTCAGTAGGTAGTATGAACTGATGCCTAGAACGAACATTGCACCACACGTGTAACCTGACGCTACTGTGTGTACAAATTTAACTTGCGCTACTGGGTTTAGAACAACGTCTGCAAAGCTCACCATTTCCATACGCATGGTTTCGAAGTTGAACTCAGCGCCTACTGGGTTTTGCATCCAGCCGTTCGCGATAAGAATCCAAAGTGCAGAGAAGTTAGAACCTAGAGCAACCAACCAGGTTACCGCCAAGTGTTGACGTTTCGATAGACGATCCCACCCGAAGAAGAATAGACCAACAAAAGTTGACTCCAGGAAGAAAGCAACCAGTGCTTCGATCGCAAGTGGCGCACCGAAGATGTCACCTACATAGTGGGAATAGTAAGACCAGTTCGTACCAAACTGGAACTCCATGGTAAGGCCGGTAGCCACACCAAGTGCAAAGTTAATACCGAACAGCTTACCCCAGAACTTGGTCATGTCCTTGTAGATTTGCTTGTTCGTCATTACGTACATCGATTCCATAATGGCCAAAAGGAAGGCCATACCAAGGGTCAATGGTACGAATAGGAAGTGATACATCGCTGTCAGTGCAAACTGCAACCGCGACAGATCAACTACGTCAATCATGGTAACTCCTATGTGTCGGCTGAATGACACTCTCTACATATTGCAATCCATACACAAGTGTTATTTACACTTGAAAAATGTTGAATTATCACAACGCTTTGTTGCAAAAATGTGCTTCGTTGGTTAGTTAATTGTTAAGCATCAGCTAATATAGCTGGGCCTAATATTACTTCTAAAAACAGTTTGTTTCAAAAGGTTTATAGCAGGAAAGCGCTTTGATATATATCAATCTTTAGGCGTCGAATTTGAACAAAAATCCATCAATTTGATCTAGATCAAACGATATTTAAAAGGGATGTTAAAGGAGCGTAATCAGGAGAGAGATTTATCAGTTGGCTAAGAACATAGAGTTAACAACCAATAAGTTTTTATTACCTATTTAGTATTAGAAGAGATTTAATAAATGAGAGGTTGGTCAACATTGGTGAAAAGCTGAGCACTACGTGCCCAGCGTTGAAATCTTACTTTTCAATTCCGAAATGCAAATAAGCACGATCGGTGGCAATTCTACCACGCGGAGTGCGTTGCAAATAGCCTTGTTGGATTAGATATGGTTCAAGAACGTCTTCGATGGTGTCTTTCTCTTCACCGATCGCCGCTGCCATGTTGTCCAAACCAACAGGTCCACCACCAAACTTCTCCATGATCGCTAACAGCAGCTTACGGTCCATATAATCGAAACCTTCGGCATCGACATCAAGCATGTTCAATGCTTTGTCTGCGGTATCAGCACAAATATGACCGTTGCCTTTTACTTCCGCATAGTCACGAACTCGGCGTAGCAATCGGTTAGCAATACGTGGCGTGCCACGAGCACGGCGAGCAACTTCTAACGCCCCTTCCGACTCCATAGATAAGCCCAAACAGTCAGCACTGCGCTGAACGATATCTTGCAGGTCTTTCACTTTGTAGTATTCAAGACGCTGAGTAATACCAAAACGGTCACGCAATGGTGATGTCAAAGAGCCTGCACGCGTCGTTGCACCGATCAAAGTGAAAGGTGGTAAATCAATTTTGATAGAGCGTGCCGCCGGACCTTCACCAATCATAATGTCTAACTGGTAGTCTTCCATCGCTGGATACAACACCTCTTCAACCATCGGGCTTAAGCGGTGGATCTCATCAATGAACAACACATCGTTTTCTTCTAAATTGGTCAACAGCGCCGCTAAGTCCCCTGCTTTCTCGAGTACAGGGCCAGAAGTGGTACGAATGTTCACTTCCATCTCATTGGCAACGATGTTCGCAAGCGTGGTTTTACCCAAACCTGGAGGACCAAAAATCAAAAGGTGGTCGAGCGCTTCATTTCGCAATTGAGCGGCTTTGATGAAAATCTCCATCTGATCACGCACGTGATCCTGACCTTGGTAATCCGCCAGCTTCTTAGGACGAATCGCACGGTCGATGACGTCTTCTTCACGAAACGAAGGATTTTCTGGCGCGATTAAACGATCGGCTTCAATCATATTGTTCCCTTGGGCTTTCCGTTACACCATTGATTTTAGTGCTTCACGGATCAGTTGCTCACTGGTCATATCCGGTTTAGCGATCTGAGAAACCACTTTCGACGCTTGAGTCGGCTTGTAGCCTAGAGCAAGAAGCGCACTGATTGCCTCTTCTTCTGCGTTGTTAGAAGCCGCAGAGCCAGAGTCCGCAGGTGCTGCATCAGTAAACGGAGTAAACAGATCGCCAGCGCCCCACCCTTTCAGGCGGTCTTTCATTTCAACGACGAGGCGTTCAGCCGTCTTCTTACCAACACCCGGTAGTTTCACAAGCGTTGAAATGTCTTCACGCTCTACACAAGAAACAAATTGGCTCGCCGTCATGCCTGAGAGGATACCCAGACCTAGCTTAGGACCAACACCGTTCGCTTTGATCACTTCACGGAATAGCGCACGTTCTTTGACTGTGTTGAAACCGTAAAGCAATTGCGCGTCTTCACGTACAACAAAGTGAGTATAAATAATGGCTTCTTCACCGACGTTTGGCAGTTCGTAGAAACAGCTCATTGGCATCTGAACTTCATAACCAATGCCATTAACTTCAATTAAAACTTCAGGTGGTTGCTTTTCAAGCAGAGTGCCGCGAAGACGTCCAATCACTATAAATACTCTTTGGAAATGAATTTGCGACAGGATAATAAAGAACTGGATAGACATCCAGTCCTTTATGCGGTGGGGTTAGATTTTTGAGACAACTTGATCAAGTTGCTGTGTGAGGTTGCGTACCGCGACTACTTGCCCGTTCAGCTCGTTGCCGTATTGCGCGACAGTTTCGGCAATAGTTTTGGTGTTCACTACACCGTTAGCCACTTCACTGCTGGCTTCATCTAACTCTTTTAAAGCCGTCATTTGCGTTGCCATGATGCCGGACAAACTCTGCACATCATGAGAGATGGTGGTAACTTGCTGGATAATGGTGTTCATTCGCTCTGTGCTTGACGTCACAACGCTTTGACCATGCTTCACTTCTTGTTCACTGCGATCAAGCAAGTTACGAATTTCCACGGCCGACTGACTGCTCTTAGCCGAAAGATCTCGTACTTGGTCCGCAACTACCGCAAAGCCTCTGCCCTGCTCACCCGCTCGCGCTGCTTCAATAGCGGCATTGAGTGCCAACAAGTTGGTTTGCTCTGCGACCGAGGTAATCAAGTCTGCCACTTTCATGATGTCTTCATGGCTGGTAATAATCTGGCTGATCGCTTGGGTTGAATCCTCCAGTAATTCCGAGCTTTTCTCAGCTTGTTGATGCACGTCTTCACTCTTCTCACGCAGCTCTTCGACAAACTTGCTGGACTCTTCAATCCCCGTCGCCATGTGATGCACTTGCTGACTCATTTGCTCGGCTGCGCTGGCTTGGGATTCACTGTTTACATTGAGCGCATTCACTTGAGCATCTAATTGTGATGATTGTTCGTCCAACACTTGGGAGACTTGTTTCAACTCACTTGAGTTTTGATTCGCCTGTTCTAACACCTCAGCTAAACGCAGCTCTCCTTCTGTTGCCTTCTGCGCCACCAACTCACTTTCTGCTTTGGCTATCTCTGCACTTTCAATCGCGATGTCTCGCTGCTTGGCGGTAAAGGCTTGTGCAATACAAATCACCACCAGCGGTAACACGGTGCCTGACCATATTTCCACACGCTGGGCAGATTCAGACAACACAAGTTGAGGAAAACCAAAACCAGACACATGCTGATACGTCATTACCGCAGAAAGCACTATCACTAACGCGCTCCAAGAGATCGCCATGATACGAGTGCCAGATAAAAAGAAAGCGACGACTAACAAAGGTACCCAGTAAGTTTGGGTTGAATCGACCACACCACCACTTTGATAGATGATGTTAAGCGCATGCACTGACATGCCAACAAAACCCAAATTGAGCGACAATGCTGGTTGCTTGAACCATTTCAGGCTGAAGGCGGATATCAGTTCGAGTGCGATTAAGAGTATTGATGTGAAAATTAAGCTTTCATGTCCATGTTTGGACCATTTGATCAGGCTGTAGATCCCGACGAGGAAAGCGATGAGGGTAAATAGAGAGAGGATGTCGGCTTGACGTTGTTGTGTTCTCGTCCATTGAGTTTGGCGCGGCATAAATGCACTGCGCCACAGCGTGGCTGGATTCATGTTCAATCTTCCTTGATTGATTTCTTATTAGACCTCTGACCACTATAGTTTTGTAACATTTTCTCAACAAATTTAATCCTTAAATCTGTCTGAGATGTCTCATTTTTAATACGAGAACACGCCTAACGGTAACGACCTTTTCTTGCACTAGTTGCTTTGCCTGCAAGCGCCACCAGCGTCTTATTCGTGTTAGCGTGACAAATAGCAACACCCAACGCATCGGCAGCATCGGCTTGAGGCTTGGCTGGCAATTTAAGCATGTGTTGAACCATATGTTGAACCTGTACTTTGTCTGCGCCACCTGTACCTGTTACCGCTTGTTTAATAAGGCGAGCGGCGTACTCATGCACCGGAAGATCCGCATTCACTGCCGCCACAATCGCACTACCACGCGCCTGCCCGAGCTTTAGTGCAGAATCAGCGTTCTTCGCCATAAACACTTGTTCGATGGCAAATACATCTGGTTGAAACTGGGTGATGATTTCCGTCACGCCTGCGTAGATTTGCTTGAGACGACCTGGCAACTCTTTTTCTGAAGTGCGAATACAGCCGCTACCTAGATATTGCAGATGACGACCTTGTTGGCGAATCACGCCATAACCAGTAATACGAGAGCCTGGGTCAATACCCAAAATAATTGACATGAAGAGTCCTAATCAATAACTCACTAAATTTATTAGAATATATGCCATTAAAACAAAAACTCCCGCAGGTGCGGGAGTTTTTTCTTTAATTGTTGTGCGCTTATTCTGCGTCTTTTTCTTTCGCAACTGTTACTGCAATCGCTAGCTCTTCTAGAGCCGCTGGGTTTGCAAGGCTTGGTGCGTCTGTTAGTAGACACGCCGCCGCAGTTGTTTTAGGGAACGCGATAACATCACGGATGTTCTCTGTACCACATAGTAGCATCACTAGACGGTCTAGACCGAATGCAAGACCAGCGTGTGGAGGCGTACCGAATTTCAGAGCGTCCAGTAGGAAGCCGAATTTCAGTTGTTGCTCTTCTGCATTGATACCTAGGATATCGAATACTGCTGCTTGCATTTCTGCGTTGTGGATACGTACAGAACCACCGCCAACTTCGTAGCCGTTTAGAACCATGTCGTATGCGTTTGAGTTCGCCGCTGCTGGGTTCGCTTTTAGCTCTTCCGCTGTAACACCTAGAGGCGATGTGAATGGGTGGTGCATAGCGTGTAGGTTACCTTCGTCGTCTTCTTCGAACATTGGGAAGTCAACAACCCATAGAGGAGCCCATGTGCCTTCTTTAGTTAGACCTAGGTCTTTACCAAGTTTAAGACGAAGTGCGCCTAGTGCTTCAGCAACGATGTTAGCTTTGTCTGCGCCGAATAGGATGATGTCGCCAGATTCCGCTTGAGTGCGATCTAGAATACCGTTGATCACGTCTTCGTTTAGGAACTTAGCTACTGGAGATTGGATACCTTCCATGCCTGCTGCACGGTCGTTAACCTTCATCCATGCTAGACCTTTCGCACCGTAGATACCTACGAATTCTGCGTAGCCGTCGATTTGCTTACGAGTAAGCTCTGCACCACCTGGTACGCGGATAACTGCAACGCGACCTTTCTCGTCGTTTGCTGGGCCAGAGAATACTTTGAACTCAACGTCTTTCACTAGGTCAGCAACGTCTACTAGTTCTAGTGGGTTACGTAGGTCTGGCTTATCAGAACCGAAACGACGAATCGCTTCGCTGAACGGCATTACTGGGAATTCACCTAGGTCAACGTTCAGTAGCTCTTGCCACATTTCACGAACCATTTTCTCAGTCGTTGCACGAACTTGGTCAGCCGTCATGAATGACGTTTCGATATCGATCTGTGTGAATTCTGGTTGACGGTCAGCACGCAAGTCTTCATCACGGAAACACTTAACGATTTGGTAGTAACGGTCAAAACCAGACATCATTAGAAGCTGTTTGAATAGCTGTGGAGACTGAGGAAGCGCGTAGAAGCTGCCTTTGTGAACACGGCTAGGTACTAGGTAGTCACGAGCGCCTTCTGGTGTCGCTTTTGTTAGTACTGGTGTTTCGATGTCTAGGAAGCCGTTGTCATCTAGGAAACGACGAACGAAGCTAGACGCTTTAGCACGTAGCTTGATGCGGTCACTCATTTCTGGACGACGTAGATCTAGGTAACGGTACTTCAGACGTTGCTCTTCAGAGTTCTTTTGGTTGAAGTCTAGAGGCAGAACATCAGAACGGTTGATGATTTCAAGACCTTTCGCAAGGATCTCAACTTCACCTGTTGCCATGTCTTTGTTTACTTGGCTCTCTGGACGAACGCGAACTTCACCAGTTAGCTTGATACAGAATTCATTACGAAGTGTGTTAGCCACTTCATACGCATCTGCCATATCTGGATCAACAACTACCTGAACGATACCTTCGCGATCTCGCATATCGATAAAAATAAGACCGCCTAAATCACGACGACGGTTAACCCAGCCGCAAAGTTCTACAGTTTGTCCTGCAAGGGACTTGTTCAGGTGACCACAGTAATGGGTACGCATAATGAAATTCCCAATCTCTCAAATATTGTTAACTACGCTCTGTCAGCCTCATTGCCGAGCAGAGTAAAGATCCATTTATACGCTGAAAGCCTATGAAAATCGACTACTCAACATACAATTAAGTGTGTTTTATCATTCATTGGTGGTTTTTAGTACAACAAATGTTCAAAAGCGCACCAAAGCGAAAAAATTGGTGGGGATTATAGCGTGAAATTACCTATTTCAGCAAAACTCTCGTAAAGTGGGCTCAGGAAAAAACGTAAAGCAGAGATATGGATAATTTACCCCTTCGACTTGGATTGACCATGTGGTCGCACAACCAGTGGCAACAAAGCTTTTATGGTAGTGGCACCAAGCCTGCAGAGCGACTCGAAAAGTACGCGCAGGTGTTCCACACTGTAGAAGGCAACACCACCTTTTACGCCACACCGACGCTCAACACGGTGCAAAACTGGAAAGCCGCGACTCACGACGATTTCAAATTCACCTTTAAGTTGCCAAAAGCCATTACTCACGAGCAGATGCTCAGAGGTTGCGACGAGCAGTTACGTGACTTTATGACGATCATGGAACCACTTCATGAGCGTGTTGGGCAATGGACGATTCAGCTTCCTGCCGCTTTTGGGCCTGAGCATCTTGAGCGCCTGAAGAAGTTCTGTGCCAGCTTTCCGCCGAATTTCCCACTTGGGGTGGAAGTCCGTCATATGGCTTTTTTCTCCAAAGGTGAAGAAGAGCGTGCGTTGAATCAGTGGCTGTTAGAGAGCGGCATTGACCGCATTATTATGGACAGCCGCCCTGTATTTGCCGCGCAGCCGACAACAGAAGCGGTGATCGATGCCCACCAGAAAAAGCCTCGCGTTCCGGTGCATGCAATTGCAACCGCCAAGCATCCAATGATTCGTTTTATTGGCCATCCAGATATGGACGATAACCTGCGCTTTTTCGAACCTTGGTTGAAGAAACTGCCGATGTGGATTGAACAAGGCATTCAACCGTACTTGATGATTCACACGCCAGATAACGTCTTAGCACCAGAACTGGCTGAAAAGCTGTATAAGCAGCTACAACTTAGGTTCTCACTGCCGAACTTGTCTGTATTTCCTGCCAACGATGGCAACTCGCAAATACAAATGTTTTAGACAAGCTTATAATTAAGCAAATGACAGAGGCGCGAATTTCCCATAAAATACGCGCCTTTTTTGATGCCTGACATTTCAGGCGGCTTGTATGCAGAGATTTGGTTATGAACCCTAAGAGCAATCCAGATACTATTTTTTCGGCTCCAATCGATAAAATTGGGGATTTCACGTTTGATGAACGCGTAGCGGAAGTTTTCCCTGACATGATTCAACGATCGGTGCCGGGTTACAGCAACATCATTTCTGCAATTGGTATGTTGGCAGAGCGTTTTGTTAAGCCTCACTCAAACATCTACGACCTAGGTTGCTCTTTGGGTGCTGCTACGCTTTCCATGCGTCGTCATATCAAACAAGAAGGTTGCCAAATCATTGCAGTGGACAACTCTCCTGCGATGGTTGAGCGCTGTAAGCTTCACGTCAACGCGTACCGCAGTGATACGCCAGTTGATGTAGTCGAAGCAGACATTCGTAATATCGAAATCGAAAACGCATCTGTTGTGGTGCTGAACTTTACGCTGCAATTCCTTTCTCCAGAAGATCGCTATGCGCTACTAGAGAAAATCTACGCGGGTCTGCGTCCGGGCGGTATTTTGATTCTGTCTGAAAAGTTCGTGTTTGAAGATGAAGTATCTAACGAGCTGTTAATTGACCTTCACCACGACTTTAAACGTGCGAATGGCTACAGCGAACTAGAAATCAGCCAAAAACGCAGCGCGATTGAAAACGTGATGCGCCCAGATTCAAAGAAAGATCATAAAGAGCGTTTCGCAGAAATTGGGTTCTCAAGCTACGACGTTTGGTTCCAGTGCTTTAACTTCGGTTCGATGTTTGCGATTAAATAAGCTTCGCAACACAGTTCGCTCTCATTAGGACGTCATCCTCAAGAGCGAGGAACGAGCGAGTTGGGGATATCTTATCAAAACCGATCAAAACCGAGATTCCCTATCACGTTCGTCCCTCACTGTAGGGAATGACACATTTAACTTTTACCCAGGGTCTGCTGACTCCATAAACTCAGTGAAAAACTATGTTTAATTTTGCTAATTTTTATCAGTTAATCGCTCAAGACACTCGTCTTCAGCCGTGGCTAAACGTATTACCTCAACAGTTAACAGATTGGCAAAATGCTGAGCACGGTGACTTTGGTCGCTGGCTGAAAGCGCTGAACAAGATCCCACAAGGTGCCCCAAACCAAGTGGACATCAAAAACTCAGTAACCATCAGCAACGATACGCCTTTCCATGAAGGTGAGCTGAAAAAGCTAGAAAGCCTACTGCGTACATTCCACCCATGGCGTAAAGGCCCATACACTGTGCACGGTATTCATATCGATACCGAGTGGCGCAGTGACTGGAAATGGGATCGCGTGCTTCCGCACATCTCGCCACTGAAAAACCGTAGCGTATTAGATGTGGGTTGTGGCAACGGCTACCACATGTGGCGCATGCTAGGTGAAGGTGCACGCCTAACGGTTGGTATTGACCCTTCTCACCTGTTCCTAATTCAGTTCGAAGCGATTCGCAAGTTAATGGGCGATGACCAACGCGCTCACCTTCTTCCATTAGGGATTGAACAGCTACCTAAGTTAGAAGCGTTCGACACCGTATTCAGCATGGGCGTGCTTTACCACCGTCGCTCTCCACTGGATCACTTGGTGCAGCTAAAAGACCAGTTGGTATCAGGCGGTGAGCTTGTTCTTGAGACACTCGTTATCGAAGGCGATGAGAACGCGGTATTAGTTCCGACGTCTCGCTACGCGCAAATGCGTAATGTGTACTTCTTCCCTTCAGCGAAAGCGCTGAAAGTGTGGCTAGAACTGGTTGGCTTTAAAGATGTGCGCATCGTAGATGAAAACGTAACGACGGTTGGTGAGCAGCGCACGACCGATTGGATGACACATAACTCACTGCCGGATTACCTTGATCCAAACGACCCGAGCAAAACGGTAGAAGGCTACCCTGCCCCTCGTCGAGCGGTACTTGTGGCAACCAAGCCATAATTAACTGAGATTTCTGACATTGTCTTAACTCACTCCCCCCGTTAAGACATTAACCTCTCTTCAAATCTAATTAAGGATGCATATTGCGTCCTTAATTTTTTGGCTTTTCGTCACTATTCCTCACTCTGTAAGAGACTGTCGCAGATTCTTGCTTGTGAGCGATTGTCGATAACGCTAAACTCCTAAAAAACAAACAACTTACTCCAATCCCAAGGTTTTCAATGTTTATACGATTGACTCCGGTTGTTGCCATCGCCTTACTATCTGGATGTACTTTAACCAAAGGCGAACAGTACCACCAAGAAACGTTAGCTGCTATTCAGGCTTCTGAAACGAATTTCAATACTCGCGTTACCAACTTAGAGCTTCAACTTAGTAACCAGTCGGATTACATCGAGAATCTGGAAGACCAAGTGGATAAGTTAAATGGCGAACTTAGCACCTTCCGCAAAGAAGCGATGGACGAAGTCAGGAAGCCAAAAGAACCTATCATTGTTCAAGCGCCTGCTCCTGTTCAAGCCACTCCTACCCATGACATTGTCCTTGGCTCAATTGAGCGAGTGACGATCGATTCAATCAAACAAACTTTCGATGCTCGCGTAGATACTGGCGCAGCGACTTCTTCACTGAATGCAGTCGATATTGAAGAATTCGAACGAAATGGCAAAAACTGGGTGCGTTTCCACCTTGCTGACAATACCAAGTCAGAAGAAGAGAAAGATATTTGGATTGAAGCGCCAATTATTCGCTACGTGAAAATCCGTCAAGCAACCAATGAAGAACTAGAGCGTCGAGCTGTTGTTGAACTTTGGGTACGCGTTGGAAAAATTCATGAAAAAGCGCAATTTACGTTGGCAGATCGCTCTCAAATGAACCATCCTGTGTTACTAGGAAGAGAATTTATGCGCGACATCGCATTGGTTGATGTAAGCCGTAAATATATTCAAACGGAAGAAAAGAAAAAATAATAAGGTAGATTATGACGTCCAGAATACCATTTTACCTGTCAATCATCCTTTTGGTGGTGGCAGGCATCGCCTTGAGTGTTTTCAGACATCAGAATTACGGCGTTCCTTGGACTCCAGGTGAAACACGTCAAGTTTGGGATGTTGAAGCCCGCATTGAATTCAATGCAAACGGCGGTGAAGTAAAAGCTTCTCTTGCTGCCCCTCATACACAAAAAGGCTACACCTTAATCGGTGAGTCTGCGTCGTCTCCAGGTTACGGTGTTTCTTACGTAAACTCGGATTCAGGCCGCCGTGCTGAATGGTCAATTCGTCAGGCAACTGGCGCACAAACCATTTACTACAAAGCACAATTCTTGGTTGACCCTCAAGCTAAGGTAGACGAACTACCACCATCGGGTGAAATCACCAAGCCTACCCTTTCAGCTCCACAACAAGCGGCAGCAAACGCGTTGATTGAGCGCGCGATGAGCCGTTCGGCAGACAACGAAACTTTCGCTCGAGAGCTGATCAAAACACTCAACGATCCAGACAGCCAAAACGCGGCACTGATTCTAAACGACTTTGACCGCACTGATGCACTACATAAAATCTTGCTTACTGCAGGTGTACAAAGCAAAACCGTTGGTGTTATCGAGCTAGAAGATGGCCGTCGTCGTCAAACCATCCAACCTATGGTTCAAGTTTGGTCTGGCGATAAGTGGGTTCTGTTCTCACCAAATTCAGAACAAGCGGCAGCACAACCTAACCTTCTGGTGTGGGATGAATCAAACGTTTCTCTACTTGACCTAGTGGGCGGTAAAAACAGCCAAGTTCACTTCTCAATGATCAAGCAAGAACTCACGCCGCAAGAAGCAACAGATAATAAAGTGGAAGCTGACGGTCTATTGAACCTATCGATCCACAGCTTGCCTCTTGAAGAACAAGCGATGTTCAAGACCATCATGCTGATTCCAATCGGCGCTCTGATCGTCGTGTTCCTGCGCGTTATCATCGGTCTTAAGACATCCGGTACCTTCATGCCTGTTCTGATTGCGGTTGCCTTTGTACAAACGCAACTTGTGACTGGTATCGTTGGCTTCCTATTGATTGTTGGTACGGGCCTGATCATCCGAAGTTACTTATCGAGGCTGAACTTACTTCTGGTAGCAAGGATATCCGCGGTTATCATCACGGTAATCATGATCATCTCTGTGTTCACGGTTGTGGCATTCAAGATTGGTCTAACTGAAGGTCTAACCATTACCTTCTTCCCAATGATCATCTTGTCATGGACTATCGAACGTATGTCGATTCTATGGGAAGAAGAAGGTGCGAAAGAAGTAGCGCTTCAAGGTGGCGGTTCACTGCTAACAGCGGTACTGGTTTACTTAGCAATGACTAACACGTACATCCAGCACCTAACGTTTAACTTTATCGGCCTACAGCTTATTGTACTGGCAGGTATTCTACTACTAGGTACATACACGGGTTACCGTCTAACTGAGCTGCGCCGCTTTAAACCACTAGCGGAGGACTAAACGATGTTTGAACGTTTTACTTCGCCATCAAAGCTTCGCCATAAAGGCATTATGGGAATGAACAAGCGTAACCACAGCTACATTGGTCGCTACAATGATCGTTCTAAATACCCATTGGTGGATGACAAGCTAAAAACCAAGATCATCGCTGAAGCAGCAGGCGCGACTGTGCCTGCTCTTATCGGTGTGATTGCCAGCCAAGCTGAAGTGAAAAAGATCCACAAAATGGTCGAAGACTGGCCTGGTTTTGTAATCAAACCAGCACAAGGCAGTGGTGGTAAAGGTATCTTGGTTATCACTTCGCACAAAGATGGCGTCTACACTAAGCCATCAGGTGCTACCTGTAACAAAGAAGAAGTTGAGCGTCATATCAGTAACGCACTAGCGGGTCTTTTCTCGCTTGGTGGTAAGAATGATGTGGCTGTGGTTGAGAACTTAATTAAGTTTGATGACTGCTTCGACGGCTTCAGTTACGAAGGTGTGCCAGACGTACGTATCATTGTATTCAAGGGCTACCCTGTGATGGCGATGATGCGCTGTTCTACGGCAGCATCAGATGGTAAGGCGAACCTTCACCAAGGTGCGGTTGGCGTTGGTATCGACATCGCAACAGGCAAAGCCATTCGTGCGGTACAATTTGACCAACCAGTCACTCACCACCCAGATACTGGGAAAGACTTGTCGACACTGCAAGTGCCTCATTGGGAGCGTTTGCTAGAGCTTGCGTCTAGTGCTTGGGAAATGACAGGCCTTGGTTATATGGGTACCGACATGGTATTGGACAAAGAAGAAGGTCCAATGGTGCTTGAGCTGAATGCACGTCCTGGTTTAGCAATCCAAATTGCTAACGGTGCTGGCCTTCTACCTCGCTTGAAACACATTGAAAACCTTGGCATGCCAGCCGAGTATCCAAAACCGAAAGAGCGCGTTGCCTACGCAGCCGAACAATTCGGTGTGAAATCTCAGTTCTAATCTCTTAGCTAGCAGCTATTCCCATAGTTGCTAGCTAACCTTTCATATTTGAGCACTATCGCTCCCTTCTTAAGTAATTCATCGTTTTTATTACTCCAATCGATGATCCAGCTAACAAAACACACATCGATCGTTTCTTTTTTCTGCCGATTTTTGATTTTATATTTTCTCCCCCTTACTCAACTCGAGAGGTTGGGCGATGCTAACAAAAGAAACTAATAACAATGATACTTCGCTTGTAGAACAAGAGAGCTTTGACCAGCACTTACAACGTTTGTCGGAAATCTCTGTCCAAGCACTTGATGAGCTTGCTGAAATGATCGAAAAAGGAAATGACCTGTCAGAAGAATAGGATTCACCTTTTCACATTTAAGCGCCTGCTAAAAAAGCCGAGACTGTAGTCCTACAGCTCGGCTTATTTCATTCTGCGATAGGCGGTTTATATCGAGGCAGCCGTTTGCTCCTCAACACTCTCATCTAGGCGATAATCCGCTTTAATAATATCCGCTACTTTCTCTGCAATCATAATGGTTGGCGCATTGGTGTTCCCACCCACCAGCGTCGGCATGATAGAGGCGTCGACAACTCTCAATCCAGCCAAGCCATAAACCTTAAGGTCTTTGTCGACAACAGCCAAAGGATCCGTCTCAGTTCCCATTTTGCAGGTGCCAATTGGATGGTATTGAGTATCGGCACGATTGCGGATGTCCTGCTCAATGGCGCTATCATCGCAGGCATCAACCGGATAAAAGTTTTCGCCGCGAATCTCTTCGAACGCTTCACTTTCTAGCATCTGATGTTGCTTCTTCCAACCTTTGATCATGATTTCCATGTCTTCGGGATGACTGAAAAACGCCGGATCAATCAGCGGGTCATCATAAGGATTAGTGCTGCTGAGTTTGACAGTGCCAATACTCTTTGGACGCAATAAAGTCACGTGAGAGCTAAAGCCATGACTCATGTGCATTTTACGTGCGTGGTCATCAACCACTGCGACAACAAAAACAAACTCTAAATCTGGGACCGTGACATCTTCATCCGAACAGAGAAAACCAATGCCCTCAGCAAAGTTACTGCTCATTTTACCGTTACGGTTTTTCATCCATTGCGGTAGCGCTTTAGTCATTTCCGTTGCCATTTGCAGCGAAACACCAAACGTATCGCGCTTGGCCGAGCAGCGATAAGTGTGCACTAGATCGATGTGATCTTGGAGGTTCTCACCTACTCCAGGCAGTTCGTGCACTTGATCAATGCCGTGAGCGACGAGATCTTTCTTAGCACCAACACCTGAGAGCATTAGAATCTGCGGCGAGCCAAATGCACCTGCAGAGAGAATCACCTCTTTGTTGCACCTGATCTGAAAGCTGTGCCCTTTCAAGCCGTATTCCACTCCAATCGCTCGTTTACCTTCAAACAATACTTTGTGCGTGGTCGCCTTAGTGATAACGGTCAGATTGGGTCTGTTCAGGTTGGGCGTCAGATAACCTTTAGCAGCACTGCATCGCTCGCCATTGATTTGTGTTACTTGGGTTTGCATAGCACCCAATTGCTCGGCGCCATTGATGTCCGAATTACGTGGTACACCGATTGACTCACACGCTGTTAAATAACACTCAAGGATCTCACTTGGCGAGCGTAAGTTAGCGACATTAAGCGGACCACCTTGCCCATGGAATTCATCATGATGAACTTCGTTGTTTTCCGCTTTCTTGAAGTACGGCAAGCAATCTTGATAGCTCCACCCTTCATTACCAAGGCTTGCCCACAAGTCATAATCATATCGGTGACCTCGGGCATACATCATCGCATTGATGGAACTCGAACCACCAAGTGTCTTGCCCCTCGGCTGATAGCCTTTACGACCATTCAAGCCCGTTTGAGGAACCGTTTCAAAACCCCAATTGTTTATCTTGGTCGGCATCATGGCAACCACACCAACGGGCGTATGGATGAAAGGGCTTGAATCTGTGCCACCCGCTTCCAGTAAGCAGACGGTGACATTAGGATCTTCGGTGAGGCGAGACGCTAAAACACAACCAGCTGAACCGCCACCAACAACGATAAAATCATACTTGTCCATTTTCGACCTCCACAACGTCTAAAGGATGAAGCTCTCGTTTTAAAATCTTGCCAGTTGCTGTCATCGGCAGTGCTTTACGGATAAAGACACGACGCGGGTACTTGTAATCGGCCAGTTGTTCACGGCACCAAGCGATTAAAGTATCGGGGCAACAATGCGCATCTTGATGAAGCACGACATGGGCATGTACTTCTTCACCTAGGCGGTCATCATGCTCACCAACGACAGCCACCATCTCTACATCGGGGTGGCACATCAAGACTTCTTCAATCTCTCGCGGATACACGTTGTAGCCACCGCGAATAATCATGTCTTTGACGCGGTCGACGATAAACAAATTGCCGTGCTCATCCACACGCCCAATATCGCCAGTTAAGAACCAACCATCACGTAACGCATCGCGGGTTGCTTCTGGTCGTCCGTAATAACCTTTCATCACACTCGGGCTTTTTATGCAGACTTCGCCTAATTCCCCAACGGCTTGGCCATGCCCTTTTACATCGGCAATCTTAATTACGTAGCCACACAAGGGCTGTCCAACACTCCCCGGTAGTCGATCACCATCAATATGATTAAATGTCGCTACTGGCGCGGTTTCTGACAGCCCATAGCCTTCCAACACCGGTAGTTCGAAGCGCTGTTCAAACTGACGAATCACTTCTACTGGCATAGAGGCACCACCCGATACACCCAACCGAAGGCTATGTTTCACCAATTCAGAATGCTCCGGAGATTGCTCACCTGCTCTTAGCAGTGCGATATACATGGTTGGCACACCAGCGAACACGCTGACTTTGTGCTGGATAATTTGCTCAATCACGAACTTCGGCTCAAAGCGTGGAATCAGGACCATGGTAGAGCCTGTCAGCACGCTGGCATTCATCATCACGGTTTGCCCAAAGCTGTGAAATAGCGGCAAGGTCGCCATGGTTGTATCGCTGTATTCCAGACGCATCAGGTACTGGGAGGACATGGCGTTGGTTAGCATATTGGTGTGGGATAATTCAGCCCCTTTTGGCTGTCCTGTGGTACCGGAGGTATAAAGGATCACTGCGGTGTCATCACCATTTCTCGTTACCGATTCGAAACTCTCATGCTCTTCAGCAAGCCAAGAGTCTATTGCATGCTCTCCTTCCTCGCATTGAGCAGAGAGGGAGATAAAATATTCGCACTGCTCGGCCTGAGAAAATCCTTGCCTGCCAAAGCTCCCCATTGGTAATTCTTCGCTTCCTTCAAAGCAAAAGTACGCTTTAGCATCAGAGTCATTGAGGTGATACGCAATCTCACGGCCTTTAAACAGCACATTCAAAGGCACGACCACACAGCCTGCTTTTAAAATGCCGTAATACACCATGGGGAAATAAGTGATGTTTGGACAAGACAGCGCGACTTTATCTCCAACTTGGAGTCCCAGTCGTTTCAAGTTGGCAGCTATGTTGCCTGCGAATTTGTCGAGTGAAGCGTAGCTGATTTCATCATCGCCCATCCTGAGCGCCACTTTTGAAGGAAAGAGCGCAGCACTGCGCTCCAGATTGACAGCAAGGTTATGCATCCATGATCTCCTTTGGTCGCAAGGCAGCCAGCGAGCACTGGCTGCTGAAGATTCTTTGTGTAGAGAGGTAAGAATTGAGGGTTACGAGTGCTTGTTTAAGTCTGGGTCGGGTTTGCCTGCAAATACGCGCAGCACCAGCTTTTGCACCATGTTGCCGTAAGGCGGTGCAAACAATTGGATTGGGAACCAATCGCGCATTTTGAGCACTGTGCGCGCGTGGCTGAGTTCGCGGAAACCTTCTTCACCATGGTAGTTGCCAATACCTGAGTTGCCCACACCACCAAATGGCACAGAGTGATTAAGGACATGCCATCCCCAGTCATTGATAGTGACACCACCACTGTGGGTCTGAGTAAGCAAGGTTTCACGTTGTTCTGAGTTGTTGCTAAACAGATAGCAAGCCAGTGGTCGAGGTCTGTGGACGATATATTGAATCACTTCGTCGATTGAGCGATAGGTATGAACAGGCAATAGGGGACCAAAGATCTCTTCTTGGCAGATACGCATTTCGGGTGTCAGGTTGGTCGCAATATACAACGGTGTTTTTCGCCCTTCACCATAATCTAAGCACTGGGTAACCGTTGCCCCCTTCTCGCGTGCATCATCGAGTAAGTCATGGAAGCGTTTGTGCTGTGCATCATCCACCAATGCGGTGTAGTCCTGATTGGCTTTAATTTCGCCGTACATATTCTGATGAGCAAGCTTTAACGCTTCAACAAAAGCCTCTTGCTTACCTTCCGGCACAAAGGCGTAATCTGGCGCGATACAGATTTGGCCAGAGTTAAAGCCTTTGCCATGGGCGATACGCTCTGCTGCTTTCTCAACGTCATAATCATCAAATACCACCACGGGTGATTTGCCCCCTAGCTCCAAGGTCACTGGAGTAAGATTGGCAGCAGCGTTAGCCATGATGATCTTGCCGCTTGCTGGCGATCCAGTGAACACTAGATGATCAAAAGGCAGATGAGAGATTTCCATCGCCTCTGGATGATTCCCCTCAACAATGCGGACCAAGTTGTCTGGATAAATCTCAGCGAGCATGCGACGCAGCTGTCGAGTCGTCTCAGGGCAGTTTGGTGGCATCTTGATCATGCAACGGTTACCTGCCGCTAACGCCGTGATCATCGGGCCGATGGAAAGATACAAAGGAAAGTTCCAAGGACAGATAATCCCGACCACGCCTTTCGGCTGATATCGAACTTCCAATTTATTGCCTTTGAACAGCCACTCAGTAGGTCTACGACTTGGCTTCATCCAGCTTTTTAAGTGACGGACAACGTGGTTGATATCGAGGATAGGAGCAAGTATGTCAGCCATAACAGACTCGGTGTGACAACGACCTCCAAAATCTTGGCTCATTGCTTGTGCCAATACATCTTGGTATCGAGAAAGCTGCTTCTTCAGTGCCAACAAACGATGCTTTCTCACCGCATAGCTCGCTGCTGGTTCTGCTTGATAAGCGGCTTGTAACTCAGCAAACCACATTTCAAGTTCGCTCACTGTCGAATCATTAGTAGCAACCATTCCTTGATCACGCTGTACATCCGTATCTTGCTTAGCCAGTACATTCATGTTTCTCTCCTACTGTGCAATTTATTCAATTACAACATTTTGATAACATGAGGCACAGGTTACAAAAAGACAAAAAACGGTGATATTCGGACAGCTTTGAGACAAGCATGACTGAATACCATCGGAATAACCGCTAGGATTGATCCGAATTTAAAGGGGGCAATGATGGAATACACCGCAGTTTATGAGCCAGATACCGAATCCTGTGGTGTTTTGGACTTGCAGCTACTCACACGCTACCTTGAGCCCTCTGTGAAAGTGGAAACATTACTTGAAGGCAGTGGCATTAGTGCCCCCGAACTTTATGCCCCGGACACACACATCACCCTCGCACAAAAGCTGGTGATTTTTAGCAATGCCCTCGCCCATTCTGATGAGCCAGGACTGGGGCTTGAAGTAGGACAACAAGCTCGTTTTAGTGACTTTGGTGTACTTGGGTATGCTGTGTTTAGCAGTAATACCTTGCTCGATGCATTAATGATGGGCTTTAAGTATCTTCGGCTTGCAGGGCCGGTGTTAAAGAAAAAAATGTGGGTGGAAGATAACTCAGGATACTTTCGAGCTGAGCAACTTATCGACCTACAATCCATTTTGCCTTTTTGCTGTGAATATTGGTTCGCGGCCATTCAAAGTTTGTGTGAAGAGGTGATGCAAAAACCTTTTCCCTCAAAATTGATTCGCTTCCCTTATCCGGAACCTGAACACAGCGAGCTGTATGAACAAGTCTTCCATTGCAAAATAGAGTTCAACAGCGACCGTTTGGAATGGCAGTTCGATGCCACCAGCTTGTACGATCCGCTGCCAGCGGCGAATCCTATGACGCTGCAAATGTGTTTGAAATCTTGTGATGAAATGCTGGCCAAAGTAAGCGGTCATGTCAGTTTAAAAGAGAAGATCACACAGATGTTTCTCGAGCGGCCAGGTTGTTATCCCTCCATTGAGCAGTTGTCTACCGAGTTGGGTATGTCTTCAAGAACGTTGCGACGCCACCTTAAATCGGAAGAAAGCAGTTATCAGCAGATCCTTGACCATGTTCGCTTTCACTTAGCGCGCCATTACTTGGCTTCGACACAGATGAGTGTCGAGGAAATCTCTGAGCGTATTGGCTTCTCCGACAGCGCAAATTTCCGTTGTGCCTTTCGTAAATGGAGCGGCAACTCGCCAAGGCAATATCGACAACAAGTCCCTCAGTGATAGGTTTGTCTTTCATCAGAGCATAAACAAAAACGCCCGCAATCATTGCGGGCGTTTGGTTTTATTAGATTCGGAGTTTACGATTCAAACTCTTCAATCATCTCTTGCGCTTCGGTCTTAGGCTTATCCGTTTGACCAAAACCACGCAGACCAACTACGTGTACATGCTCGTGGTCTTTAAACACCTTACGCACCAGTTTGTAGGTCGTACCTTTCTCTGGGCTGATGTTTTCTGGTGCCGCGATAAGAAGCTGCATATCCAGACGGTCACACAATTCGAACAATGTCGCGATCGATTTCGCATCCAGGCGTGCTGCTTCATCCAAAAAGAGCAGACGACAAGGCACAATGTCTTTGCTTCGTAGACGACGAGACTCTTCTTCCCAGCTTTGCACTACCATCAGTAGGATTGACTGACCGGTACCGATCGCTTCACCTGTTGATAGCGCGCCAGACTCAGCTTGTAGCCAACCATCTGTACCACGGTTCACTTCTACACTTAGCTCTAGGTAGTTACGGTAATCCAGTAGCTCTTCACCCAGAACCTGAGGAGAACGTTGACCCATATCGATATGTGGGTTCACGCGTTGGAACAGTTTCGCCATTGCTTCAGAGAAGGTAAAGCGAGTCGATTCAAACAGATCTTTATGCTGCTCTTGCTGTGTCGCTAGACCGTTCAGTAGCACTTCGTGACTTTCGCGGATCTTCACGTTTAGACGTACGCCCTTCACCTGACCGAACGAGATGTTCGACAAACCTTGGTTCAGCATACGAATACGGTTTTGCTCACGCTGAATCGTCTTCTTGATGATGCTCGCTACTGACTCAGAGCTGATCGCTAGACGGTTTTCACGTTGGGTTAGCTCTTCCGTTAGACGCGCCAGCTCTACTTCCATCTCTTCGATCGCTTCCACTGGATCATCAGTACGGATGATATCCTGACGAATACGCTCACGAAGGTGTTGGTAAACCGCAATGTAGAACAGAACTTTACGCTCTGGACGTGCGTTGTCTTCTGATAGACGCAGCGCATCACGAAGATCATCGTTGTTCGCAACCGCTAGACGCAGTGCACCCAATGATTTATCCGACATTGAACGCAGTTCATCCGCTGACATGTAAGCCAGTTCACGCTTGTGTAGACGACGCTCAACATCGTTCTCACGCGCCAAACGAAGTACTGAACACCAGCCGGCTTTCGCTGCAACCACGAAGGTACGCAGCTCAACGTATTCTTTCTGAACTTTCTTCAGACGTTTCGCCAAACCTTTCATCTCTAGCTCAGTAGAGGTGATCGTACGCTCGTATTCGCTCTTACGACTACGAGAAGTGTGTAGACGCTCATGCAGTTCATCGCGACGACGCATTGCACGTTCTTCTGCACCTTCGTCCGCGTTAACGCCAAACTCTTGAAGTTCTTGTTTGAACTCTTGAACCGTTTCCAGTTTCGCTTGGTGCGAACTCTTCAATGATGCCAATACTTGGTTGTATTGGTTCATTTGACCTTGCGACTGTTTTAGCTCTTCACGAGAACGGGTACGCATTTGTTCAGCTTGAACCAGTTTCGCTTTTAGCTGCTCGCTCAGTTCGCTGCTCTTGTTCAGTAGATCTACTGAATCTGAGTAAGCGAAGTAGTGACGACGTTCAACAAGATCTGAAAGTGCAAAGATTTGTTTCTTAAGATCTTGTAGCTGTTCGTCTGCCGCTTTGTATTCTGCTTCTAGCGCATCGAATTGCTCTGGGTCAGCATCTAGAGCAACTGCGACTTTTTCCAGTTCCGCAACCGCTTTCGCGTGGTTATTTAGGAAAGCTTTTGCTTCTGAAAGCTGGGCGATTTTCTCTTCCAACTCATCAAAGCGCGCTTGCAGCGACTCATCTTCAATCAGCGCCATGTTTGGTGCTAGCTTGTCTAGAGAAGACAACGCTTGCTTGCTGGTTTGAAGCTGAGAACGTTGTTGTTGCTCTTTCGCATCCAGGTCAGCCAGTACGCGAGCAATTTGGTTACGCTTGTCACGAATGGTTGCCAGTGCTTGCTCTGGGTCAGCTTCGAATGCGACTTGAATGTGGCTTGCCACAAACTGATTAAACGCTTGATACAGACGCTGCATTTTTTGCGAATCGAATGCTGCTTTCGCGTGCTTCTCAACCACTTCTTCACGTTCGTTACGCAGTAACTCTAAACGTTGCTCACGTGCTGCACGGCCAAACAGTGGGATTTCAGGCAAGCGAGAGTAACGCATTTGGCGATCGTTCATACGAACGCAAACCGCGCCTTCTAGCTCTTCTGCATCAAATGAGCTGTCATCAAAGGCATCGATGTCACCTTCAATGATGTACAAGTCTTCTGGACAGTCGTCTAGCTCTACCAGTTTCTCTTCGATACCAGATAGGTCAGAAACAACGATAGCGTGACGAGCCGGACCGTACATCGCGCTGAAGTAAGGCGCGTCATCAATTGTGATGTCGTCGTAGATCTCAGACAGCAATACGCCGCCTAGAGTATCTGCCAAACCTTTCAGACGAGGGTCGTTTGAACCACCAGGAGAAGCAAGACGCTCAATCTCAGAGTCAAGTTGGCTGCGACGCTCTGCCAGTTTGTCTTTCGCCAGAGAAAGGGTCTTCTCTTGCTCAAGCACCACTTGCATTTGGCTCATGACTGACTGGCTATCTTCTAGCTCAGCGCCACTTTGTTCACGCAGTTTTTCTAGCGCATCGTTCGCCGCAATCCACGTTGGCGCAATGGCTTCTAGCTTGTTGATTTCCGCTGCTGCATCTTGCTCTAGACGACGCTGTTCGCTGCGTTGCTCACGCACGTCTTCCTGAGTCATTTCTAGCGAGTCGATTTGCATCGCGTGACGCTCACGTTCTTGTTCAAACGTGATTTCGTCAGTCAGTTCAACATGGAACTGTTTTTGGTATTCGTTGACTAGCTCGCGTGCTTGACGTTGCTGGTTAAGGCTACGCTCAAGGTCACGGTGCTGTGCACGCCATTGTTGTTCGTTTTGCGCGACTTGCTGAGATTCACGCGCTTTCGCAATTGCGGTTTTCGCATGTTCAGACGCGTCTTTACGCTCAACTTGACCAACGATGCTTTGTACCAGTTTAAGCGCGGTTTCGAACTGCTCTGCTGCTGCAGAAGACATGTCCAGTTTGTGCTTAACTGATAGTAACGCATTGGTGCTTTCTGATTCTTTGCTCTTAAGCTCAGAGACAAGCGCTTGTGCCGATTCTGCCGTTAGGCTGTCATCGCCAAGTAGTTGCTTCGCTTTTTCCAGCGCTTGAACCGCTTGTTGGTATTGAAGGGCACGAGTTTGCTGAACGTCGAGCGCTTGTTGGTAGTCCGCCAATTGCGTCTTAAGGCTATCCACCTCTTCTTCCGCAACAGTCGCTTGCTCTTCTACCATCATCACGCGTTCTTGCGCTTCTTCCACGACCATCATCTGTTCTTCAAGACGCTCACTCAGCTCTTCAAGATCTTCTTCGTAGCGTTCGATCTTCTCTTGCTGACGCAGTGCGTTTTGCACCAATTGCAAGTGATCCGAAGCAGCTTGGTAATCTTGCTCTAGCGCAGATTCCGACTCGATCAGCAGTTCTAGCTCTTCTTGAACACGGTTAAGCAGGTTGTTTTGCGCAACGAGAGTTTCACGAGAACCGAACAGCTCTGAACGTAATGACAGCGTTTTATCCAACTTGTTACGACGATCGTTCGCGTGACGCATGTAGTCCGCCGCCACGTAGTTAGTCGACTCTGTGATCAAGTGTTTGAACAAGTCACGGTCTGCTTGCGTAGTTTTGATCGCTTCTAGCGTCATGCGGTTTTCGCGCAGTGCCGATTCCATATCTTGGAACGCTTTCTTCACGCCGCCGTTTTGTGGCAGAAGGTAGTCACGTAGCGAGCGCGTGATTGCGCTTGAGATACCACCGTAAAGCGATGCTTCGATCAGACGGTAGAATTTAGAGCGATCACCAGAGTTACGCAGTTTCTTTGGAATCACACCGAATTCGAACATCTGTGAGTGGTAATCCACGATAGAAGAGAAGGCTTTGAATTGAACACCTTCAAATTCTGCGATCGATTCTTTTACTTCGTTGATTTGACGTACACGAGCTTGAGTCGCTGATACGCTTTCAATCAAGATATCCGTTGGTTTCACATGGCTTGGAAGACCTTGGATAACAAACGGTTTGATGTCTACTTTCTTATCACGACCCGCAACTTGCTGCAGTTTTACTGCGAACAATAGGCGTTGGTTACGTGAGTTCACCACGTCTAGCGCCGCATAACATGCGCCCGGCTGTAGCTTACCGTACAGACCTTTATCGCGAGACGATTGGCTGCTGCCTGCTTCTGTGGTGTTACGGAAGTGCAGTAGCGTTTGGTCAGGAATCAATGCGGTGATGAACGCCGCCATTGTGGTTGATTTACCTGCACCGTTACCACCTGATAGCGTGGTGACCAGACCATCGATGTCAAACGTGCGGGCAAAGAAGCCGTTCCAGTTGACCATGGTCAGCGATTGGTATTTACCGCGTTCAATCATGCTCATGCTTCACCCTCTTCTGTTGTTTCTTCTTGGGCTTGGTCGTCTTGATCTTCTTCAGACAATAGGCTGCCTTGGCTTGGTTCTTTGGTGTGCACTACCGCTTCACCATCACGGATCAGGCGTAGCTGCGCTTCACGCATATCATCGCCAACACGTACATCGGCACCAAAACGGAATACCGCTTCACTGATGCTGAATTTACCGGTTTCACCGATGTTGATGATCATGCCTAGGCGGCGCAGACGACGAAGTGACGTACGTACTTTTTCAAACAGCTTTTCTTTATCAAGGTCAGAACCAGTCGCACGGTTCGTCACTAGCTTCATCAGCTTGTTTTCATCTGCTAGTGCAAGCAGTTCGTCGTACAGCTCTTGGTTAGTGAAGATACCCTCGTGCGCAAGACGCTCTGGGCTTAGGTAAAGGAAACACAATACCTTACCCACCAGCATGTCCAGTTCAGAAAGCACACTACGGCCAATCAGAGACGTTGAACGTGGACGAAGGTAGAAGAAACCTTCTGGCGCTTTCACCAATTCGGTGTTGTAGCGTTGGTAGAAAGAAGAAAGCTCAAGTTCGAAATCCGACAACAACGCGTGGTTGTCTAGATCTCCACTTGAGATATGACGCCCTGCTCGAAGCATGCTGTCTAGCGCTGGGAACAGAGGGTTAGAAATTGCTTTTGCCAGATTCTCTGACATGTATTCATTAGTATCGGTCGATGACATTCGCTTGTACCTTTGCCCCAAATTCGTTGATTGCTTTCCAGTCTGGCTGAACAGCTTGGTAGTCGGATTCTGAATAACCCAGACGTACCGCCTGATCAACGACAATGCGAGCTAAATCAAAGTGATGAGTGTATGGGTGTTGTGCAAGGTAATCTCGCAGTACCACGCTCAAGTCGATTGGTGTGCCTTGATCTTTATGCGCTTTCAGCATGTCACCAATTCGCTCCGCCAACTCATCATTGACTTGTTGAAACTCTTCGTATTCCACTTCCATCGGAACTTGACCTGTTACCTCATCATCACGCAGTACTAGGGCTTCATCACGAAGGTCAGAAAGCCTTTCCGCATCTGCATAAGTCAGATACCAAGGCGAATCAAAGTAGTCTTTCACGGACTGGCGCAGACGCGAGCTAAACGCACGGTTCTTATCCATATCGATCGCGGTACGGATAAACTTGTGCACGTGTCGGTCGTAACCAATCCAAAGGTCGATCGCTTGCTGGCCCCAGCTTGTGATTCGGTCCAGTTTCATCTGCAGACCAAACAAGGCTTCTTCGATAAACTCAAGCTCAGGATCGCCGTAAACAATTTCTTGAATATCTAGGATCTGAGTTTGCAGTTCATCACTGGCAGCTTGCAGCGTATCTTGAAGTTCACGCAATGTGCTGGATGTTTCTGACAGAAGCGCTTCACAGTTGTTGATCGCTTCACGCCAGTCTTTGTTAAGCAGGTCAGCAATCTGTTGTTTCACAGATTGTTGTTGCTCATCCATCACACGTTGGTTGAGATCAATTTGATCGAAGATTTCGCCTACAGAATATTTCAAAATCCCGTAAACGTTTTTCTTCCAGTGGCCCGGAGTGCCACCCTTTTGTGCCGCTTCAATCGCTTTCGCCATTTCATCCGCTACCATGGATAGCTGGATAGAAAGACGCAGTTTCGAGAACTCACGATGGCGCACGTAGTAGTCGGTTATCCCTATCGCTAATGGCGACAAGCGGTAAATGCTCGCTCCGTCAGTAATTTCACTGACAAAACGGCTAATGAGGCGCTGCTTTACCATCTCGTTGATGGCATTATTCGCACGGAAAGCCGAAGCTTCACCCGTCTCATCAAAAAGTCGAGTGACGATGGCAAATGCGTCGTGCAATTCACCTTCACCCAATTCTTCATCGAACCTTTCATTACTTAGTACTGCGATAGCAATCAAAAATGCCAGTCGCTCAGTGGTCAGGTTCAACGAGAAATCGTGCTGCTTTACCCAGCCAACCAACTCATCGATTGGTTGCTCTGCAGCATTGAGAGTCATCTCACTCATCGTTATTCCTGTTTATCGTTCTTCTTAGCCCACACATGAATATAGCGGCCTAATGAGAGGTATGGCTCTTGTCGACAAAGTTGTTTTTCTAGCGCCAACACATCTTCAAACTCGTAATCGCCCATGTATTCCATATTGCCTATGTAATCACTGAATGAACGAATACCAGATTTTCCACAAATACTAAAACCAGAATCTTCTATCCATTGATAGACCTCTTCGGGTTTTAGGCCTTTTTGTGGCTGTAGTTTAAATCTTTTTCGGTGAGGCATGCCGTCTAAAACATGAGGAATGTTGCCACAAACCACATTTTTATAGACTAAGCCGTGGTGGTTATAGAACATAACCGAAGCGATGCCCCCCGGCTTGACCTGTTCCAAAACGGTTTCGAGTGCGGTTTTCGGGTCTACCAACCACTCCATGACAGCATGGAACATGACAAGGTCCACCTGCGCTTCCATGTGATCACCAATGGATTGGACAGGCGAATGAATCAGGCGATACTGCTCAAGCAAACCGTTTTTTTCAATATCCTGTTTCGCTAGTTGCAGCATTTCCGAAGATAGATCACATAAAGCAACATGATGTCCGAGCTTAGCAAGCTTTTGCGACATTTGTGCTAAACCACCACCAGCATCAAGGACTTGTAGAGCTTGATGGTCGGCGCCTAATTCACTTAGAATCTGTAGAAAATCTTCCCACACAATGATTTGACGGATCTCCCCTTTATCGGAGCCGTAAATATTTTTTGCAAATTTGTGGGCGATATCGTCGAAATTGCGGTCTTCTGTCACTTCTGCTGGGTTATCATATCGGATTGTGCCGCTATTCTGTCACAAGGAAAGCAGGAATAAAGAGGGTCAACCTCATTTTTATAATCAATTGATGTTTTTTCGGACTATTTTCGTATGTTTGAGCTGAAAAAAGTAATGTCTGCCTTGCTTATGCCACTTCCGGCATTGTTAATAATAGGCTTGTTAGGTCTTGCTCTCATTAGTTTTACCACAAAACGTAAAACTGGCTGCTTTGTTGTTCTATTCTCTTTCGTCGGCATTTTTCTTGTTGCCTTCCAACCTGTTTCAACCAAGCTGTTAATGCCTCTTGAGCGCGAGTACAAAGCGTTTTTACCTGTTTCTGGTACCGTTGACTATGTCATGGTGCTTGGTAACGGACATGTGGTGGACAATGAGATCCCACCCACTTCTCAATTAAGTCGCACAGCACTAATGCGACTCACCGAAGGCATTCGTATTTTGCGTATGTACCCAGGTGCAAAACTCATTCTGTCTGGCTACGCAGGCGGCTCTGAAATAAGCCATGCTCGTATGATGGCGAACGTTGCGCTTTCTCTTGGTGTGGCCAAATCCGATATCATTTTGTTGGAAGACGCCAAAGACACCTGGGAAGAAGCACGCCAAGCGGCAGCCTTCGTAAAACAAAAAGATATTGTGTTAGTGACTTCTGCTAGCCACATGAAACGTGCTTTGTATGAGTTCAACGCTGCGGGTATTAAACCAATCCCAGCACCAACGAACTTTATGGCGATTGATGGCATCGAGCAGCCATGGCAGAAATACGCACCAAAAGCACGCTACCTAGAGCATACCGAACTCTACTGGCATGAATACCTTGGTGGGTTGTGGCAAAAGCTGCGCGACAACGTCGGTCAAACACCAATGGTTGAAATGGAAGACCCTGAAATATTGCAGCCATAGAAACAGCGTTTAATCGCTAGCAAGCATCTTACGCTAGATTGCGCTACAAAAATGACAGACACAAAAAAGGAGAGCCAATGCTCTCCTTTTTCTTTACTGCAATGATTTTAGTCACCAGCGAACATGTAGCCTTCACCGTGAACCGTCACAAAGATTTGTGGGTTCTTAGGATCAAACTCCATCTTAGCTCGCATGCGGCGAATCAAAACGTCGATAGTACGATCGTTTGGCGCATCCACTCGGTGGCTAATCATATTCAAAATACGCTCACGGCTAAGTACCTGATTTGGGTACGAAGACAGTGCAACTAACAGCTCATATTCTGCTTTCGTTAGTTTCACTGGCTCACCATTACGGCTTAGAGCACGACGTTGAATATCAAACGTCCACTCACCGAAGCGCACAATGTGTTCTTCATTAGTGTCGCTGGCTGCTTTTTGAGAACCGTTGCGAGCCGCAGAGATGCGCCACAGCAAGTTCTTAACGCGAACCAGTAATTCCCTTAGTTCAAAAGGCTTTGTCACATAATCGTCTGCGCCCATTTCTAGGCCAACGATTTTGTCAATGCTATCCGTGCGTCCTGTCACTAATATGATGCCGATATCTGATTGGCTGCGTAATTCACGCGTAAGCATCAGGCCGTCTTCGCCGGGCAAGTTAATATCCAGCATAATTAAATCTACATCGCCACCTTGCAGCACTTCACGCATCTCTGCGCCACTTTCTGCTTCACTGACTTTGTAGCCTTCGTTTTGGAAATAGCCCGCAAGCTTACTACGAGTTACAACATCATCTTCTACGACTAATACGTGATAGCTCATTTACACCACTTTCTGTCTTTTTTATTATCCAAGACGTATTCTATTCATAACTAGTAACATTTCTAGTCGTAGAACCATTAAAATGCAAGATTTTGCGATTTTATTGATTCAAAGCAAGCTTATTTACGGCCATACATAACTACGAATATTTTCCCACAAAGCATAACAATTATAGTTACTGCTATTCATCTTAATTGTTTACACTTAAGGGAGAATCATTCAGGAGCAAAAAAATGCAAGAAGTGAAAGCTTTTAACGAAAAACGCGCCGAGATCTATTGGTGGTTTTCTAGCCTGTTCGCAAAAGAGCTGACAGAAAACGAATTGGAAACCTACCACAGTGTTGAAATTCGAAGCTTTTTAGCCGGCCTTGGTGAAAATGAATCACTGAAACCAGCCGTTGATACCCTTGTTGATGCACTCAACCGCCTACAAGATCGTGAAGACGCTCAGCTAGAATTAGCTGCAGACTTCTGCGAACTTTTCCTTAAAACAGAAAAACACGGCGCACTGCCTTACGCCTCTATGTACATCGGTAAATCTGGACTGCTAAATGATAAACCAGCAGAAGAGATGGAAAAGCTGATGGCTGATTTTGGCGTGCAGGTAGACGAAAACCTTAAAGAACCAGCAGACCACTTAGCGGTAGAGCTGGATTTCTTAGGCAACATGATCATTCGCTCAAACGAACTAGAGCAAGAAAAGCATATGGAAGAAGCGTTCGAGAAACAGAACGAATTCATCCAGCAGCACCTTATGACTTGGTTGCCTCAGTTTGCTGCTAAATGTAAGCAATTCGATGAATTTGGCTTCTATGTTAGCGTTGCGCAACTATTAATTGCATTCTGTAAACTGGACAGCACCTACCTTCTTGGTGAATAATTGCCGCCTATTTTAGGGAGCCTGCTATTTAGGCTCCCTATTTTATTCGTTTATTTTTAATCTGGCTCATAGAAACCCAACAAATTTAGCCGTTAAAATGTGACCTCAAAGGCACAAAACAACCGCTGAAAATATTGCCAGCCTGCCCACATCAGTCTAAAATGTGAGCGCAAACGATTAAATATGATTTATATGTAAACCGCTGAAATATAGCGGTTTTTGTGTTTTCTTAACATGATTGCTGACCTATTTCTCATTTATGTAAGACAGGAATAGGCGTTTCAGCAACAAATGTTGCTACAAACCTTTTTATACCGATTTCGGAACAACCGCTGCCAAATATCTCAGCAATGCCCTTTCTGCAGTTGCTCGGTTTGCGCAAGACCCTAAGCGTATGGTTGTCTTCACTACGGTATTCAGTAGCTCGATACAGGACATCATTTATGGCCACTATTAAAGACGTTGCTCGCTTAGCCGGCGTTTCTACCACAACAGTTTCGCACGTAATTAACAAAACTCGCTTTGTTGCAGAGACCACTCAAGAAAAAGTAATGAAAGCAGTGGATGAGCTCAATTACGCGCCAAGTGCTGTTGCTCGTAGTTTGAAATGCAACTCCACTCGCACTATCGGTATGTTAGTTACTCAATCAACTAACCTATTCTTCTCTGAAGTGATTGATGGTGTTGAAAGCTACTGTTACCGTCAAGGTTACACACTGATCTTATGTAACACTGGTGGTATCTACGAGAAACAACGTGACTACATCCGCATGCTTGCTGAGAAACGCGTAGACGGCATCCTAGTAATGTGTTCTGACCTTACGGAAGAGCTAAAAGAGATGCTTGATCGCCATTCAGACATTCCTAAAGTGGTAATGGACTGGGGCCCAGAAAGCTCACAAGCAGATAAGATCATTGATAACTCAGAAGAAGGCGGTTACATCGCGACGAAATACCTGATCGACAACGGTCATACTGACATCGCATGTTTGAGCGGCCACTTTGAAAAGGCGGCGTGCCAAGAGCGTATCGCAGGCTACCGTCGTGCAATGGCTGAAGCAAATCTTGCAGTAAACGAAGATTGGGTTCTTGAAGGTAACTTCGAGTGTGATACAGCAGTACTTGCTGCAGACAACATCACTGCAATGGAGAAACGCCCAACTGCTGTATTCTGCTTTAACGACACAATGGCGTTAGGTTTGATGAGCCGTCTACAACAAAACGGCATCAAAGTACCAGATGACATCTCCGTTATCGGCTACGACAACATTGAGCTTGCTGAGTACTTCTCACCGCCACTAACGACGATCCACCAACCGAAACGTCGTGTGGGTAAAAACGCGTTTGAAATTCTACTAGAGCGCATCAAAGATAAAGAGCACGAAAAGCGTGTGTTTGAGATGCAGCCAGAGATCGTAGTTCGCAATACAGTTAAGAAATTGAACTAATTTCACCTCATTTTTTATAAAGCGCTCTTCGGGGCGCTTTTTTATTGCGTAAAATAACTTTTTTGAAACATTCGACATCGCTTATACAATCAAAAGCTAAGATAAGTTGCTGTTTTAACTCACTTGTAGCCCATTTCCTACATCAAGCTTTAGTATGACAAGTAGACAGCCCAAAATATGAAACTAAACACATCAAAATAGCACTATTAACTGAACCAAGATCACACTTTGATGTTTGAAACGTGATGTTAATTCAATATACGAAGTATTCTCAAATGGTCACGCACAGGGCAAACCATTCGAAAGGGTGGGACGCAAAGCCTCCGGCCTGAACCATCGAATTAGATGGAAGGTAGCGGGGTTACCGATGGCAAATATGCATTAAGTGAGTTTACCCTTTAATGACATTGTGTCTGCATGCATTTGCTAATCTCTCGGACCTGATTTTTGGTGGCGTAATATTAATTACACCGAGATAACACACCATGGATAAACCGATACTCAAAGACTCAATGAAGCTGTTTGAGGCACTTGGTAATATCAAGTCGCGCTCAATGTTTGGCGGCTTCGGGCTCTTCGCTGATGAAACGATGTTTGCGCTAGTCGTAAACAACCAACTTCACATTCGAGCTGACCGACAAACATCTTCTGACTTCGAGACTCAAGGACTAAAACCGTACGTCTACAAGAAACGTGGTTTCCCAGTTGTTACGAAATACTATGCGATTTCTGATGATCTATGGGATTCAACCGATCGCTTGATTGAAGTTGCAAAGCAATCTCTAGAGACCGCTAAGCAAGAGAAAAAGCAACAAGCGAGCACCAAACCTAACCGATTGAAAGACCTTCCGAATCTTCGCCTAGCAACTGAACGTATGTTGAAGAAAGCAGGCATTGACTCTGTCGAGCAGCTAGAAGAAGAAGGTGCCTTAAACGCTTACAAAGCAATCCAAGATACGCATGCCTCAACGGTAAGCCTTGAGTTGTTGTGGGCACTAGAAGGCGCAATCAACGGTACACATTGGAGCGTCGTACCTCAGTCTCGCCGAGAAGAATTGATGAGTGCTCTCCCGTAGCGCGTTCATATCAGTATGACATTGAGTAAAAGCCGCAGTTTTCACGCTGCGGTTTTTTTTTGAAATTTTTTCTTATTCCATTCTGTCTTATTATTTAAGAAGCCAAACGGAGCAATTGATATGAATAAGAAACTGATTTTAGGACTGATCCTAGTCGCGACCATCCTCTTTTTAGGTGTAAATTTTGGCCAATACCTAACCCTAGAAAATGCAAAAGCACAACAAGAGGCGTTAAATAGCTTTATTGACCAAAACTTCATATACGCCGCCGCGACCTATTTCTTTGCTTATATCGCCATTACTGCGTTTTCGATTCCAGGCGCAGCTGTCGTTACCCTGCTCGGTGCTGCCTTGTTTGGTTTTTGGACTAGCTTATTGTTGGTTTCTTTTGCCAGCACCATCGGCGCTACGATTGCTTTCTTGAGTAGCCGTTACCTATTGAGAGAATGGGTACAAAGCAAGTTTGGGAGTAAACTGAGTGCGATTAACCAAGGCGTTGAAAAAGACGGTGCCTTTTACCTGTTTTCTCTGCGCTTGATTCCTGTTTTTCCGTTTTTCCTTATCAACTTATTGATGGGGTTAACGCCGATGACCATTGCGCGTTTTTACTTAACCAGCCAAATCGGTATGCTACCAGGCACTGCCGTGTACTTAAACGCTGGTACTCAGCTCGCCACCATTGATAGCCTATCAGGTATTGTGTCGCCGACCGTATTAGCGTCATTTGCGTTACTTGGTTTGTTCCCAATCATCGCAAAATGGGTTATGAATAAAGTTCGCCCTGCTCAAGTACAAAACGGAAACGCTTAATGAAAATATACGTCGCCAAGAATCCTGCTGAAGCTCATATCGTTTGCGAGCTTCTAAAAACCGAACAGATAGCTTGTGAAGTAAGAGGCGAGGGAATGTTTGGCTTGAAAGGCGAACTGCCATTTGGTGATGATACAGACCCGTATGTTTGGCTTTTACATCCAGAGCAAGAGTTGAAAGCGTCAGCCATTGTTGAAGATTATCGACAACAAGCGGACCGAACTTATCAAGATTGGCAATGCCCACAATGTTCAGAACAAAATGAAGGTCAGTTTGGGGCATGTTGGCAATGTGGATATCAAATAGGGGAGCCATAATGGCTCCCCTACTCTTTGGGTCTGACTGAGAGCTCTATTAAGCCGCTAGACTTTGCTGCTTAATGAACTCGATAGAATGCTGGTTAAAGTCGTCTGGTCTTTCCACATTGCACACGTGTCCACAATCAGGAATTTCGCGCAAGACGCTGAGCTTGTGTACCGCAACCATCTCTTTGACAGGTTTAATGAACATATAATCTCTATCCCCCATCAAGTATAGGGTTGGGATTGGAAGCTCACGATCTTTAAAATATCGCATCAACGGGTTCACATCCGCAGCCAAAATAAACCAACGTTTGAATTCTTTCTGGCACAGCTTCTTTGCTTCGCGAATAAATAAATGTCGCGATTCACGTTGGTTCTTCTGTGGCATCACAATGTAAGCAAATAACTTATACAGCCACATGTATGGCAGGATGTGCTTACCGAGGTTGCCAAGTCTCACTAGGATTTGAGAGCGTGTATTCAAACGCGTCACCGCCCCGCCAAGAACCATAGAGCGTACGCGTTCTGAAGCCAGCTCGGCAAGGTTACGAACAATGATAGTCCCCAGAGACATACCGACAAAGTGCGCGGACTGAATCTTAAGGTGATCTAGGACTTTTAAAATATCTTGGGTGACTGCCGTAAAGGTATAACGGCTTGTCATCAACTCTTTAAGCAGTTGATTGGATTTTCCGTGCCCTCGAAGATCAATCAGCAATAAGTTGAAGTGCTGCTTATAAGCCTTGATCTGTTTAAACCATATCGAAGAACTGCCACCAGCACCATGAACGAAAACGACCCACTCTTTACTAGTAGGGTGTAAATAGGTTTTGTGGAATAAAAGTGGCTGAGTCATGTATCAGTATGAAAAACATTCTTTGTGAACAGGAATAAATAAATCCTAACACACTCTATTAGGACAAGAGTAATAAAGGCACCTAATTCGGTGCCTTTCGTTACACTTTCTAAAAATTTTGCGTCAATTTAACGCAGCTCTATACAATTGCAAATACTCTTCAGCCGCTTTGCGCCAACAAAAGTCTTTTTGCATAGCATGCAGTTGTACTCGCCTTACTTCGTTCACATTTTGTGCATACAGCAATAATGCTCGTAGCATGGTAAGCAATAATCCTTGTGGCGTCGGCTCATAAAAAACGAAACCCGTTGCGTCTGTTGGATCAACGTCGTAGTCATTCACGCTATCTTTTAAGCCCCCTACCCCACGAACGATAGGCAAAGTGCCATAAGCCATGCTGTAGATTTGGTTCAAACCACAAGGTTCAAACTCAGAAGGCATTAAGAAGAAATCTGAACCGGCCTCAACCAAGTGTGCGAGCTCGTTGTCATAAGCTTCAACAAAAACAAACTTATCCGAAAACTGTGCGGCAACATCTCGTAACTGCGCAGCCAGAATAGGATCGCCAGTACCAACCACAACAAGCTGAACATCGTGTTTTAGAAAATCAGCCAATGCTGGCAACAGATAATGAACCCCTTTTTGCTGTGTCAGGCGGCACACCATACCAAACATGGCACAATCGGACGCTTCAAGACCCAGCTGTTCTTGCAGCGCCTTCTTACATGCGTTTTTACCACGAACCATACTTTGTCGATTCGCTTTGTAGTTTAGCGGTAAACTCGAATCGGTTTCTGGGTTCCAAGTGCCGTAATCGCAGCCATTAAGAATACCAACCAAATCTCCAGCACGTTGCTGAAATTCCCACGCCATACCATGGCTTCCCAGCTCAGTTTTAAGCTCTTCTGCATAAGTTGGACTGACCGCATTGATTTTATCTGCGTTCATCACCCCCGCTTTAAGCATGGTGATGTGCGTAGCGCTTACCGCTGCGCCTGGTACATTTCGGCTATGAAACTCAGGAAGACACTGAACATCGTCATAGCTAAATACCCCTTTGAACACCGCATTATGAATTGAAATAACACTGCGAGTATTAGCAAAGAAAGCGTCGTGGCCGTAACGATGTTTTAGCAGGAAGGGAACTAAGCCTGTGTGCCAGTCATTGGCATGAACAATATCGGGCTGGAAGCCAAGCTTTGGCAGCATGTCTAAGCAAGCCGCACTGAAAAACGCGAAACGCTCGCCGTTGTCGGTATAAGCCTGGTTATTTTCCGCATACATGGAAGGACGATTGAAATACGGAGGGCAATCAATCAAGTAAACTGGATTGTCGCCGAGCGTTAGCTTTAGGACACGGTAAACGGTATGAGGCCAACTCGTTAGCTCTGTCTCAAGAACGGTTTCCGCCTCTGATAACTGCTCAATGCCGGTATAGGCTGGTATAGAAATTCGTACATCTTGCTGAAGATTTTGAAGGGCTTCCGGCAGTGCCTTGGCTACATCAGCCAAGCCACCACTCTTGATCAGTCCTTCGACTTCAGACGCTACAAACAGAACAGACAAATTGTTAGTAGCCAACACGTGCTCCTTTTGGAATTACAACAATGCCATCATCTGACACATGGTAGTGTTTCTTATCTTCTTGTAGATTTACACCAATTTGCGTACCCGGTGCAATATCCGCATCTTTATCTACAATCACGCGGCGAAGTACACAACCTTCTCCAACTTTCACGTCACCAAGCAAAATACATTGGCTAATGTCACACGCAGAAGCGATGTTGCTGCGGAAGCCAAGTACCGATTTTTCGATACGAGAGCCACGCACGTAGCTGCCGTTACATACTAAGCTGTCGATGATCTGAACTCGACCATTGTCAGAGTCCGTAAATGTCGCAGGTGGCAATGGTGGGTAGTAAGTGTGCAGTGGCCATTTGCGGTTGTATAGCGAGAACGCTGCGTCTTTCTCAAGCAGGTCCATGTGAGCTTGCCAGTACGCGTCAATCGTACCTACATCGCGCCAGTAAACTTCTTCTTTCTCGCCAGTAATGCGGTTAGTACTGAAGTCGTAAACAAACACATCACCACGTGGGAACATCTTTGGAATGATGTCTTTACCAAAGTCGTGAGAAGAAGCTTCATTGTCGGCATCTTCAATCAGCTCAGCAAACAGCGTCTGAGCTTCAAATACGTAGTTCCCCATCGAAACCAGCGCATGTTCTGGGTCGCCAGGAATAGATTTCGGGTTTGCAGGTTTCTCTTCAAAACCGATCATACGACCTTCGTTATCGACTTCAATAACACCAAATTGAGAAGCTTCAGATAACGGCATTCTAAGCGCTGAAACCGTTAGTGACGCTTCTTTCTCTTGGTGGAAAGCCAACATCTGTTTGATGTCCATTTTATAAATATGGTCTGAGCCAAAGATACAAACTTGATCCGGTTCCGCCAATTCCATAAAACGTAGGTTTTGGTAAATAGCGTCCGCTGTACCTTCATACCAACGCTTACCCGTACGCATTTGCGCAGGAATTGGGTCGATAAAACGGTCGGTAATGCCGTTGATGTTCCAACCCTTTTTCAAGTGGTGGAAGAGAGATTGAGATTTGAATTGAGTAAGAACGTAAATGCGCATGAGATCCGCATTCACAAAGTTATTCAGAGCGAAATCAATAAGTCGGTAGCTCCCGCCAAAAGGGACCGAAGGTTTACTGCGGGATTCCGTTAAAGGTCTCAAGCGAGAGCCTTCACCGCCAGCAAGAATCATTCCCAAAACACCAGCCATTCGTTGTTCTCCATATATAGTTATAGCTTGGAACTGGTACTCGCTTGATATGAGCAGAACTCGGGGAGTCAAGCGAATACGTTAATACATTCGCACTGACAAGTTTCTTTGAACCCTCACAGCACGAACTAAAAAAGCTATTGCACATCCTCGTACGCCAGCACCTTAGTTATTCTTTATTTTTGGCGCTAAATAACAGCATACAGTTGCATTATTTGTGTAATAAGTTATCGGACTGGAACTAAATTACAATTTAAAATATGCCATTCCGTGTCATATACAGATGTTGCTTACTCAATACGGTATCTTGATCACACATCAGGGCGCAAACGATTACATTGTGAAAACAATTTACAAACCGATTAACTACACAAGTGCAGTTTTGCGACAGGATACGATGAAACTATGACCGTTCGATGAAAACAAAATGGAGAAAACTTGAAGGGAAAAGCATTGATGAAATCAATAATTTATAAAGTAGCAGATAAAAAATAAGGCAGCGAAATCGCTGCCTTATCCATTTAAACTTGATGTTTAAGCTTTTGCTTTTTTGCGCTTATCTGTGATTTCCCACTTACCGTCAACAAACAACGCAGTCCAACCACTTGGTTTGCCATTGTCTTCAGTACGCACGTAGTTTTCTTTGCTCTTACGGCTAAAGCGAACGACTGCAGGGCGACCATCTGGATCCGCTGCTGGCGCTGTCGTTAGGTACTTAAACTTCTCTGGAAGACGCTCTTCGAAGCGAGCAAGTTCAGATACCAACGGGGCACGAGTTTCACGTGATTTAGGGAAGTTGCTTGCCGCCATAAATAGGCCAGAAGCACCATCACGCAGAACAAAGTAAGCGTCCGAGTTTTCACATGGCAGTTCAGGGAAATGAACTGGATCTTCTTTCGGAGGCGCAACTTCGCCATTCTTCAGAATCTTACGAGTGTTCTTACACGTCTCACTCGTACAGTCCATGTATTTACCGAAGCGACCGTTTTTAAGCACCATGTCAGAACCACACTTGTCACACTCAACAACTGGGCCATCGTAGCCTTTCACTTTGAACTCGCCGTGTTCAACGATGTAGCCTTCACAGTTCGGGTTGTTACCACAAACGTGCATCTTACGCTTATCGTCGATCAAGTACGCATCCATCGCCGTTTCACAGATAGGACAACGCTTCTTCGCACGCAGTGCTGCAGTTTCCACATCTTCTTCTAGAACATTGATAATGCCATCTTCGTCACCCAAGTTAATCGTTGTCTTACAACGCTCTTTAGGTGGTAATGCGTAACCAGAACAGCCAAGGAATACACCGGTAGATGCAGTACGAATACCCATTGGACGGCTACAAGTCGGACATTCGATGTCTGTCATCACGATGTGATTCAGCTTCATGCCGCCTTCGTTTTCGTCCTGTTCCGCTTTCTCAAGATCTCCAGTGAAGTCTGTGAAGAAGTTGTCTAGGACATCTTTCCACATCACATCGCCTTCTGCGATTTGGTCAAGCTTCTGTTCCATACGAGCCGTGAAGTCGTAGTTCATTAGATCGTTAAAGCTGTCATCTAGGCGGTCAGTAACGATCTCGCCCATCTTCTCTGCATAGAAACGACGCTGTTCAACTTTCACGTAGCCGCGATCTTGGATCGTAGAGATGATCGATGCATATGTAGAAGGACGGCCAATGCCACGCTTCTCAAGCTCTTTAACCAATGCCGCTTCGGTAAAACGTGCAGGTGGCTTAGTAAAGTGCTGTTTAGGCTCTAATGACTCTAAGTCTAGCTTTTCGCCTAGTTGAACAGCTGGAAGAATCGTATCTTCGTTTTTACCCATTGGGCGTTGTACGCGAGTCCAACCGTCAAACTTAAGGATACGGCCTTTCGCTTTTAGCGTGTATTCTGCCGCTTTCACACTGATTGTCGTTGAATCGTATTCTGCTGGCGTCATTTGACAAGCAACGAACTGATTCCAGATCAATGAGTAAAGTTTGTGTGCGTCCGCATCAACACCTTGTAGATCTTCTGATTTCACAGAAACATCGGAAGGACGAATCGCTTCGTGCGCTTCTTGTGCGCCCTCTTTGCTACCGTATCTTAACGGGTTAGCAGGAAGGTACTTGTCACCATACTCAGAGCCGATGAATCCACGAACCGCATCTACAGCTTCCGCACTCAAGTTGGTTGAGTCGGTACGCATATAGGTGATGTAACCCGCTTCATACAAACGCTGCGCGAGCATCATTGTCTTCTTAACGCCGTAGCCAAGACGAGTACTTGCCGCTTGTTGCAGTGTTGAAGTGATGTACGGTGCAGATGGCTTACTCTTTGTTGGGCGGTCTTCACGCTTACAAACTTCGTAGCTCGCTTTTTCCAGTACCGAAAGCGCTGCTTTGGTCTCTGCCTCGTTGACTGGCTTAAACGCAACGCCATCTTTTTGTGCAACAAGCAATTTGAATGCGGTCTTGTCTTTGGTGTGCGTATTCGCGTTGATATCCCAGAACTCTTCTGGAATGAAAGCGTTGATTTCACGCTCACGCTCAACCAATAGCTTCACCGCTACTGATTGTACGCGACCTGCTGAAAGACCACGCGCAACTTTCTTCCATAGCAATGGAGAAACCATGAAACCTACTACTCGGTCCATGAATCGACGTGCTTGCTGTGCGTTAACACCGTCCATGTTTAGCTCGCCAGGTGTCTGGAAAGCTTGTTGGATAGCATTCTTAGTGATCTCGTTAAACACTACGCGCTTGTATCGCTCTTCATCGCCACCGATGATCTCACGAAGGTGCCATGCGATTGCTTCCCCCTCGCGGTCCAAATCGGTTGCGAGGTAAACGTAATCAGCGTCTTTGGCTAATTTTTGCAGTTCGCTTACGACTTTTTCTTTGCCTGGAAGGATTTGGTAATTCGCATCCCAGTCATGATATGGGTTAATCCCCATTTTTTTGATTAGCGCTTTGCGGTCTTTTTCTTTTTTGACACGCGCTTTCTCTTCCGGGCTCATTCCTTTTGTAGAAATGGCAGCGGCTTTTTTCTCACCAGTGCTTTGACCGGCCGTAGGCAGATCACGCACGTGACCAACACTAGACTTAACAATAAAGTCTTTACCAAGATATTTATTTATCGTCTTAGCCTTGGCTGGTGACTCCACTATAACGAGCGATTTACCCATAACTGACTCTAACGTCCTTCATAATAATGCGGGTAACTGCCCCCTAAGGAAGCTACCCGCATAATGTTCTATTTCATTGCTTCTTTTTTTACTATTGTGCGAGATGAAAAGAAGATCAACTGCTTTTTTGAAATTCAGATCCGATTGGTTGACAATTCATCGCCTTTGCACTTTGACGAGGCAGGGTTCTGAAAAAGGTCTTGAGCGGCATATACTAAGCAGGCAAAGATTCCTCTCGCTAGTCGAATTCAATAAATTTTGTCTCACATCACAAAATATTTTTTCTTTCGCGATCAGAACGTAACCTTAGATTAGACCGTAAAATAGCCACTGCACGTATATACCAATAACGCCTCTATATAAATGTATATCGGTATAAAAGCGTAAACACGCAATCAGAGATTTAGGCATGCAAACCCATGACAATTGTGGGTATACTGCGCTCACTTAAGTTTCATTGAATGACGAGAGCGTTATGTCTGATAGAAAATACATTGAAGAATTCGACCTTCTTTTAATCGCAAACCAAATCATCCAAGAGCACGATGACTACATCGATGGTATGCGTGCGACGAGCGTAGAAGAAAAAGACGATGTATTGGTATTTAAAGGTGAGTACTTCCTCGATGAGAAAGGTCTACCGACCACTAATACAACAGCAGTATTCAATATGTTTAAGTACCTAGCGCACCACCTTTCAAAAGAGTTCACATTGAACAAGTAAGCGCTTCAAATTCAATAAAAAAGCCAGAGTTCTCACTCTGGCTTTTCTCTTTCATATAAGACGAATTAACAGCTCAACGCTTTCAATTTATCGAAGTAATCCGGGAACGTCTTTGACGTACACTTAGGATCGTTAATCGTCACAGGCGTGTCGCTTAGCGCCACCAGCGAGAAACACATCGCCATGCGGTGATCGTCGTAGGTATCAATCGCAGCGTGCGTAAGCTGTGGTACAGGCTTCACAATGATGTAATCTTCGCCCTCTTCCACCTCTGCGCCAACTTTGCGTAGCTCAGTCGCCATAGCGGATAGACGGTCAGTCTCTTTTACACGCCAGTTGTACACGTTGCGAATCGCCGTTGTGCCTTCGGCAAACAATGCTGTTGTCGCAATGGTCATTGCCGCATCTGGAATATGGTTGTAGTCCATATCGATGCCTTTCAGTTGGCCGACACGAGAGATAACGTAATCATCACCCCATTCGATCTCTGCACCCATTTTTTCAAGCGCATCAGCGAATTGGATATCGCCTTGGATACTGTTTTTACCAATACCAGTGACTTTCACTTCACCACCTTTGATGGCTGCTGCCGCCAAGAAGTAAGAAGCAGATGATGCATCACCTTCAACCAAGAAGTCACCCGGAGCGACATACTGTTGACCCGCAGGAATCACAAATTCTTGGTAATCGTTGTTGATCACATCCACACCAAACTGTTTCATGATGTGCAGCGTGATATCAATGTATGGTTTTGAAACCAGTTCACCTTCGATGTTGATGCGAATGTCACCTTCTGCCAACGGCGCTGACATCAAAAATGCCGTCAGGAATTGGCTAGAAATCGAACCATCAATCGATACAGAGCCCGACTTAAGTCCAGTACCTACGATTTTTAGTGGTGGGTAGTTTTCATTTTCCAGATACGTTACGTCCGCGCCAGCCGCTTTTAGGGCAGTGACTAAGTGACCAATTGGGCGTTCCTTCATTCTAGGTTCGCCAGTCAGAACGTATTCACCTTCGCCTAAGCATAGGGCTGCAGCAAGTGGACGCATTGCTGTACCTGCATTGCCTAAAAAGAGCTCTACAGGTTCAGAGACAGAAAATGGGCGACCAAGACCTTCTACGACACACTCCGTTTTGTCCTCAGACAATTGGTACTGAACACCGAGTTTAGTCAGAGCGTTCAACATGTGGCGAATATCATCACTGTCGAGAAGGTTGGTCAAACGAGTCGTACCTTTTGCTAGTGCAGCAAGCAGTAACGCTCGATTGGAAACGCTTTTTGATCCAGGAAGGTTCACTTCCCCTTGAATTTTATTGATAGGTTGTAACGTTAGGCTTTCCATTAAAAGTTGATAATCCTTTGTGCCCTCACTTCAAGGTTTTTGAGAGCTAAACAATTCTTCGTGAATTCAGACTAACGAAAAAACCACCACAAAACCAGAGTAAATCCATGCTAATTTTTGAATAATTAGTCAGCTTAGGTTTTGCAGTGCAAACGTTGGCTTAATAAGCGATATCAACCCTTACACCATCATCAAAATACAGGATGCGCACCTCATCACCTCGATTAAACAACATGCTGTTATCAACATCTTGAATGACGTTGATCAGTTTGTTGCCATCAACCTTGATCAATAGTTCAACGAGTTTGTATTCAACCGTGTATTCATAATTGCTGCGATTTCTCACCACCGCCGCACCAGCTAATGCACCAACAGCCGTCGCCACTTCTTTACCCGTGCCACCACCAAATTGATTGCCGACTAAACCACCGATCGTTGCCCCTAGTAAGGTTTCCCACCCGTTGCTTTGAGATTGCTTCACCTCTTGCTGTGTAATGTATCGCACCGAATCGACTTTGCCATACACCACTTGGTTAACTGGCTTCGCTACATTTCTTTCATAGGCTGCATTGGCGAAAAATGGCAAAAACAGTATGATCCATGCCCATCGTTTTATATTAAGTGTTACTCCGCTCATAATAAGCTCCTATAGGCTCTGATGTTGGTAAAGTTTTCTTTATGGCTATCTATTTAACTGAACTTGGTGATTCACATTCTTTTCCGTCGCCATACGACGCATTGAATGACCCAAATGGCTTGCTGGCTTTTGGCGGCGATCTTAACCCTGATCGCATTCTAAACGGCTATCATCAGGGCATTTTCCCTTGGTATGGGCCGGGAGAGCCGATTCTATGGTGGAGCCCATCTCCACGAGCCGTTTTTGACCCTTTGGCATTTAAGCCTTCCAAAAGCTTGAAAAAGTTTCAACGTAAACAACAGTATAAAGTAACGCTAAACAATGCAACCGAACGCGTAATTCAATTATGCTCTTCAACTCGCTCAGCAGAAGAAACTTGGCTCAATGAAGAGATGCAGACATCATACATTGAGCTTGCAAGACGCGGACACTGCCACTCAGTAGAAGTATGGCACGATGAGAAGTTAATTGGCGGCTTGTACGGCATTAGCGTCGGCCAACTTTTTTGTGGTGAGTCGATGTTTAGCCTTAAAGACAACGCGTCGAAAATCGCATTGTGGTATCTATGCGAGCACTTGGCGTCAAACCAAGGTCAATTAATTGATTGCCAAGTAATGAATCCGCATCTGGCCTCACTTGGCGCGTTTGAGCTGGAGCGTGACGACTTTGTACAAAAACTACTATCTTTAAGAGACAGGAACATTGATTTGGGTACGTTTGAACCACAGGTTTTGCAAGGCGCAGTATCATGAGCACAGATCTCCAGCACATTCGTATCGGATTAACTAATAACCATCCATGCAGTTACCTACCTGAACGTGAAGAGCGAGTGGCTGTCGCGCTAGACGAAAACTTACATACAGAAGACAACTATCAAGTTTTGATGGCCAACGGTTTTCGACGCAGCGGCGATACTATTTATAAGCCTCACTGTCAGCACTGCAACGCATGTCAACCTATACGAATTGCGGTACCTGACTTCATCCCTTCAAAAAGCCAAAAGCGTTTGCAGAGCAAAGGAAAGGCGTTACATTGGGAGATGAAACCTGAGCTCGATCCAAATTGGTTTGACCTTTACAGTCGCTATATCTGTGAGCGACACAAAGACGGCACTATGTTCCCACCAAGAGAGGATGAGTTTGCTCGGTTCGCGCAAACAACTTGGTTGACCACTGGGTTTCTTCATATTTATGACGAGAGTGATCGACTTCTCGCGGTCGCCGTTACCGATATAATGGATAAATGTGCAAGTGCGTTTTATACCTTCTTCGATCCGGACTATCCTTTATCTCTCGGGACGTTAGGGGTACTTTTCCAGCTCGAATATTGCCAACTAGAGAATAAACATTGGCTATATTTGGGTTATCAGATCGATGAATGTCCAGCGATGAACTACAAAACTCGCTTTCAACGACACCAAAGGCTAGTAAATCAGCGTTGGCAAGGGTAGAATACGCCCCAACTTTACATAATTACTGTTTAGCGGCAAAATAAGCGCGCTAATACCGCCTAATTTCTAAAGAGGATTAAATGGCTAAAGAAGACGTAATTGAGATGCAAGGCACTGTGCTTGACACTCTACCAAACACTATGTTCCGCGTTGAACTTGAAAACGGTCACGTTGTGACTGCACACATCTCTGGCAAGATGCGTAAGAACTACATCCGTATCCTTACTGGTGATAAAGTAACTGTAGAGATGACTCCATACGACCTTTCTAAAGGCCGCATCGTCTTCCGTGCTCGTTAATCTCTGATTTTCGAATACAATAAAAAACGGAGCTCAAGGCTCCGTTTTTTATTGTCTGTTTTTTGCTCTCAATACCAAGCTGACTTTTGGGAGTTTTAATACACTCCACAGGCTGCTCCATCCTTGTAGACACAAAAAAGCGCACGCCTAGACGCACGCTTTTAACATAGATTTCAACAAAGAATTAGTGAAGTGCTGCTTCTTTCTCGCTTAGGTATTCAAACTTAAGCTCGTCTTTCACTAGCGTTACCTTCACTGTACCACCGTCAACCAATGAGCCGAACAGAAGTTCATTCGCCAAAGGTTTCTTAAGCTGCTCTTGGATAACACGTCCCATTGGACGCGCGCCCATCGCTTTGTCATAACCTTTGTGTGCCAACCAATGACGAGCATCCTGCGACACTTCCATTGATACGCCACGAGCATCCAATTGAACTTGAAGCTCCACGATGAACTTGTCAACCACTTGGTGGATCACCGCTTCATCTAGGCTATTGAACCAAATGATATTATCTAGACGGTTACGGAATTCTGGTGTGAACACCTTCTTGATTTCCGCCATCGCATCATGACTATTATCTTGTTGGATAAGACCGATAGATTTCTTCTCAGTCTCGGCCACACCAGCGTTGGTTGTCATAACAAGAATGACATTACGGAAGTCAGCTTTACGACCATTGTTATCTGTTAGCGTACCGTTATCCATCACTTGCAGTAGCAAGTTAAAGATATCTGGGTGTGCTTTCTCGATTTCATCAAGCAGAACCACTGAGTGTGGATGCTTAAGCACAGCGTCAGTCAACAGACCGCCTTGGTCATAGCCCACGTAGCCTGGAGGCGCACCGATTAGGCGGCTGACTGAATGACGTTCGCCGTACTCAGACATATCGAAGCGCAGAAGTTCGATACCAAGCAACTTAGAAAGCTGAACAGTAACTTCGGTTTTACCAACCCCTGTAGGGCCCGCAAACAAGAATGAACCAACTGGTTTGTTATCCACGCCAAGACCTGCACGAGATAACTTGATGGCTTCAGACAGCGCATCAATCGCCGTGTCTTGACCGAATACAAGCATCTTCATCTTATCATCCAGATTCTTCAGAATGTCTTTGTCTGAAGACGACACTGATTTCTCTGGAATACGAGCCATTTTCGCAACCATCGCTTCGATGTCTGCTACGCCGACCGTTTTCTTACGACGACTTGCTGGTGCTAGACGGCTACGTGCACCCGCCTCATCAATCACATCAATGGCTTTATCTGGTAGATGACGTTCGTTAATGTACTTCGCCGATAGCTCTACAGCAGCACGCAATGCTTTGTTGGTGTAACGCACTTCGTGGTGAGCTTCGTACTTAGGCTTAAGGCCAATCAAAATCTTCGTCGTATCATCCAAAGAAGGCTCTACTACATCGATCTTTTGGAAGCGACGAGATAGCGCGCGTTCTTTCTCAAAGATGTTGCTGTACTCTTGGTACGTCGTTGAACCGATACAACGCAACTTACCGCTACTCAGTAGAGGTTTGATCAGGTTAGCAGCGTCAACTTGACCGCCAGAAGCTGCACCCGCACCGATGATGGTATGGATTTCATCAATGAACAGAATCGCATCTTCTTCTTTCTCAAGCTGCTTCAAAACTGACTTAAAGCGTTTCTCAAAATCACCACGGTATTTAGTGCCAGCCAGTAGAGAACCGATATCTAAGGAATAAATCACACTATTTTGAATCACTTCAGGCACTTGGCCTTCTACAATTCTCCACGCAAGACCTTCCGCGATGGCCGTTTTACCTACGCCAGCTTCACCCACAAGTAATGGGTTGTTCTTACGACGACGGCACAGCACTTGAATCGTGCGCTCAAGCTCTTTGTCACGGCCAATCAATGGGTCGATATTACCCGCTTTCGCAACTTGGTTTAGGTTCGTTGCAAAGCTTTCCAGACGCTCTTCTGGGTTGGTTTCTTCAGGTGCTTCTGAGCCAAACGAATCAGATGAAGAAGAATCTTCACTTGAACCCGATGCTTTAGTGATGCCGTGAGAAATAAAGTTAACAATGTCCAAACGAGAGATATCGTTCTTTTTAAGTAGGTAAGCAGCGTGAGACTCTTGCTCACTGAAAATGGCAACGAGGACATTTGCCCCAGTCACTTCACTGCGGCCAGACGACTGAACATGGAAGACGGCGCGTTGAAGTACACGCTGGAAACTCAATGTCGGCTGGGTTTCGCGCGTCTCATCACTTTCTGGGATGAGCGGCGTTGTTTGGTCGATAAAAATATCGAGTTCATTTCGCAAAGCATCAAGGTCCGCTTTGCAGGCTAGAAGGGCTTCCTTAGCTGCATCATTTTCTAATAATGCAAGTAGGAGGTGTTCGACAGTCATGAACTCGTGGCGTTTATCACGTGCACGAGCGAATGCACCGTTAAGGCTTGACTCTAGTTCTTTATTTAGCATAAGTACCTCCCGAAAGAACAACTTGGGTTGCTCGAGCAAGTCTTCTTATTACGCTTGCTCCATAGTACATAGTAGCGGATGCTCATTTTCCCTTGAGTACATCGTCACTTGCGCTACTTTTGTTTCAGCAATTTCTGCACTGTATGTGCCACAAATTGCCTTTCCTTCATAGTGAATCTTGAGCATGATTTGCGTTGCTTTATCAATATCGTGTGAGAAGAATCGCTCAAGTACCTCTATGACGAAATCCATAGGTGTGTAGTCATCATTGTTGAGTACAACGTTATATAGCTTTGGTGGCTGAACTTTTGTACTTTCTCTCTCCAGAAGATCAGAGTCTGGAGTCACCCATTCAAAATTTTTACTCATGGCAATTCAAAGATATCGTATCAAAGGGTTGATGTTTTCGACCTATAAAAACAATCTACCATAAGCATACCATGCGGTGTAGTGAGATATGGCACCTAATTCGAATTTGATAGATAAAATTTGCGTCCTCATATAGAGACTAATGCACCTCCGGCAGGCGCGCAAATAAAAGATTTTTATCACTGAGGCGCGATATTTTTGCCGTTAGATTCACAAATATTCGACACACTTCATCCTCTGTAATTACCCTCTCTTATTCTGCCAAGATCACAGTTACAGGGAAAAAACACTAAATATCACGAAAACCGTACTTTTTATTCATTCAGTAGAATCTTCTAATGTAATCTTCACATCTAGTATTCATCTTCCTTATATCAGAACCTTACAGAGATTTTCACTAAACTTCGGCAAACGCCCATAAATAACTTTGCAAAGTTGTTAATCTCAAAAGTGATTTGTTTTCAAATATGTTTCTGTTTGTTGTCTTTCACTATTGACTGTCGAGATTCATTGACTACAGTGGAATGTGTTGATGCATAAATCCTCATTCTGGGTTTGTTGGTTTTCTAACACCCTGATGAATATGGATATGCTCACTCGACGTGTGTTAGCAATTACGAACAAAGCAACGGCTAACAATGAGGTCAAGCTAAAGGGATAGCTTGGAGAAGTAACAACATCAGTAAAAAATGCATGAGGGATGTAAAAGCATGGCTACAGGTACAGTAAAGTGGTTTAACAATGCCAAGGGATTTGGGTTTATTTGTTCAGACGAAGAGGAAGGAGACATTTTCGCCCACTACTCAACTATCCAAATGGACGGTTATCGTACACTGAAAGCAGGCCAACAAGTCTCATACGAGATTGAAAAAGGTCCAAAAGGTTCACACGCAAGTAGCGTAGTGCCAATAGAAGGCCAAGCCAAATAAATCGAGCGCTGTCGGAAAGACAAACCATTTGCTCTCGTGAAAGCACAAATTGTCTGTTTTCATGAAGAGAAAAATAAACCCGCGTAAAGCGGGTTTATTGTTTTTATAAGTCTTAACTACGCGCTACCGAAATAGCGCGTACAAGGTTATTTATTGATGATTGCGTTCAGCGTTGCGCTCGGGCGCATCAATGTAGAAGCTAGCGCATCATCCAGTGAATAGTAACCGCCTAGCTCACCTTTCACACCCTGTGCATTGTTTAGCTCGGAAACAATCGCTTCTTCTTGCTGCGCAAGCGCGGCTGCTACTGGCACAAACTCAGCCGCTAGATCAGCATCTGCCGTTTGCTCAGCGAGTGCTTTCGCCCAGTAAGACGCAAGGTAGTAGTGGCTACCACGGTTATCCAACTCACCAACTTTACGTGATGGTGACTTGTTGTTGTCTAGGAACTCACCCGTTGCTTTATCAAGTGCATCGGCAAGTACCTGTGCTTTTGCATTGCCAGCAACCGTGCTTAGATGCTCAAGCGACGCCGCAAGTGCAAGGAACTCACCCAAAGAATCCCAACGTAGGTGGTTTTCTTTTTCTACCTGTTGAACGTGTTTAGGTGCTGAACCACCTGCACCCGTTTCAAATAAACCACCACCGTTCATTAGTGGCACAATAGATAGCATCTTCGCAGAAGTACCAAGCTCCAGAATTGGGAACAAATCAGTTAGGTAGTCACGAAGTACGTTACCTGTTACCGAGATTGTATCTAGACCTTCTTTGATACGCTCTAGAGAGAATTTACATGCATCGATTGGTGCAAGGATCTTAATTTCTAGACCTGAAGTGTCGTGTGCAGGAAGGTATGCATTTACTTTCTTGATAAGCTCTGCATCGTGAGCACGCGCTTCGTCTAGCCAGAATACCGCTGGAGCACCTGAAGCACGAGCACGAGTAACAGCAAGTTTCACCCAGTCTTGAATTGGCGCGTCTTTCACCTGACACATACGGAAGATGTCACCTTCTTCTACCGCTTGTTCAAGAAGAACCGCACCAGAAGCATCTACAACACGCACACTGCCTGCTGCATCTAAGATGAAGGTCTTGTCGTGAGAACCGTACTCTTCAGCTTTTTGGGCCATTAGACCGACGTTTGGAACGCTACCCATTGTTGTTGGGTCAAACGCACCGTGCTCTTTACAGAAGTCGATCACCGCTTGGTAAATACCCGCGTAGCTACGATCTGGAATCATTGCTTTCGTATCTTTCTGCTTGCCGTCTGGTCCCCACATTTGGCCAGAAGCACGCAGCATTGCAGGCATAGAAGCATCAACAATGATATCGCTTGGTACGTGTAGGTTAGTAATACCGCGATCTGAATCCACCATAGCTAGTGCTGGTTGCGTTTCGTATACCGCAAGAATAGCTGCTTCGATTTCTGCTTTTTGTTCTGCAGGTAGCGCTTCAATCTTCGCATATACGTCACCGATACCGTTGTTTACATCAACGCCTAGCTCTTCAAACAGCTTACCGTATTTCGCAAATACGTCTTTGTAGTAAACCTTAACTGCGTGACCGAAGATAACTGGGTCCGATACCTTCATCATGGTTGCTTTCATATGTAGAGAGAGCAGTACATCTTGCTGTTTTGCTTCTGCAATTTCTTTCTCGAAGAACTCAACAAGCGCTTTCTTGTTCATTACTGAACAATCGATCACTTCTTTATCTTGCAGAGGGAATGCTGATTTAAGTTCTTTTACCGAACCATCAGCAGCAACAAATTCGATTTTAACGTCGGTAGCACCTGAGATAGTCGTCGATTTTTCACTACCGAAGAAATCGTTGTCAGCCATGCTTGAAACGTGAGATTGAGAGTCTGCTGACCACGCGCCCATTGAATGCGGGTTTTTCTTTGCGTAGTTCTTCACTGAAAGTGGTGCACGACGGTCTGAGTTACCTTCACGCAAAACTGGGTTAACCGCACTACCTTTGATTTTGTCGTAAGTCGCTTTGATCGCTTCTTCTTCGTAAGTGCTTGGCTCTTCAGGGTAGTTTGGTAGCTCGTAGCCTTTCGCTTGCAACTCTTTAATAGCAGCTTTTAACTGCGGGATAGATGCAGAAATGTTTGGAAGTTTGATGATGTTCGCTTCAGGCGTTTTCGCCAACTCGCCAAGTTCTGCTAGCGCGTCACCGATGCGCTGCTCTTCTTTTAAATGCTCTGGGAAGTTAGCGATGATACGACCTGCTAACGAAATATCACGAGTATCTACATTAATGCCAGACGATGCAGTAAACGATTGAATGATTGGTAGTAATGAATAGGTTGCTAACGCCGGGGCTTCATCAGTGATTGTGTAGATAATTGTAGGTTTTTCTGTAGGCATGAAATTTCCCTATTTTTTACTCAACTAAGCTGAACAACTCAGCAACTGAGTTCGTTGAATTTACGCAGTGCTTAACGTTAGTAGTGCATTCCTCCTCACCAACGCGACATGCGGTTTGCACTCTTTCTTATAGTTTGAAGCTCTATGGCTCTCTATCCATGAGTGCACTTTGTGCCAAGTTTGCTTTCATGAAGTTCTTTTGCAAAAACACCTCACTAAAAGCAACTTGGCTATATCATTAAACAAATAACACGAAATAGTCTATTATTCTGTGCACTTTTGTTAGTTTTAGGCGCGCAAATGATAGCCGATAAGAAGAAAACATAAAACTTTCAAACACAGTTCATTTACATTTTTGCAAGGTAGTTAACATGTCATCTCGCACGGGTCATGAAAAAGGTCGCCGTAGTAACCATTCTAAACCGAGCCATTTTAAACGCTCTGGTAAGCCAAATCATTCAAATGGACAGGCTAAAAATCGACCTAGTCGCCCTACCCGTTCTTCAAAATCCGCTAAACCGCGTATTGCACCCGAAGATCGTAAGGTGGTCATTTTCAATAAGCCCTATGACACGTTAAGCCAATTTACTGATGGCGATGGCCGTAAAACGCTAGCTGATTATATTCCTGTAAAAGATGTTTATGCGGCAGGCCGATTAGACAGAGACAGCGAAGGTTTGATGGTGCTCACTAACGACGGCATTCTGCAGGCTAAGTTGACCCAACCTCAATCAAAGTCACCAAAGACGTATTGGGTGCAAGTAGACGGTGCTCCGACTGAAGAGGACTTGGAAAAACTACGTAAAGGCGTTGAATTGAAAGATGGCATGACATTGCCAGCAAAAGTAGAAGTGATGCCTGAGCCAGAGATCTGGGAAAGAACTCCGCCTGTCCGCTTTCGAGCAAACATTCCAACAACTTGGTTAGCTATCACTATTATAGAAGGGAGAAACCGTCAGGTAAGACGTATGACCGCGCACATTGGCTTCCCAACGCTGCGTTTAGTTCGTTACTCGATGGGCGGTATTGCTCTTGACGATTTAAAGCCAGGGGAGTGGCGAGAAATAAAGCTCCAGGCTTAAACCTCAAAAAACATAAAAGCAGGCAATCACCTGCTTTTTTTAGTTTTTTTCGTTACCAATAACGATTATTGTTGAGCAACCCACTTCATGAATGCTTGACGCTCTTCGTCTGTCATTTCTAGGTAGGCAATCTTCGCTTTTGTTACGGGTGATTTTACTCTTTGCGCGCTTTTGCTGGTTGCTGTTACAGCCGTCGCTGCTTGTAGCTCAGACAATTCGACTCTCTTACCGTTTGCAAAGAAAACGCCATTAGCTTCATTGTACACCGCTAGTTGCTCATCAAGGTTTGAATAAGGGAACGCGCCTTTCTCACCTGGCATTTTATATTGCGAGTAATCAATAGACTTATCGTTGAAACTTACTTTCCAGTCCATTTTATCTTGCTCAAACAGCTTGTCTGCCTGACGTTTTTCTCTAAAAGATGGCGCATCAATATAAAGCTCACCCGCGCCAGAACTAAAACCAAGAATGTATGGTGCAGAGTAAACTTGAGTACGTTTATCGCCACGCCCAATCGCTTTATTTACTTTTACAACTACTTGGTTAGAGCCATCAACAAGACCAAACGGTTCACTCAAATCATCCGCGCTAACGCCATTTACAAACAGTACTTGAACGCCTTGAGCGGTAGTTAGGGTTGCTGAAGTATCAGCTCTATTTGTTGTGTCTGCGTTCGCTGTTGTACCAAACAACCCAAGTACAAATGCTACAGTCCAAGCTTTCAGTCTCATATCCTAATAACCTTAAAATTCAATTAATCACATCAAAAAAGTTAAATATCGCTTACCATTCATCACAGTTTGAGGAAATCATTGCAGAAAAGCCAACCATTTCTACATCATTGACTGTAGATAATTGGTAAGCGCATTCAAGTCTCATAAATCTTCATGTACTCACTTAGTCCATGCTTTCAGGGGCCTAAGGAGATACAAGCTTTTAATATAAAAAAGGCCGCAATAAATGCGACCTTTACTATATCTACTTAAGTTCTGAGATTAGAACGTGTAGTAAACACCAGCAACAACTAGGTCAGCTTCAAGTTTCGTAGAAGCATCTTTATTGTCGTTTTCGCTTGCAGTGTATTCGATGAACGTTAGAACGTTACCAGTTACAGCGTAGTCAGCACCAAACGTGTAGTAAGACTGGTCGTGGTCACCTTCGTACTCAGTGAAACCAAATGAAGTGTAAACGCGTGCTTCGTTCATTTGGTAAGCAGCTACTGCAGACCATGTATCTTGGTCAGCTTTGTTTAGTTCTTCAGCAACGTAGTTAACTGCAGCAGAGAAGTTGTCCATGTTGAAACGAACAGCTGCACCCATTACTTGGTAATCAGTACCAGCAACGTCACGGTTCTCTTGATCTTGGTAAGAAGCACCAACAGTGAACATTTCGTTGATTGCGTATTGTGCAGATAGACCGAATGCAGTGTCGATTTTCTCGTTTTGATCTAGGTATGCATCAGCGATAACAGTTAGCTTGTCGAAGCTACCTTTAACTGAAACAGCGTGACCAGCACTTTCTTTTGATTTTACGAAATCATCAACGTAACCAAGACCTTCGTTGGTGTTGTCGATAGTGATTGCGTCTAGAGAGTCACCGAAGTCACCAACTTCACCTAGAGCCACACCCCAGTTGTCACCGAAGTAAGCACCGAAGTATAGGTCATCTGTACGTACGCGAGCGTGGTCAGAGCTGCTGTCTTTATCGAAGAACTCACCGTTTTCTAGCTCAAATGAGCCGAATAGAGTTACGTCTTCGTTTAGTTTGTGCTCAGAATCGATTTGAATCTTAGCCCAAAGATCAACGTCTACATCACGTTTAGTTGTAGTTGCGCCGTTTTCCTTGCCTTCTACAGTACTTACGTAAGTATCGATCTCACCTTTAAGGTTGAAAGAAGTCGTACCGTTGTCGTAGATGTTGCCTGCTGCTAGTGCAGACGTAGAGATGCCTGCTACTGCTAGAGCTACTAGAGTCTTTTTCATAATTAATCCACTGCCTTTTCTTAGTTCGGGATATCCTTGTCCGATTCCCTTTTTTTATATTTTTGAAACCGCTTGTTATCGAAACGTAACAATGATTGGTCTGCAAAATCTGGGCACTAGAGTGCAAAAGATTATTCTGCCTGTCAAATTTTCTAAATAGAAATATCAAAGAACAAAAATATACTTTAAAAACAATAATTTAAAAATTTACATTTAAATTATTCGATGAAGTTCTAAACTACAAACTTGATTTTTCGTAATTTAGTGATTCGTAAATAACAAATACAAAACACCTGCAAATTACAAAAACAAAGACAAAAACAGAACATATGACTATAAGAATGGCATTTTTGAAGCTTTATATTTTTCGCCTAATGAAATTATTTTCATTTAGTTGGAGTTCAATATTTTTTTGTGAACAAGATCTACATTCCGCACAAAAGCATTCCATTTTGTGAACTACTGTCGAACCAGTGATGTGTGCTACTATGCGCCTCCAACGTACTTGAGGCCCGTATGCTAACCAGTAACATCCAAAAATCGATTCGAACCAGTTATCAGAACTTGCAAGCTCAACTGGATAACTTTGTTCCGAGACGAGCACAAAACTACCTCGTCGCTGAGATCGCAAAAACGCTATGCGGGCAATACCACAAATCAAATCGAATGCTGGTAGCCGAGGCAGGGACTGGCATCGGTAAGTCACTCTCCTATTTAATGGCGGCGATTCCTGTCGCGGTTTACAACAACCGCAAAGTAGTGATTTCAACTGCGACAGTGGCCTTGCAAGAGCAATTGGTGAATAAAGACCTCCCTCTTTTCCGCCGAATTACGGATCGAGAGTTTTCTTTTATTCTTGCTAAAGGGCGTCAACGCTATTGCTGCGCAGAAAAGCTTGCTACAGCCAGTGGTGTAGATGGTGGCCAGCTAGCGATGTTTGAGACCAAGCCTAAGAAAAAAGACATCGAACTCCTAGAGACCATGTATCGTTCTCTTGCTCAAGGTAAGTGGGATGGCGACCGTGACTCTTGGCCAAAACCAATAGATGACCGTCTATGGCAGCTTATTGTGAGTGATAAGCACAGCTGCAATAACAGCTTACCAGCCCATCGCAACTGCCCTTTTCAGAAAGCTCGCTCAGAGTTAGACAAGAATGATGTCATCATTGCGAACCATTCTTTAGTGATGGCTGATGCTGATTTAGGCGGTGGCGTGATTCTCCCTGAACCTGAAAACACGATTTATGTGTTTGACGAGGCCCACCACCTACCCCATGTCGCTCGCGACCATGCATCCGCCTCTGCGAGTTTGAAAGGTGCAGCGGCTTGGTTGGAAAAGCTTAATCAATCGACCAGTAAGTTTTCATCTCTAGCAGACGAGAAACGTGTTGCGCGTTTTCGCAATGATTTGCAGGAATCGGTGCAAGAGCTCATCCCGGCACTGAGCCAACTAACCAAACAGTTCGATCCTGCACAGTTTGAAGAAAACATTTATCGCTTTGAACATGGTGAGCTGCCAGAGTGGTTAGAAAACCAATCTAAAGACCTCAAACAACTGAGTAAAAAAGCAAACCAAAGTGTTGCGAAGATCGCCGATCTTATTGCTGAAAGAGTTAAAGATGGCGAACTTTCATCAAGGTTGGCAGAACCAGCACTCGCTGAATTGGGTTTTTACATTCAGCGCCTGGAAAACCTTGCACAGGTGTGGAATCTGATGGCAGAGCCTACCCGTGACAAAGGTGCCCCTTTGGCCCGATGGCTGGAAAAACACCCAGACCGAGAAGGTGATTACATTGTTAGTGTTTCTCCACTAGAGATTGGCTGGCAACTCGATCAACAAATCTGGAGCCGCTGTATTGGTGCAGTCCTCGTATCTGCGACAATGCGAGCTCTGAACTCGTTCAACTATTTCTGTCATCAAGTTGGTGTCGATGCAAAACCTGAGTCTGGCACTCAGTTTTTAGCATTGGCTTCTCCGTTCGACTATCAAAACCAAGCCGAGCTTTTGATTCCAGCAATGAGGTACGAGCCTCAAGCGCCGCAATTTACCGAATATCTTATTGAGATTTTGCCTAAGTATTTAGAAGACAACAAAGCAAACTTAGTATTATTCTCCTCTTATTGGCAAATGAACCAAGTGGCGGATGCGTTAAGTTCAGACTTCATAAAACGAGGCTGGGCACTACAAGTTCAAGGCGAAAGTTCACGTGCAGAAATTCTAAAAAAACATAAAAAACTCGTAGATCAGCAGAAAACTAGCATTCTTTTCGGTACAGGAAGCTTCTCAGAAGGCCTTGATTTACCGGGTGAACTACTAGAAAACCTCATCATCACTAAGATTCCATTTGGAGTCCCTACTTCGCCGGTAGAACAGGCTCACTCGGAATACATAGAGAAGAAAGGAGGAAACCCATTTATGCAGATCACCGTTCCCGATGCGAGCAAAAAGCTGATTCAAAGTGTCGGTCGTTTACTGCGCAAAGAACGCGATTCTGGTAGAGTGACCATCCTTGATAGACGTTTAGTAACAAAACGCTACGGGCAAGCTTTAATTGACTCGCTTCCGCCGTTTAAACGCAAGATCGAATATTAGAAGAATAACTATTTATGGAAATGATTGAGCCAACCATGCTGTTGGTCTTGGCGCTAGTCGCTTTTGTTGCTGGATTTATTGATGCTGTAGCCGGTGGCGGAGGCATGCTTACTGTCCCCGCTTTGCTATCGTTAGGACTTCCGCCACATATTGCATTAGGAACCAACAAACTAGCTGCATCTTTTGCTTCTTCCACTGCCGCCTTTACTTATTATAGAAAGCGCTTGTTCAAACCACAGTGCTGGGGAAGAGCGTTTGTAGCAACCCTCATTGGCGCGACATTAGGAACGCTGTTTGTTGATGCTATTAGTACAGAATGGTTAGAGAAGGTTTTACCTCTTATTATTCTTGCGGCCGCCATGTACACCGTATTCCACAAAACACCGCAATCAACACATCAGAGCCCAACACCAGAGCCGTGCCCTATGTTAAATAAAAAACAGTATGCACAGGGGTTTACGATTGGCTTTTATGATGGTCTAGCAGGCCCTGGTACCGGTGCTTTTTGGACAGTAAGCTCGATGGCACTTTATCGATTGAACATCTTGCTTGCGTCAGGCCTAGCAAAAGCAATGAACTTCACCAGCAACTTTACTTCTCTCATCACTTTTGCTGTTTTAGGTCATATCAACTGGGTGCTAGGCTTAACCATGGGAGTCTGTTTAATGGCTGGCGCTTTTGTTGGCGCACATTCCGCTATTCGGTTTGGCTCCAAATTCATTCGCCCAGTGTTTGTCACTGTGGTCAGTGTGTTGGCGATAAAACTTGCCTATGACGCGTGGTTTGTGGGATTAACATGAACATTAAACAGCTTTCTGAAAACTTAGAACAGATGTCTAACCAAGCAGCGGCGCTTGATCGCCAACGCGGCGAGCATCATGTTCCACTCTTTGATGAGCGCTTGTTTCATTGCCGTTCTCGTTTGCTTACGCCATGTGTTAAAGAGGCAAATGCAACACTGGATGCTATCATCCGCGAGCAAAATGAAGGAAAGCTCACAGCCCTTCGAGCTGAGTACTTAACAGAGCGTCTGGTGGCACAAATCACCGCGATTCAACGTGAAATTTCCACGACTAAGATTCGTAAAGGTGAAATCAAGCACAGCAGCCACTTCCGAAAACCCATCAATGTGATGTACCAGGAATTGGCACAGCATCAAGAGTGGGCTCGCCGTTTACGCGAAATGGTATTAGAGAAGCAAAGAGCGGTCGAAATGGCACCAAGCTTTGCTAGAGCAGAGGCTCAGAAAGTCTTGCTCGCCACCGAACAACGACTAGAACGTTGCGAAGCAGCCCTGCTTAAATTAGAGAACCAAATTACTCATAGGGAAAAGAACCAGTAATGTCAGAACAGCCAAAATCTCCTCTCGACGACGCGCCAGCAGAGATCAAACTCGCGGTTGATTTAATTTACCTGCTCGAAACCAACGAGATAGATCCTGAGACTGCACTCAAAGCGCTAAAGATCGTGCAAAATGATCTGGAAAACAAACTTAAAGCACAGTAGCAACTTGCTATTTGGCCTTGTCTCACTAGTCTCCCCCCCCCCTTGCATGAGAACCATTTGCACCTTCCCGTTGCAATGGTAACATCATACGCAAACACGCCCCTTGAGAAGGATAAAAAATGAAAGTAATTAGCTTTAACATCAATGGACTTCGTGCGCGTCTGCATCAACTCCAAGCGCTTATCGACAAACACCAACCAGACGTGATTGGTCTTCAAGAAATCAAGGTACACGATGAAGCATTCCCTATCGAAGATGTCGAGGCGATGGGCTACAAAGTTTACTTTCACGGTCAAAAAGCCCACTACGGTGTGGCAATGCTATGCAAACAAGAACCGATCAGCGTTCAAAAAGGTTTCCCAACCGATAATGAAGAACATCAAAAGCGCATGATCATGGCGACGTTTGAAGATGAGAATGGTGAGAAGGTAACAGTTCTAAATGGTTACTTCCCTCAAGGTGACAATATCGCTCACGAAATCAAATACCCATATAAGCGTCAGTTTTACAAGGACTTGATGACTTACCTGAACGATCACCACACTAACGATGAACAACTGATCGTCATGGGAGACATTAACATCAGCCCAATTGATTCAGATATCGGCATTGGCGAACCAAACCGTAAGCGTTGGTTGAAGACAGGGAAATGCTCATTCCAACCGGAAGAGCGTGAATGGTTGAAAACCTTGTTAGACTGGGGCTTCGAAGATACTTTCCGTAACCTGCACCCAGAAGTCAATGACCGTTTCTCATGGTTTGATTATCGCTCTCGCGGTTTCGATGATAATAGAGGCCTGCGTATCGACGTTATTCTGGCGACACCATCGCTGGCGAAAAAGTGTGTTGAATCAGATATCGATTATGAACTACGTGGTATTGAAAAGCCTTCTGACCACGCCCCGATCTGGTCTACTTTCCAATAGCGAAATCACTTTCCAAAAAACCAAAAGAGCGCCAATCGGCGCTCTTTTTCTTTTCATTCACTATTTTGCTGGTGACGATTTAGCTTAACGGCCTTAGGTATGCCAAGAAGCGTTTCTCTGCCATTTTAAAACACCACAAGATAATGAAGGTCAATGCCATATAGAACAGCCCCGCTGTTAGGAATGACTCAAATGGTGCGTAGTATCGAGAGTTCACCAAACGAGCAGCCCCTGTCAGATCCATAATGGTAATAATACCCGCGACCGCACTGCCATGAAGCATGAAGATGACTTCATTGGAGTAAGCTGGCAATGCACGACGCAAAGCACTTGGCAAAATAATGCGGCGATATGTCATAAACTTGCTCATGCCGTATGCTTTTGCGGCTTCAACTTCGCCCTTTGGCAAACCATTGATCGCGCCGCGAATGATTTCCGCCGTGTAAGCCGAAGTATTAAGAACGAAAGCCACCAAGGCACAGAACCAAGCGTGCTCCCAAAGTGTGTCTTTCACTGGGAAGAATTGGTCCATACCGTAATAGATAAGGTAAAGCTGCACAAGCAATGGAGTCCCACGGAAAAAGTAAATAAATGCCCATGACGGCAAACTTAATGCGTAATTCGTGCTGTTACGCGCGATAGCTAAGGGAATTGATACACATAGACCAATCACCAGCGCTAACGCAACAAGCCATACTGTCGTCCACAATCCATCAAGATAGACCGGGAAGCTTTCAATTATCAATGAAAAATCCATGGCTTACCTCGCGTGAATACTGAATTTACGTTCCACCAGCTTAAGCAAACCGGTCGAAACGCTGGTAAAGAACAAAAAGATGATCGCGACAGCCATATAGAAGGTGAACGGCATCTTGGTTGTACCTGCTGCCAATGAGCTCATGCGAACCATGTCTTCCAAACCGATGATGGAAACCAATGCCGTCGTTTTCAGTAGAACCAACCAGTTGTTACCAAAGCCAGGTAAGGCATGTCGAATCATTTGAGGTAATAAGATTCTGCGAAACGACATTACCGGACTCATGCCATAAGCTTTTGCCGCCTCTAATTCGCCTTTGTCTACGGCCATGATCGCACCACGGAACGTCTCAGCCATGTAAGCACCAAAGATAAATCCAATGGTCAGCACGCCTGCAATAAAAGGGCTGACGTCAATATAATCAGGCAAGTAAGAAGTCCACTCATGGTTAGGGTCACTTGCAGTAAACCACTCGTTGAGTGTCTCATTGATCGAATAAAGACTGTTGTTTAATAGAATTTGACCACCGAAGAAGATCAGCATCATCAAAACAAGGTCTGGAATGCCACGAATAATGGTGGTGTAAAGTGTCGCTATGGCTCTCGCCCACTTGTAAGGCGCCAGTTTTGCTAACGCACCAAGCATACCGAGAATCATGGCTAAAAGAAGTGAAAGTACAGCGACTTCTATGGTTACTAGAGCCCCTTTTAAGATCGAGGCTTCATATCCTTGTAGATCCAGCATAGGTGAGTTCCTAATCCCTAAACTCAAAAGATCGACCGTTAGCTACTTCTAGGAACAAGCCAACGGTCGCTTAGTTACAGCTTACTCGCCGTAAACATCGTAGTTGAAGTATTTACCTGCGATTTCTTGGTAAACACCTTTTTCACGTAGTGACAAGATAGCCGCATCTAGCTTCTTAGTTAGGTCTTTGTCTTGCTTACGAACGGCAATACCAAAGCCATCACCGAACCATTTAGGATCCGTTAGAGAAGGACCAACAAATTCGTACGCTTCACCGCCAGCTTTGTTTAGTACACCTTCTTCTAGTGCCGAAGCATCACCAAGTACTGCTGCAACACGACCGTTTGCAAGGTCTAGGTAGGCTTCGTCGAACGATCCGTAACGAACGATATCTACTTTATCGCCATAGTTATCTGTCAGGTATTTATCGTGAGTGGTTGCACGTTGAACGGCAATCTTTTGACCATCGAGGTTGTCAAAATCTAGATTTGCACCCTTCTTCGCAATAAATTTGTTTGGAATCAGAGCATATTTACCTGTGAAGTCCACTTTCTTCTTGCGCTCTTCAGTGATCGACATTGCAGCGATGATCGCATCATATTTGCGAGCGAGTAGAGAAGGAATGATGCCATCCCAGTCTTGAGCAACAATCTTACACTTCACTTTCATCTCTTCACAAAGTGCGTTCGCCATATCCACGTCGAAGCCTTTTAAAGAGCCATCCGTTTCTGTCCAGCTAAACGGAGGGTAAGCGCCTTCAATACCAAAGCGAACGGTTTTCCATTCTTTCGCTTGGGCGACACCAGACACTGCTGTTGCAGCAAGCGTTGCTGCTAATAACCACTTTTTCATTTCCATACTCCTGTGATTGCTTTTATTTGGTTTTGATTGTTGTGCTTAATAGGTGGCAAAAGACTGCCACCCAAGAAATATTAGTAGATAGATGAGATAAATTGCTGTAATCGTTCCGAATCTGGGTTTGTAAATAGCTTAGCTGGATCTCCCTGTTCTTCCACTAAGCCTTGATGTAAAAACATCACATGGTTAGATACGTCACGTGCAAATGCCATTTCATGGGTAACAACCAACATCGTTCGCCCTTCATCTGCCAAATCTCGCATTACTCCTAACACCTCACCAACCAACTCAGGGTCGAGTGCAGAGGTTGGCTCATCGAACAGCATCACTTCTGGATCGACAGCAAGAGCGCGAGCAATAGCCGCCCGTTGCTGCTGACCACCTGAAAGGTGTCCTGGGTAGTAGTCTTTTCGCTCGTACAGCCCTACTTTTTTCAGAAGCAGCTCTGCATTTTCAATCGCTTGTGCTTTAGGTACGCCAAGTACATGCACCGGCGCTTCAATCACATTTTCTAGAACCGTTAAGTGTGACCAAAGGTTAAAGCCCTGAAACACCATGGCTAAGCGTGAACGAATACGTTGAACTTGTTTCTCATTGGCTGGAACGGACTCTCCTGCTCGGTTATTTTTCATCTGGATAAGCTCGCCGTTTACCCAAATCTCACCAGCAGTAGGCGTTTCAAGAAGGTTAATACATCTTAGGAAGGTACTCTTACCGGAACCGGAAGAGCCAATGATGGAGATAACATCGCCTTTATGAGCGGCAAGTGAAATGCCTTTAAGGACTTCATTCTGTCCAAATGTTTTGTGCAGGTCTTTTATATCTAGCGCTGGTACATCATTCATTGCGCCTTACTCCCTGTGTTTAGTCACTGCAATAAGGGACTCCGCCCTCTTTGAATTGGAACAAACTATCACCACCAACTGCAAGTTGCAACAAATTATTAACCTAAATAATTCGAATAGATAGATACAACAATCAAATGAATATGCAATATTTAGCTAAATATTCTTTAAATGTTGAATAATTGACATAAAAAAGCCCCTCAAGGGAGGGGCTAAATAAGATACAAAACTGTTAATTAGTTCTCTCTAAAAGCAAAGTCTTAGTTTGAGCGACTCGATTCGCCATATCGCGAACTTGCTTTTCATTCATAACAATACCAAGCACATCTTCTTTAGTGTCTGTACCATTACCATTAGCGAAAGCAGTCAGGAAGTCTGCAGCTTGTACGTCACCTTCATCTTCAGTGAAAACATAGCTTTGTGTTATCTGGGAACTATTAGAGATCACAAGATCATCTTCAGCACCTGCTGGTACACTTGAGTAGTCTAAGTCTGGTACAACAATACTGCGTTCGATTAGAGAGTAAACAGAATGTCTTACCACATAAGGTGTAGAGCCTACCGTTGTGCCTTGTTGGTAACTAACACGTTGTAAACCATTTTCGTTACCTAAGCCGATACTGTCAGATAGATCAACAACACTATTCGATACTCCTGGTTTTACGTTCTGAGTGTTGTTTACTGCAAACAGTGAAGCATCGTCGACTACAACACTAAAGTTGTCAGAAACTTTGTCTGTATACGCGGCTTCCCATCCCAGAGTCGAAATTGTACCGTCAACGCTGAATGTCCACACATCACCTTTTAAAGCATCAGGGTGATAAAAAGCATTTGCTTTAGGGACTTCTGCCAAACGATATGCGAAGCCCTTGTAAATAGCATCAATATCAATCGTTGAGAATTTAATTCCCGATGCACTCACCATCGGAGTAGAAGGTGTATTGGCAAATACCATACGACCATCCGTCCAATCTTCAAAGCCATATTGGTACAGTGATGCACGAGAATCGGTTCGATACTGAGCAATCATCGTTCTTTCTGTGCTTACTGCTGGCAATACTTCACCCTTAGTAAAGCGAGACTCATTTGCCGTAACAGTTTCTAGCTGAGAATCAAAGTAGAAAGTGGAATAAGGTTGGCCTTCTGCATCTTCAGCAACTTTATAATCAAGGGCTGTCTTGTTAACAATTGAGTCGTTGTTGCCCGTTAAACAAGTCGTGTTACTTACATTCGCATCAACTGATAAATAAACATTTCTCAGTGAAGAATCTGCCTCTAACAAGTCTTTAGAGAATGTAATTGCGTTAATAATAGTGCCATTCACTTCTTGCACCGTTACGCTGCCACCATCAGGAATCGACTGAAGAATGATCGTCAATTTGTCGTTGCTTGCAGTGACTAAGTCACCTTCACGGTTACCTGCAGCATCTGAGTAATATGCGGTTAACTGTGAATCAAGCACTCCACCCAAACGGTGGTAGTTCAATACTTGCTCTTCATTGTTCGAGTCAAAGCGGTCATAGATCGTACATGAGCCATTACTTGCCAACGCTTGAGTTTTTGCTGCAACGAAGGTGAAGTTAAAAGGAGTTTGAGGTGCACCACCACCGCCACCGCCGCCGCCACCGCAACCGACCATTAATCCCGAAATAATTGCCACTAGCGGCAGTACTTTAAGCTGTTTCATGTCTTCTTCCTAAACTGAGCGGCAATGATTAGCCAAAAAATCGTCTCTGCTCGGTATTAAGCAAGAATGAAGCCAGCTTTTTGTTCCATCTATGAATGGCATCAATAAGTTCAATTGAGCATTATTTCTGCAAAACAAAGTCTAATTTTATGCAACTTGTGTAATCGAATTACACACTAAATCACCAGCTTGTTCGCATGCCAGACACTTTCTGTAGTTTTCTTTCACATCTATTCTTAAAGTGATCTAAATCAATCACCCCAAAGGGCTATCTTGTTAGACTCCGCGTCAATGATGAGGAATTTTTTGTGCCTCAACACAACGAGTTATTAGCTATGCTTAGGCACGTAGTATTCGTGTGACAAAATCTAATAATAGCTAGCATAGGAAGTGCCGCAGGAAGCGGAAAACACACAATTTAATTTAGAATTCATAACTTTTAAATATATGAGGAATCTATGTCAGACGCAGTGAATAAAGCGCACTCTGATTCGGATATTGAGACAAAAAGCTACCGCGAGCTTCACCGTCCATCATCTGAGTTCGCAAGCCGTTCAGACTACCTAGACCACGAACTACAAATCATGAAGCCACGTCGCTTTGGCTTGAACTTGCCAGGCCGTGACTTCCGCTTTGAGCTTGAAGACCTTGTTCCAGCACTTGCTGGTACTATCGGTATTATCGCGATGTACTCTGCGGTAATGATGTCTTGGGCTGAAGGTCTTACTGCAGCATGGGACCACGTAAACTTAGGCAAAGATTTTGCAATCGAAGTTGCACGTGTAGAAATGCTTATCCCTGCACTCCTTTTCTGTGTACTTGCTTCTGGTTTTATTAACCCTAAAGCCAACCTTGCAGGTAACCACGGTCCAATGATCCCTCTTATTGGTACCATCGCTCTTGCTGGTGCTCACCCTCTTGCATTGGCAATTCTAATCGGTGTATTTGGTCTTCTACTTAGTGCCTTGAAAGGTGGCTCCAAGCTAGTAAACCTCACCTCAGAAGGTACAGCCGGCGGCTTGCTTATTTTCTTGGGCTTAACGGGTACTATGAGCCAAATCACTTCGATTCAAGAATGGGCGGTTGGTCTACAATCTTCTACTGTTGAAGCGGGCAGCATGGGTTATGTTGGTCTGATCGTACTAGCAGTGACTATCGCGCTGTACGCATTCCTTGCAAAAGTGAACAAGCGTTGGCTAGCAATCCCAGTGTGTGCTTTCACTGGCCTTGCAATCGCTTTAGTACTAGGCGCAGGTTTCGACATTAAATTCGTTACTGAAACAGGTCTTCCTAACCTAAACCCAGTTTACTGGTGGGGCAGCACTGAAGAAGGTTGGATGCTAGGTCTTCCTAATATGGAACACTTCATCGCATCACTACCGTTTGCAATCCTTGCTGTAGCGATGTGGTCTCCTGACTTCCTAGGTCACCGTATCTTCCAAGAACTGAACTACCCTAAAAAGACTGAAAAAGTACTGATGGACGTTGATGACACAATGACAATGTGTTCTATCCGCCAAATGGTAGGTACAGCAGTAGGTGGTGGTAACATCACTTCATCTTGGGGTACTTACATGATCCCAGCAGCGATCGCGAAACGCCCTATCCCTGGCGGTGCTATCCTTCTTGGTCTTCTAGTAATGATCATCGCAATCCTTGGTTTCCCAATGGATATCGCGGTATGGCCACCAGTAATGCGTGTTGCTCTTCTTGTAGGTGTATCTCTACCTCTACTTGAAGCAGGTATGCAAATGGTGAAAGACTCAAAAGATTCTCAAGCAGCAGGTATCTGTATCTTTGGTTCAGCAGTTGTTAACCCAGTTCTTGCTTGGGCACTGACTATGCTTCTAGACAACAACGGTCTAATTGGTGATAAAGAGCGCGCAGCTCGCCTGTCATTTGTAGACAAGATTGTGATCCCTGTAGGTGTACTTGTTATCTGTTTGGTCGCTATGCTTGCAGTAGGTATGCTAGAAGGACAATATGGCATTAAAGCTTGGCTATAATGACATTCGTTCAAAAATTGTGTGGGTAGCGCTTGTCGCTACCCAATTTTTATCGAGATTTTTTAGTATTTATTGATTTAGTTTAAGGTTTGCAGAATTTTTTTAGTGTAGCCTTGAATTGTGGTTGGGAAGAACCCACATTGTTAGCAGTGACAATATTTATAGTTTTATGACCCACATTTTCTTATTTAAGACTATACATATTGTTATTCATTAAGAGTGTACTGTTCTCCATCTAACAGTGGAGATAGCTGGCTCAACGGCGAACCAGTACGTATTTTTTTCTACTACAAAGGTAGGTATGTCATGGCAGAGCAATTTGCTAAAGCTTGGGAAGGTTTTGCTGCAGGCGACTGGCAAAACGAAGTAAACGTTCGTGATTTCATTCAGAAGAACTACACTCCGTACGAAGGCGACGAATCTTTCCTAGTTTCTGAAGGTACTGAAGCGACTAACAAGCTTTGGGCTAAGGTAATGGAAGGTATCAAACAAGAGAACGCGACTCACGCTCCTGTTGATTTCGATACTTCAGTTATCTCTACCATCACTGCTCACGATGCAGGCTACATCGAAAAAGACCTAGAAACTATCGTAGGTCTACAAACTGAAGCTCCGCTTAAGCGTGCAATCATCCCTAACGGTGGTATCCGTATGGTTGAAGGTTCTTGCAAAGCTTACGATCGCGAGCTTGATCCACAAGTTAAGAAAATCTTCACAGAATACCGTAAAACGCACAACGCTGGCGTATTCGATATCTACACTCCAGATATCCTAGCATGTCGTAAATCAGGCGTTCTAACTGGTCTTCCAGATGCTTACGGCCGTGGTCGTATCATCGGTGACTACCGTCGTGTTGCTCTATACGGTATCGACCGTCTAATGAAAGACAAGCTAGCTCAATTCAAGTCTCTACAAGAGCGTTTTGAGAACGGTGAAGATCTACAAATGACTATGCAGCTTCGCGAAGAGATCGCTGAGCAGCACCGTGCACTTGGCCAAATGAAAGTTATGGCTGAGAAATACGGCTGTGACATCTCTCGTCCAGCTGAAACTGCACAAGAAGCAATCCAATGGACTTACTTCGGTTACCTAGCAGCTGTTAAATCTCAAAACGGCGCAGCTATGTCTCTAGGTCGTACTTCTACTTTCCTAGATATCTACATCGAGCGTGATATCGCTGAAGGTAAGATCACTGAAGTTGACGCACAGGAAATGATCGACCACTTCGTAATGAAACTACGTATGGTTCGTTTCCTACGTACTCCTGAGTACGATGACCTATTCTCTGGCGACCCAATCTGGGCAACAGAGTCTATGGGTGGTATGGGTCTTGACGGTCGTACGCTAGTTACGCGTTCAAACTTCCGTTTCCTAAACTCTCTATACACAATGGGTCCTTCTCCAGAGCCAAACATCACTGTTCTTTGGTCTGAGCAACTACCTGAAGGCTTCAAGAAGTTCTGTGCGAAAGTATCTATCGATACTTCATCAATCCAGTACGAGAACGATGACCTAATGCGTCCAGACTTCGAGTCTGATGACTACGCAATCGCATGTTGTGTATCTCCAATGATCATTGGTAAACACATGCAGTTCTTCGGCGCTCGCGCTAACCTAGCTAAGACTCTTCTATACGTTATCAACGGCGGTGTGGATGAGAAACTGAAGATCCAAGTTGGTCCTCAAATGCCTAAGATCGCTGACGAAGTTCTAGACTTCGACGATGTATGGGGCAAACTAGACCACTTCATGGATTGGCTAGCTAAGCAATACGTGACTGCACTAAACAGCATCCACTTCATGCACGACAAGTACAGCTACGAAGCTGCACTAATGGCTCTACATGACCGTGACGTTCGTCGTACTATGGCTTGTGGTATCGCTGGTCTATCTGTTGCAGCTGACTCACTATCTGCAATCAAATACGCGCAAGTTAAACCAGTTCGTGACGAAGATGGCGTAGCAATCGACTTCGAAATCGAAGGCGACTACCCTAAATTCGGTAACAACGATGCTCGCGTAGATGACATCGCTTGTGAACTTGTTGAAGTATTCATGAACAAGATTCGTCAGCTTAAGACTTACCGTGACGCAATCCCTACTCAGTCTATCCTAACTATCACTTCAAACGTGGTATACGGTAAGAAGACTGGTAACACGCCTGACGGTCGTCGCGCAGGTGCTCCTTTCGCACCAGGTGCTAACCCAATGCACGGCCGTGACGAAAAAGGTGCTGTAGCGTCTCTAACGTCTGTAGGTAAACTACCGTTTGCTCACGCTAAAGATGGTATCTCTTACACGTTCTCTATCGTACCTAACGCTCTAGGTAAAGATGAAGGTTCACAACGCGCTAACCTAGCTGGTCTAATGGATGGTTACTTCCACCACGAGTCTGGCATTGAAGGCGGTCAACACCTTAACGTGAACGTACTTAACCGCGAAACTCTAGAAGACGCTGTTAAGCACCCAGAGAAATACCCTCAGCTAACAATCCGTGTATCTGGTTACGCTGTACGCTTCAACTCTCTAACTGCAGAGCAACAAGCTGACGTAATCGCACGTACATTCACTGAGTCTCTATAAGATCAGCTGAATTAGCACTCTGAGTGATAGAACAAAGGCCGATGCTGTAAAGCATCGGCCTTTTTTTGTTTCTTGAACTAAAGTTGTGACATTGCGAAAGATTTTGTCTGTGATCTTCCGTATGATGCGCAAAAAGCTTGCAAACATAATATATGAAACTTAGTAAATTAATCGTCCTTGCTCTGCTGTCTCCAGCAGCTATTGCATCCACCAAGTCCACAGTCTCTTTCACTTTAGATAACGATGGTATCTTCGGCGTCGACCAAGATTACACCAACGGTATTTTCCTTTCTTACGCGACAGAAAAACTGCGTGAAGACGCAGAGTGGAATTGGTTCACACTTAATGACAACAGCCAAAGTAACGTAGACAAGATTGAAATCGTACTTGGTCACAAGATGTACACACCAAGTGACATTGAAGCCGACTACCCTCTTGTTAACGATCGTCCTTACGCAGGCTATCTTCATACCGAAATCAACTATATCTCACTGACTGCAGATAAAGCCGTTCGCTATAACTTCACTATCGGTGCAACAGGTGAAAGCTCGTTGTCAGAGAAAGCACAGGAAATCGTACACGGCATTACTGGCTCAACCGACCCGCAAGGTTGGGAATACCAGATTGATGATGAAATCGCATTCAGCGTAGGTTACCGCGCATTCAATAAGTTGATGCGCAGCGAAGGTGAAAGCACACAGTGGGAAATCACCAATGTAAACGACATTAATGCGGGTAACTTCCGTAGTGATGTTTCACAAGGTGTAATGTTCCGTTGGGGTACAAACCTAGCAAACAGCATCGGTGCGGCAAACATCAGTGTTGAAAGCCCATTCCACGCAAGTATGCTGGCTAAAAGTACCTCTAGCTGGTTCTTGTTTACCGGATTCGAAGGTCGTTACCGCTTTAATGACATCACCATCGAAGGCGATCGCTCTGGTCTTCCTGAGCCATCGGATCAATACGATGTTACGCTACAAAACTGGCAAGCGAGTGCCGTCGCAGGTGCCACTTGGTACAACCAAAACTACGGCGCGAGTTTAACCTTTACCGTCAAAACACCAGACTATAAAGAAGCTCAAACCGACGTTTACGGTACTGGTTCCTTCTCTTTATTCGCCTTCTTCTAAAGAAAAGCCCTTATACGGCGTGTGAGTTTTCATTCGCCGTTTTCTTTGCTCATTATCTCGCCAACGAAAGTCCTGTTAGACTGTTTTAACCCTTCAATTTGTAATAAAATAACGGGCAGAATTTATTAAAAATGAGAGCAAAAGATGTCAACAACTGGTCGTATTCACTCGTTTGAGTCATGTGGTACCGTAGACGGACCTGGTATTCGTTTTATCGTCTTCTTGCAAGGTTGCTTAATGCGCTGTAAGTATTGCCATAACCGCGATACATGGGACACGCATGATGGCAAAGAAGTGACGGTTGAAGAGATTATTGCAGAAGCAAAAACCTACCGTCACTTCATGAATGCATCAGGTGGTGGCATTACGTGTTCTGGTGGCGAAGCAATGCTTCAGCCGGAATTTGTACGTGACTTCTTCCGCGCTGCTCAAGCTGAAGGCATTCATACCTGCCTAGATACTAACGGTTACATCCGTAAACACACTGATGTTATCGACGAAGTATTGGATGCGACAGACCTTGTCATGCTTGACCTTAAACACATGAAAGACGAGATCCACCAAGAGTTCATCGGTGTGTCTAACCGTCGTGTTTTAGACTTTGCTCGTTACCTACATAAGATTGGTCAAAAGACTTGGATTCGTTATGTTGTAGTCCCTGGCTACACTGACGAGCCAGAAGCAGCGCACATGCTGGGTGAGTTCATCAAAGATATGGACAACATCGAAAAGGTAGAGCTTCTGCCATACCACAAACTTGGTGCACACAAATGGGAAGCACTTGGTGTTGAATATCCGCTTGATGGCGTCAACCCACCATCAAAAGAAACAATGGATGAAATCCAGTCAATTCTTTCCCAATACCACTCAAATGTGAAATACTAAGCGCATTAGGTTATTGAATAGATTAAAAATACCAGCAGCTTGCTGGTATTTTTTTACCTATACGTTGGTGTATGTGTTGTACAAACTAGTCGAACAAACTGATCGGCCTTGTGCCCTATCCAACTCATACTAGACGTATTAGGAATACTAAGTAGTAAGTAAAGCTCACAGGAATAGCGTTGGAATAACACATGGATTGGTTTAATTTCGTTTCGGTCATCATTGTTTGCTGGGTCGCGGTCGTTTATTGCCTTCCCGATTGGAGAAAAGTGGTTTGGCCTAAAATGGAGCAAGAAAAGCCATTCCAACATTTGGTCTTCGCAACACTCTTCTTACTAAGCATTCTGTGGTCTGCCCAGGCCGGTGTGAAAGAAGGGTTACAAATTCACTTTCTTGCGTTGACTACACTAACCATGATGTACGGTTGGCGAATGGCGTTTCTTCTCTGTATCCCTGCCATGATCGTCAATCACTTGATCCACGGCGTACCGCTGTTAATGTTACCAAGCGCATTGGTGCTTTCTGCTCTGTTTCCAATTCTTATCAGCTATCTGATTTTTTTGCTAAGTTATCAGTATCTGCCGCGCAATATCTTCGTTTTCATTTTTGTAGCGGGATTCTTCAATGGTGCGCTCACTGGTAGCCTCCATTTACTCGTTAACTCTTTTTACCACCTCTCTATCGGTCATTACGACTGGCAAACCATCCAACACAACTACTTTGTTTTTGTTCCATTGCTTGCCTTCCCTGAAGGGCTCCTAAACGGAATGTCACTGGCTGTGTTGACGGTTTTCAAACCAGAATGGCTACGAGTCTTCTCAGACCGAGATTATATATACAACCATTACCATAAATAAGCTGTCATCGCCCGTTAACACAGCGTTTTTAAACTGGCTAAATTCAATAATTCTTGCCATTTTTCATATTAAATATGTGTTGAGATCATGTTTCACCTTCGTCCGAAACGTTAACCTAAGCACATTAAAAATGTATTAGATTATTTAGTGAGGTCATCATGGAAATGTCAAACGCTCAACGTTTGATCCTATCAAACCAGTACAACCTAATGTCTCAACTTGACCCTAGCAATGCGGCAAAATACAAGCGTCTACAAACCATTGTAGAACGTGGTTACGAGCTGCAAATGCGCGAGTTGAACAAAGATTTTGGCTGCATCACTGAAACGGAATGTCGTGAAATCATCGACATTATGGAGATGTACCATGCGATGCAAGAATCAAACAAAATGCTGGATGATGAAGAGCGCGGCAAAGTGGACCAACGTCGTCTTCAGTTCCTTGGCTTTGATATCGCAACGGAAGCGCAGCAAGTGCATTACGTACGCTTCCTAGTGGATTCAGAAGGTCTTTACCCTCAATTTGACAAAGCGGACCATCACTTCAATAGCCAAATGCCAATGCTAGACAAATACCGTCGCATGTTAAAAACTTGGCGCAACTGCCCTCGTCAATACCACTTGTGTGCAAACGAACTGGCGCAAATCTTTAGTGCATAATCCAGCAAGTATCTGAAAAGGAGAGCAAAGGCTCTCCTTTTTCTTTTCCCCTGTCACAATTCAGCCTCATTCGTTAAGCACGCTTAAGTCTTTCATTCTCTGTAACTTGCACACAAATCACTAATCTCAGTGATTCAAAGCCACATATCTGATTTCAATCGCTCCTATTCACAGCTCAAATTGTTAATTCTCTAAACAGTGATTCAAATGTCACTTTTGCAATAAATTCATAATTGTTAAGCAAAATTGGAAATCCCCGACTAGGCTTAAATTGAGAAAGGGAGTGATTGAAAGGAACTTATCCATCGTTCTTCGTTGCAGTGAAAAAGTGTCCATAAAGCAAAGTCTTTGGTCTTGTCTAGCTTGCCTTCAGTACAAACCAAACGTGATAACAGGACGTATAACTTCATACAACGAAGGGCATATCAAGGTTGGGTAAGCCTGCGTCAACGTTCGTCGGTAGACTGACTAGTTAAAGGGGAAAGCGACATGAGTATTTTCGACCACTATCAATCAAGATATGAAGCTGCAAAAGATGAAGAGATGTCGTTACAGGATTTCTTAGCCCTGTGTAAAGACGACAAAAGCGCCTACGCTAACGCTGCAGAACGCCTACTTATGGCTATCGGAGAGCCAGAAGTCATTGATACTGCTCAAGATCCAAGACTGAGCCGTATATTCTCAAACCGTGTCATTTCGCGTTATGAAACCTTCAAAGATTTCTATGGCATGGAAGACGCAATCGAGCAGATTGTTTCTTACCTCAAGCATGCCGCACAAGGTTTGGAAGAACGCAAACAAATCCTATACCTACTCGGCCCTGTTGGTGGTGGTAAGTCATCACTTGCCGAAAAGCTAAAAGCCCTAATGGAAAAAATGCCCGTTTATGTGCTTAGCGCAAACGGCGAACGAAGCCCAGTTAACGATCACCCATTCTGTTTGTTCAATCCAACAGAAGATGGTGAGATTCTCAAGAAAGAGTATGGCATCGAGCATCGTTACCTACGTTCTATCATGTCACCATGGGCGGCAAAACGTCTTCATGAATTTGGCGGTGATATCACCAAATTTAAAGTACTGAAAGTTCGCCCTTCTATCCTCGACCAAGTGGCTATTGCGAAAACCGAACCAGGTGATGAAAACAACCAAGACATTTCGTCCCTAGTTGGTAAGGTCGATATTCGTCAGTTAGAGCATTACTCACAAGATGACCCAGATGCCTACAGCTACTCTGGCGCGCTATGTAAAGCGAACCAAGGCTTAATGGAATTCGTTGAGATGTTCAAAGCGCCAATCAAGGTGCTACACCCACTCTTGACTGCAACTCAGGAAGGCAACTTCAACGGGACAGAGGGTCTATCAGCGATTCCATTCGACGGTATGATTTTAGCGCACTCAAATGAATCTGAGTGGCAAACCTTCCGTAATAACAAGAACAACGAAGCGTTCTTGGACCGTGTATACATCGTGAAAGTACCTTACTGTCTACGAGTGTCGGAAGAAGTGAAGATCTACCAGAAACTGCTTGAAAACAGTGAGCTATCTAAAGCACCTTGCTCACCAAGCACACTCGAAACTCTGGCTCAATTCAGTATTCTTTCGCGACTTAAAGAGCCTGAAAACTCGTCCATTTTCTCGAAGATGCGCGTGTATGACGGTGAAACACTGAAAGACACCGATCCTAAAGCGAAGAGCTACCAAGAGTACCGAGATTACGCTGGCGTTGATGAAGGCATGAATGGCCTATCAACCCGTTTCGCATTCAAGATCTTGTCTCGCGTATTCAACTTCGACCAAACAGAAGTGGCTGCAAACCCAGTGCACTTGTTCTACGTGATTGAACAGCAAGTAGAACGCGAACAGTTTCCTTCCGAGATGGCAGAGAAGTATCTTGAATTCTTGAAAGGCTATCTAGTGCCTCGTTATGTCGAGTTCATTGGTAAAGAAGTTCAAACTGCATACCTAGAGTCTTACTCTGAGTACGGCCAGAATATCTTCGACCGTTACGTCACCTATGCAGACTTCTGGATCCAAGACCAAGAATATCGCGACCCAGAAACAGGCCAACTGTTCGACCGCGCTTCTCTAAATGCTGAACTAGAGAAGATCGAGAAAACAGCGGGCATCTCTAACCCGAAAGATTTCCGAAACGAAATCGTCAACTTTGTGCTTCGTGCGAAAGCCAATAACAATGGTCAAAACCCAGTTTGGACCAGCTACGAAAAACTGCGCACGGTAATCGAGAAGAAAATGTTCTCCAATACCGAAGAACTGCTTCCGGTTATCTCTTTCAATGCGAAAACCTCTTCTGAAGATCAGAAGAAACACGACGACTTTGTCGCTCGCATGATGGAAAAAGGCTATACCGAGAAACAGGTTCGCCTACTTTCTGAGTGGTACCTACGAGTACGTAAGTCATCCTAACCAGTTTGAGTTAGGTCGCTTGTGAAACATGAAGAGGGCTATTTCATGGCGCAATTTATAGACCGAAGGCTCAATGGCAAGAACAAGAGCGCTGTTAATCGACAGCGCTTCTTGAAGCGCCATAAAGAGCAGATTAAAGAGTCGGTAGCTGACGCAGTGAATCGACGCTCGATCACGAACACGGAAACGGGCGAAGACGTCGCAATACCGCACAAAGATATTAACGAACCTATGTTTCATCAGGGTAAAGGGGGCGTGCGCGACCGCGTGCATCCTGGTAACGACCAATTTATCACTGGTGACAAAATCGAACGCCCGAAAGGCGGTGGCCAAGGCGGCGGTGCTGGTGAAGGCAATGCCAGCCCTGACGGTGAAGGCCAAGACGAGTTCGTTTTCCAAATTTCAAAAGACGAATACCTCGACATCTTATTTGAAGATTTAGAGTTACCAAATCTTGAGAAGAACCAAATTGCCAAAATCACAGAATGGAAAACCCACCGTGCGGGTTACCAAACCGCGGGTATTCCATCCAATATTGCCGTTGTTCGCTCGCTACAACAATCTCTAGCGCGACGCACGGCAATGACGGCAGGTAAGAAGCGCCTTCTTAATGAACTAGAAGATGAGCTTACTCGCATCAAAAACATCGAGCCCGCTCAACAGCTTGAAGAAAATCGTCTGAAGAAGGAAATTGAGGATCTGCGCAAGAAAATCGAAAGCGTACCCTTTATTGATACCTTCGACTTACGTTTCAAGAACTACGAGAAGCGCCCAGTGCCTTCAAGCCAAGCGGTCATGTTTTGTCTGATGGACGTATCTGGTTCTATGGACCAAGCCACCAAAGACATTGCAAAACGCTTCTATGTACTGCTTTATCTGTTCTTAACGCGCACCTACGAGAATGTGGAAGTGGTCTTCATTCGTCACCATACCCAAGCGAAAGAAGTGGATGAACATGAGTTCTTCTATTCGCAAGAAACGGGTGGCACGATTGTTTCGAGCGCACTCAAACTGATGAATGAGATCGTTCAAGACCGCTACCCTGTTGGCCAGTGGAACATCTACGCGGCTCAAGCATCCGATGGCGATAACTGGGCAGACGATTCACCTCGCTGTCGTGACCTACTCGTCAATAAGTTACTGCCAAATTGTCAGTACTATTCATACATCGAGATCACTAGACGTTCCCATCAAACGCTGTGGCATGAGTATGAGAAGCTTTCCGAAGCCTTTCCAAACTTCGCCATGAAAAACATCCGCTCTGTGGAGGATATCTTCCCAGTCTTCCGTGAACTATTCCAAAAAGAAAATGCGTAAGGAGGCTAGCGATGAATACCGCAACGACAAACCTTTCGGGGGAAACCTCGAAGAAACGCAGAGAAAATATGCTGCCAGATGGTCCAGATTGGACGTTTGAATTGCTGGAGCGTTACCACAAAGAAATCAAGCGTGTGGCGGAGCATTATCGTCTCGACACCTACCCTAACCAAATTGAGGTCATTACCTCAGAGCAAATGATGGATGCTTACTCAAGCATCGGTATGCCCATCAACTACAACCACTGGTCGTTTGGTAAAAAATTCATCCAAACGGAGCAGAACTATAAGCACGGCCAAATGGGGTTGGCTTACGAAATCGTGATCAACTCTAACCCATGTATCGCTTACCTGATGGAAGAGAACACCATCACCATGCAAGCACTAGTTATTGCTCACGCGTGCTATGGGCACAATTCGTTCTTCAAAGGGAACTATCTGTTCCAAACGTGGACTGATGCCAGCTCTATCATTGATTATCTCCTGTTCGCGAAGAACTACATTGCAGAATGTGAGGAGCGCTACGGCGTGCACGAAGTCGAACAACTACTCGACTCTTGCCATGCCCTAATGAACTTCGGTGTAGACCGTTACAAGCGACCTGAGAAGATTTCCATCAATGAAGAGAAAGCTCGTCAGGAAGAGCGTGAAGCTTATCTGCAATCGCAAGTGAACGAACTATGGCGAACCGTTCCACAATCGAAAACCAAAGAAGAAGACATCAAAGTTCGCTTCCCGAGCGAACCACAAGAGAACCTGCTCTACTTCTTTGAAAAACACGCGCCACTGCTTGAACCTTGGCAGCGCGAGATTGTGCGTATCGTGCGTAAGGTAAGCCAATACTTCTATCCTCAAAAACAAACTCAGGTCATGAATGAAGGCTGGGCAACCTTCTGGCACTACACAATCCTTAATCACCTTTACGATGAAGGTTTAGTGTCTGAGAAATTCATTCTCGAGTTTCTGCACAGTCACACAAGCGTGGTTGCACAACCACCTTACAACAGCCCTTACTTTAGCGGCATTAACCCGTATGCGCTTGGATTCGCGATGTTCCGTGATATCAAACGTATCTGTGAAGAACCAACAGACGAGGACAAAGAGTGGTTTCCTGAGCTTGCAGGTACCGACTGGCTGGAAGCGGTTCACTTTGCCATGCATAACTTCAAAGACGAGAGCTTTATTAGCCAATACTTGTCACCGAAGCTCATGCGTGATTTCAAGTTGTTTGCCATCAATGACGATGATCGTAAAAACTTCATCGAAGTTGCCGCTATTCATGATGAGATGGGGTACCGACGCATTCGTGAGACGCTGGCTGCGCAATATAATTTGGCGAACTTAGAGCCAAATATTCAGGTGTTTAACGTGGATGTCCGCGGTGACCGCTCTCTAACGCTTCAGTATGTTCCTCACAATCGTATTCCTCTGGATAACAGTTATGAAGAGGTACTTAAGCATGTGTATCGCTTGTGGGGCTTCGATGTGATTTTAGAAGAAGTGAAAGACACCGGACACAGAGAAATTCTCTCAACCTGTCCGAAACGCAACCAGTACGACACCAATATCTAACCGATACAGCTTCTAGTCTATTGTAGATACAAAAAGGCTCCTCAATGAGGCTGTCTCTTGATCACAAGTCTAGTGATCAAGAGACATTGCGAGTTCGTAGCCCTCAAGGATGGTTTGTAGTTTAAACCATCCTTCCCAAAGCACCTTTATTGAAGCTCTACCCGTCCT
>NZ_JAADJW010000011.1:0-165319 GCF_010092875.1 Vibrio sp. LB10LO1
AGTTGGGTCATTCCAGCGAGTCTAGACGAGACTAGGAATCTGCTAACCACTCGCTTGGAAATAGCGATAACCTCAGGACTTCACAGCACTCGATGGGGAGATCCTGAATCACCTCGTCCCTCGTTGTTCAGAATGACGGGCGTCGGTAGATATGTTGCTCGCGATATTTTTATATTTGGTATGTATCCAAAGTTGGGTCATTCCTGCGAGTCTAAACGAGACTAGGAATCTACTAACAACTCGCTGGGAAAATAGCGATAACCTCAGGACTTAACAGCACTCTGTGGGTAGATCCTGAATCACCTCGTCCCTCGTTGTTCAGGATGACGGACGTTGGGAGATACGTTGCTCGCGATATTTTTATCTTTGGTATGTATCCAAAGTTGGGTCATTCCAGCGAGTCTAGACGAGACTAGGAATCTGCTAACAACTCGCTTGGAAAATAGCGATAACCTCAGACCTTAACAGCACTTTGCGGGTAGATCCTGAATCGCCTCGTCCCTCGTCGTTCAGGATGACCGGTTCTAAATAAAAATGCCACTCACAGTAAAGTGAGCGGCATACTTCGTTTCCCGTTTCCCGTTTCCCGTTTCCCGTTTCCCGTTAATTCAATTCCACGTTCTTTACCTCAGGGTGCTTCAATAACATCACGCGAATCCAGTGGTGTACTACCCACATCACCATTGCGGTCAGCAGCACTGCTACGAATATCGAACTGAATCGGTACAAGATAGAGAAGAACGCGTCTTTCTGCTCTGGTACCAATGATGTGGTCAGTGGAACGGAGAGGGCAGACATCGCCGAGAATGCAATGGCGGCTTTGACTTGTCCTTTCGTTAACCACAAACAGAATGGCCCCATGGCGATGGTAAACGCCAGCCAGAACAACAACCCATGACCAAACCAACTGCCCAAGATTAACTGCACCGCCATACCGGCGATACAGCCAAGTGCTGTGCCGATGATGCGGATTTTCGCCATCGCCATGGAGCCTGCTAGTGTCATTGGCGTTAGGATGATGAGGATCGAAGCCTGCGCCGAAAGCGAGTCGTACAAATCACCAATTTGGAACACCAAAAACGCCGCCATCGCTACCACCCAACCCATAGCAACTTGGCTAATGTAGTCGATGTCGCTCTTTACTGGCGTGGTCATTTCTGTTTGTAAGATCTTCGATTCCGGCTCTGGAAATAGCCAATAGGCGAGGGCACAGACGAAGATATTGCTGAACGAAATCACCCAAAGGTTGACGTTGAACTCTTCAATATCCATGAAATCGTAACTCGCGAAGTTGAGCACGATCGAGCCAACCAACAACCCCATGTAACCAAACAAGTAGGTTTTCGGGTTCATCATCGCGATGCATTTAAACAGCATCATAATGCCCACTGCCGCGAACATCAGTGTCGGATGGAACTGTAAGTATTCGAGAATAAAGGTGGCTTGAACCGTGGTCCAAACTGCCGAGAACAGTACCATCAAGACGAGTGGCAGACTGAAGTGGTCCATACGGCCGAGTACGAACAGTGGCAGCATCACGGCAAAGAAACCGTAAGACCAACCAAAGATCATGCTCAACGCTAAACCCATTGAGCAGCCAAACCAAATACGTAAGGTTTTCATCGCAGCCGCCTAGTAAATAAAGTGGAACCAGCTAGCAAGGTAGATTTGAACTTGTGCCATCAGCGCCCAAAACGGACTGTTGTCTGGGTAAAGCACGATGGTGGCACGAGAACCAACGAACAGGGAGGAAGGTAAGGCTTCTTCGCTGGTCAGGTTCACGCGAGTGCGCTGTGCATCACGTACCCAACGGTTGTTCACTTCAACTTTGGTCAGCGCGCCGTTTGGAGTTTGCTGTGCAGCGGCAACGCCATAATCTCGGCTCGCTAGATCGAAGTCGTACACAGAACCTGGGTTAGCATCGAATGCCACCATGGCGTGGTAGTCTTTGCTTACTCCTGCCACAGACTTCTCTCGGAAATCCGCTGCAACCCACATTGAGCCTGTTGGTACAAACGTCAGCAATGGCATGTTGGTGTTTGCCATGGTGCCGACTTCCAATTGCAGGTTCGTCACGACACCGTCACTTGGAGCAAGAACCGCGGTGTTGGTTAGGTCTAGCTGTGCTTTCTCAATGCCATTTTGCGCAATGCGTACCGCAGTGCTTTGGCCTTTTTTGTCACCAAGCTGTGCTTCAATCACTTTCAAGTTTTGTTGCTCTGCTTTGAGAGCTGCACGAGAAACTTGGTTTTGTGCGTAGGCGCTGTCTAAGTTGGATTGAGAAATTACTTTTTGCTTCGACAGTTTTTGTAGACGTGAGTACTCACTGTGCGCGTTATTGTAAGTTGCTTGAGCACGAGCAATGTTTGCCAACGCCGCTTCTCGTTGCGAATACAGTGTTGCTTCTTTCTCGTAGGCGGATTGCAGTGAAAGCTGCGCTTGTTCTATAGCGATCTTGTATTTGCGGTCGTCGATTTTGAACAGCACATCGCCTTTGTGCACCGCTTGGTTGTTTTCGATCAGCACGTCAGTCACTTTGCCAGACACTTCTGGCGCGACTTGCACCACATAGCCTTGTACGCGACCTTCGGTGGTGATTGGCGCGTGACGGTCAGCTATGATGATGTAGAAAAAGAGTACAATGAACAGGACAATAAGTGTTCGCATCCAGTGTTTGAATTTATGATCCGCTGTCATAAGAAATTCCTGAATTTATGGCGCTCGCAAGCAAATAAGATAACGAATTATAGAGAAGTCGATCACAATTCAGTAGAATGACAATAAGCGCATGAATGACCTAAAAGTAGGACAATGAAGGTAAGTTTTGATGATCTTCACCTGTTTAGCCAAACCGTCGTGCACGGTGGCATTAGTGCTGCGGCAGAGGCGAACCAGCTACAACGCTCTAAAGTGAGCCGACGTTTGCAAGAATTAGAGAAAGCGTTGGGCTGCCAATTGCTGATTCGTACTACGAGAACCATTGAGCTTACCGAGCATGGCAAGCGTCTGTTTGAGCTGGTGGGGCAACCCATAGAGCATATTCAGCAAGGCTTGAAAGTGATGCACGAATACGAGCAAGAGTTGACGGGCAAAGTGCGCGTCGCGATTCCTTCTGCTTTGATGAGCTCGGCTGCGTTCAACTGGATCATCAACGAATACACCACGCGTTATCCGGATATGTCGGTAGAGATTGAGAACCACCAAGAGAGTGTCGATCTCAAGCGTCAAGCATTTGATCTTCAGCTTCTTCCTAGCGTGGCCAAAGTCTCGGACGACAGTTATGTGCAGTTCAGTTTACTGCCTTATCGCAGTCACTTTGTCGCTTCCCAAGCTTACCTCGATGCCCATTCGCCATTAAAAAGTATGGATGACTTAAAACACCATCGTTTACTCACCAACCGATACAACGCAGGGTTATTGGACCCAGAATTACACGTGGCGGTTAGATCAGACGATTTAAACTTGCTGCGGTTAATGGCGATTGCAGGCAATGGCATCGCATTCATTCCTCAAGTGCATTCTAAGCCTGCTTTGGAAGACGGCCAACTGGTGGAGGTGTTGCCGGAGTTCACCCATCCTAAGCAACATCTGACGTTGATTTACCCATCCAATCTGTTTTTGCCGAACAAGGTCAAAGCCTTGATTGAGCTGTTTAGGGAAAAATTCCAATAGCGTGAGCGGACAATAACTTTGCGAATTTGCTCATCAGAATAGTCGGCAGTTCTGGTACATTCTCTTTATTCAAACGCTTGAGTATATTCACCTTCAAGCGGCTCATAGGAGATGAGAATGTTATCGAAAAATTCCACCGGTCTGATTGTTGTCGATGTGCAAGGTAAGTTGGCAACGCTCATGCACGAAAGCGAAGCACTGATTGAAAGCACCACCAAATTAGTCAAAGGGGCGAAAGCACTTAACTTGCCCATTCTATGGCTGGAACAAAACCCAGAACGCTTGGGGCCAACTGTTGAGCCGATCCGCGAAGTGTTAGCGAAGGAGCATTTGCCGATCGCTAAACACACTTTCGATGGATGCAAAGAACCGACATTCAAACTCGCGGTAGAAAACGCCAAAGTCGATACATGGTTAGTTTGTGGTATCGAAGCGCACATTTGTGTGTATCAAACTGCAGTTTCGCTGCGTCAAATGGGCTACCGAGTGGAACTGGTGACGGATTGTGTCTCTTCCCGAACGCCAGCAAACAAAGCGTTAGCGCTGGCAAAACTGACCGCGAATGGCGTTGGTCTAACGGGCGTCGAAATGTGTTTGTATGAAATGGTAGTAGACTGCCGAGCACCAGAGTTTAAAGAGATCTTAGGGCTCATTAAGTAGAGAATAACGGATTAGAACGCCAATCACGGTAGAGGTAAAGATGGAACTGAGAGCGTTTGTAACTATCTATTTTAAAGCTATTTTTCCGCCTATATTTCTCCCCGCCTATTTCGTAGTTCGCTCCCTTTGAAATCGAGCTCGCTCCCTTGGCAATTGAGTGCCAAGGGACGCATAGTTTTTGAGCGCTGAGCTTTCGTCTTTTGACGTGTTTGGCCCTAGCGGTTGTTATCCGCGCTGTCATTCTCCGGGAAAAGTGCCGCTTGGGTTTCTTCCAGCCCTTCTGGGGTGTATTGATAACCTTTTTCCATACTCATGTTTTTGTATTTCACCAACATCTTTTCAATGATCAGAGATTGAATGCGAAGGGCATCTTTACCTAGTTTTTGGGCAATAAACTCACTCAGTGTTTGTATGGTCACGTTATGGAATTTTGGCTCTGTACCTTTTCCCATGTCCGTTTTGACTTGGACAACGAGATCTTTTTCCTTATTGGAGATCTGAGTCAGGTGTTCCTTAAACTTTTCGTTGTAGATCTCGGACGTTGCGTTTAGGCGTAGCTTGTTAATTCTCGGGTATTGGATTTTTTGTGCATCTTGCAGTTTCAGCTTTAACTCTTTAAACGCAATGGAGTCCTCTTTGTTAATGCTTTCGAAGAACTTCATATCGTTGGAGACATCGATATCTTCCGAAGAGGAGATAAACGCAGGATCAAACAGTACGTTGGTGTTTAGCATCGTAAATTGTTCGATAGGGCGCCCTTTCACTGAATCTGACTCGACCGTGGTTTTCTTCGGTGCCTTCGACCCTTTCTCGTAAGTGTCTCCGCTGGTTGAACCGAGTGAAAAATACAGAGTGGTGTCATCTTTGACTTTCGATGTGGCTTGCTCGGCTGCAGAGATAAGGTCCATGTCAGACATCAGCACATTGCAGTCCATCATGGTGACTTTTTTGAACTGGTTTTGTTTGCAAAAATCGACGACGGCTTTTCTTGTCGCACCAAATCCAACCGTTCCTGATTCGAACTCCCAGCCGACGAGACCAACCCCCGCATCACGTAAGTATGCTCCCATCTGTTCATCATATAGAGCTAGCTCACTTTGATGCACAAACAAGTAGACGGGCCGACTCGTACCTTCTGTATACCAATACAGCTCTTGGAGTTTTTCTTTTATTAGAAATTGTTGTGGCATGCCGACTGAAGGGACGATCAAAGCGGTGCCAGTGGAGGATTGCGGGGCAATTCTTTCCTCAAAGTGGGAGGCCGTAGGTAAGCTGGCATTCTGGCTTTGTTGTCGAGTTTGTCTTGGGCTCTGGTCATTGATCTGACGACGATAGTAAACACGCTCCAACTCTCTACTGCGGTTGAGAATTTGATCGACAACGGCAGGCTCATACTTAAGTGCCCCCGTATTATCGCTAACGACATAGCGATAGTTAAAGCGAATTAGGGCTTCTGGCCGCTTGTTTTTTACCTCGAGTTCACCGCTATTAACGTATGCCCACCAGTCCTGTTTAAAGGTGGTCCATGTCGCATCGTTTTCAGCATCTCGCTTGCGTTTAGCTGATTCAGGATTTTGCGTGGTATTGAGCTGGTCGCTTTTTCTCTTTTGGGCTTTGTTTGAGGAAGAAGCCGCTTGATTATTGTCACCGTACATACGTATTTTCACTTCTTTTGAATATCGTCGAAGATAGTTTTTTTCGCTCTTGATGGCGGAATGACAGACGTTGTGAATCGTCTTATTGGCCCGCAGGGATGCTGGTTATATGCGTCAGTTGCAATTCATCTTCGACAAAAGAGACCGTGATACGCAGCAGTCTGTTTTCGATTTTTTGCACATTCAATACCGGCGTGTTTGGGGATAATCCAGCTTGGCTAAAGATGTTGATCACCGAAGAGGGCTGAGTTAAATCAGCATACTCTCCCCAAACGTCACGTTGTGAATATTTGCCCCACACATCACCAAGAGGGTAGGCATCACCAACGGAAAAGGTATCTTGAGGACAAGTTTGCTCAGAGTTGGCCTCTTCTTGGGGTTGCTCGGCTGCACTGACAGTCAATACATCACCGACTTTGAGAGCGAGTGGATCACTTTCATAGTTCGGATTGAGCTTGAGTAGTGCTTTTGCCGACAAACCGTATTGAGGCGCAATGTCTGTCCACTGCTCTGGAGAGCCATCGTCATTAGTGCGGACTTTATGGTTTTGGGCTTGGCTCGTTTCGCTGGTGGATTTTGTGGCGGCTTGCTTTCGCGGCAACAAAGGCTGCTTCACGATGGTTTTGAGCGCATTGATATCAATGAGTGTTGCGTTCTGTTTTAGCCAAGCAGCATTGATTTCTGCAAGTTCATCATTGGTGAGTTTTTCTTGGCGGTAGAAAATATGCTGGGGCGCGGCTTTTTTTCCTTCGACGGCAACCGGGACAAGCATGGCGTTGAATGTTTTTTTGCTGACGAGCTTGTCTGTGATGCCATGCGGGCTAGACTCAGTCATTTGCCAAGAGAACTTATCGTTGCCAAGGATAGCCATTTCATACATCAGCTTCCCATCATAGAAGTAATAATAAAACCCTTGTGCTGCCCACCCAAGTAAGCTCTTTGTTTCTACTGCGGGAATAAAAGGAATGAACTCAGCGTTAGTATATTCACTGCCAAGTGGTTTTGGTGTGATTGTGTATTTTTGCTGTAAGCCGATGTCTTGAAAAAGTTCGTGTAAAAGGGTTTTGTCTTCGGCTTCGAAGCATTCTGCTGTTAATACGGTACACGGTGATGGCTGTGTTTGTTCTAATTTTCCCCAGCGCTTAATAAGCGGTTCATTTGGCGTTTTCGCCAGAGAAAATACACCAGGCTGAAGCGTATTTAAGTCATCCTTTGGAGCATGAATCTTTATTCGGCATTCAAACTCAGCGGTGGCTTGTGATTGAGCGTCGGTTACGAGTGAGCTGTAGCTCGCCTGAGCACTACTTTTTGAATGTGATTGGCTGCTAGCCGATGAGTACTGGTTTGCGCTGGAGCGATTACTTGACGTAGTTAGTGCGGAATCGATAAGTGGAGCGTAGCCAGCTCCCCTCACACGCTTTGATGCTGGACGCTTCATTTATATCGCCTCTTGGATTTAATTGGTGATAGCTTAGCGGCAATTAAACGAACGCACTATAGACAGAATAACCAATTCCATTTGCTTAGTTACTAAAACTGTAGGCATATCGAAACTTATAGAGGTAAGGGTTTTAATGATAAAAAGCGTTATTAATGCAGGGCGAAGAGGGGAATAATTGATATTAATGCGATTGAAGTGTAACCATGTTGGCGACTTATTTTAGAGAAGCATTAAGCGCTAGGTATTTATTAATTACTCACTAGCGCTATTGGAATATGAAAAGCACAGAATGCGCTTATTCAAACTCTCGCTGGTATCTTGGTAGCATGGATTCATTACCAAGTAATCCACCTTGATGGATGTAGATCAGTGTCTTGTCTTTATTTTCTGCCAACCACGGCTGCAAGCATTGCCACATGTAAGGGTCATACAGCAGATCGAATTCGAGGTTGGTCTGATCGTAGAGCGCGTTCCACGTTTCGTAATCGCTTTGATACAAACGTCCGAAATGGTGCTTGTCGCGCACCGAGAGAATCGTCGGGTGGTTTTCACTTTCGAGTGTGTTGAATTGCTCAGTCAGGTAATCAGCATTGCCGACACAAGCGCAGGTGATGACCTCGATTCCGTGTGGCTTTAAGTGCTTGCTCAAATACAGTGCGGTTGTTCCCGTTCCTGATGGCAGGGCTACTACAAACTGCTTTTTACCTTCGAGGCGTGTCCAATCAAGCAGTTCACGCGCCAGTTGTTTTACACCGGCTTCGGCAATCTTCGCTTTTCCTCCTTCAGGGACAACCAAGGTTGTATCGTCTAACCCACGCACTTGTTCAATGTATTCAGTGGGATGAAGAGGGGATTCGATCTCTTGCATTGCCGTGATGCTCATCCCTAAATCCAGCGCACCTCGGTAGTTGCCGATCGGGGAGTCTTTGAGCCAAGACGGGATATGCTGGACGTAGAACTCAAAGTTCCAACCTTTGATTTGCGCCAGAGCAGCAAGGGAGTACATCGCATTGGATTGAGCAGAGCCGTAGCTGATGAGGGTTTTGATTGCGCTATTTTGCGATTCCATCAACGCCATAAACTTACGTGCTTTGTTCCCAGAGAAGTGAGAATGCAGCATGTCATCACGCTTAAGGAAAAAGGTATGACCGTTAAAGTTGTGCTGAGTTATCGGGCTTTCAGAGAGTTTCATGCGACTACTGACGTGTCCAACCACGCGACCTTGCCGTTAAAAAGGGCGCGTAGTGTAACGCCAATAAACCCAGATAAAAAGTCCGTGTTTCAATACAACCTTTTCGATTATTCCTGATGGTCACGGGGGGCTTAAAAGGTTTCATATCCAATAAGGTTTGCCGCAGAAATGAACCAAACAGCATCACAACTCGCGTTTCTTCCTCAAGCCACGTAAACTACGCCGCTTATTTTCATTCAATCAGAAGGCTTGGTTTTGCAAACTCTAGAACAATTAAAAACAGGACAATTAGTAGGAACGAAACAACTGAAGTTGGCGCAAGGGCTAACTGATTTTCCTATGGAAATTTTAGAGCTTGCAGAAACGCTTGAAGTATTAGATTTATCCGGCAACGCACTGTCAGATCTACCTCCAGAATTGGAACAACTGACCAAGCTGAAAATCATCTTTGCTTCAAATAATCAGTTCACCCATTTGCCAGAGGTGCTGGGCAAGTTGCCAAATCTTGAGATGGTTGGGTTCAAAACCAACAAGATTAAAGAGGTGAGTGAAGCCTCGCTGCCAAGCCAGTTGCGTTGGTTGATTCTGACGGATAATGAGATTGAAGTTCTCCCAAACAGCCTTGGTGAAAGACCGCGCCTAAGAAAACTGGCACTGGCAGGCAACCGCATCAAGCAACTGCCAAACAGCATGGAAAACTTGGTCAATCTGGAACTGATTCGTCTGTCTGCTAATCAGCTTGAGCACTTCCCTGATGTGTTGATGAAGCTGCCTAAGCTGGCGTGGTTTGCTTTCGCGGGTAACCCATTTTGCAAGCATCCTTCTTCGCTAGACAGCGTGCCTAAGGTTACAACTGGCAGTTACTCGCTTAACCACGTTCTCGGCCAAGGCGCGAGTGGGGTGATTTCTCATGCGAATTGGACTGACGCGCATTATGACTTTCCGAGTGAAGTGGCGGTAAAAGTGTTTAAGGGTGAAGTGACCAGCGACGGCTTCCCGCATGATGAGCTTGAAGCGTGTTTGCAAGCAGGGCACCACAACAATTTGGTGAAATCCATCGCGCAGGTGGATGATGGTAATGAGCTTGCGTTGGTGATGGAGCTGATTCCAGACAGCTACTACAACTTAGGTTTGCCGCCAACACTGGAAACCTGCACACGAGACACCTTCCCACAAGGGTTTACCTTAAAGGTCGAGCAAGTAAATACGATTGTTGAACAGATGGTGGATGTGTTTAATCACTTGCATGACAACAAGGTGTGTCACGGTGATTTGTATGCACACAATACTTTGGTGAATGACCAAGGTGAGATGATCTTCGGTGATTTTGGTGCGGCGAGTATTTACGGCTACCTATCCGAGCAGCAGCAAGCGGCGATCAAAACCATTGAATCCAGAGCGTTGACGTATTTCATCGAAGATGTGTGTTCTGTGTGTGAAGACTCGAAAGCAGCATTGGAAGTGATGAATCGCTTTGCGTCGCTCGCGGCGTAATAGTTCATTCAATCGAACAATCGAATAAGAAAGAGGTATCGGTTTGCCCGCTTTGATGCTCAGCAAATTATTGGCGCTGAGCAAATGAGATACCTCTTGATTGAATCTAGTTCGAGGAAGTTACGCTGAGCAATCTTCTTGATGCTCTGACGCAAGGTTAATCACTGCCTCACATCCACCCTCTGGATGCGTACCAATCGTAAAATGCCAGCCATAACGTTGGCACAAATCATCGACAATCATTAGACCCAATCCGTGCCCCCCCGAGTGTGGAATGGTGGAGAAGCCTTCACCTTCGTCACGCACCGAGATGGTGTGTTCATCCATACTGATATGGATGGCTCCCGATGTTGTCGCAGCGATGCCGTTGCGAATAAGGTTACCAAGAATAATGGTGAGTACCGCGTTGGTTGCTTTGGTCTTAGGTGTTCCGCTGACGTTCATTTGCAAGGCCAGTGATTTTTCGTCTGCTTGTGCTTGGCTTTGCGCGATGATCCTCGTGAGCTCTTCTTCAGAGATGGTTCTCACTGGTGAATCATCCGTATTGCGCTCGTAACGGACTAACCCTAGTAGCGCATCTACCATGGTCGACATTTGTTGTGTCGCGTCTTGAATTCGATTGACTTGGCGTGTCTGGAATTCCGTATTCGCACTTCTGGCTAATAAGCTGCTTGAGCCTTTCATCACGGTCAGCGGTGTACGAAGCTCGTGGCTTGCGTATCGCGCAAAGGCTTGTTCGCGCTTGATGACTTGATTGATCTTGTGGCGATATTGGTTGAGTTCTTCGGCCAAGGCTTGGAACTCTTTGGCGGAGCCTTCAGGTACATTGAAGGTTTGAGAAGGGTCGCCTTGGTGTTGGTCTAACTGGTTTTTAAGCGCATTGACGGGTTCTATCAATCGTTGGGATAGACGCAGCAATAGGTTGCCAAATAAGAAAATCATAACGGCGACAATCGAAAGTACCGCAGCGACCACGAGAACGAACTCTTCAGAGGTGATCTCGATTTCATCAATGAGGGAAATCAGAATGACCGGGTGCTCAACACCTTTGTTGGTGTAAGAGCTCATGTAGATCATGCGTGAATCTGGCTCGTCGCCTATTTCATCAAGAAAGTGTTTTTTACCGATCAGATATTTGCGAAATTCTTCTGGGACTAAGTTGATGTCGTTGTATGCGGTTGTCAGCAAATCAAGCTTGATAGTGCCTTGGTCGGGATGAGATTGAAAATGAACGATGGCTTCTTTTTTGTCGACCATAATACGACGTTCACCCACGCGGTCTTCTGACCAAAGCAGTGCGCCGGTGATGAGTAAAAAGCAGAATAGACCAATAACAACAGAGACAAACGAGAAGAACAGCGCTAAACGCCCAGTCATACTCTGGGTGCTTTGAGTGCTGTTTAACAGTCGGAGGATCATGCTCCGGTCTCCAAGCGGAAACCGACTTTAGGCACCGTGATGAGAACATGTTTTTCAAAGGGTTTATCGAGTTGGTTACGCAGTTGGTAAATATGGCTGCGCAGTACATCGTTGTTGGGCTCGTTTTCTTGCCACAGCTGAAAGGCGATCTCTTCACGTGTTACTACGTCTGGCGCGTTCTTGACCAGCATTTCTAGAATGGTATAGGTGGTCGGGTTGAGCGCTAAGAGCTTATCTTGACGGTAGGCTTTACGTGTTTTTTGGTCGATAGAGACTTCACCGTACTCCAATTTACTCGAAGCCACGGTGCCACGGTAACGGCGGATCAGCGCCATCATGCGCGCTTCGAGAATATCCAAGTCGAAGGGTTTTGTTAGGTAGTCATCGGCACCGTGCTGAAAGCCTTTGAGCATATCGTCACGGCTATCAAGCGCGGTCAGCATCAGCACTGGTGTATTGTTGCCCGCATCGCGAAGTTTATTGCACATGGTTAAGCCATCCATGCGTGGCAACATTAGGTCGAGTAAGATGATGTCGAAGGTGTTTTCCATTGCCAGCTTCAAGCCCAGCTCGCCATTGTCCGCGTAATCGAGTTCCATACCTGCACACTCAAAATAATCGAACAGCATGCCTGCAATTTCTCGATTATCTTCAACCAAAAGTACGCGTTTCATGTATTTCTCTCCAATCAGGCGGGTTTTCGAAATTAAGGGCATTTCCTTAACCGAATATTATTCACTAAGGGTGTGAAAAAGATGTCAACAACAACTATTTCACGCCGCTATTAATAGACTGCATCCATTCATCGGATACAGTGGAAGAGTAGCATGTCAACCTTCAACATTCACGCTGCAACCTTTTCGAAGGTGAGCCAACACTCTGAGCCTAAAACAGTTTTGTCTGTGGTGGTGCCATTCTTTAACGAGCAAGAAGTCTTGCCGGAATTTCATCGTCGTTTGGTCGCGGTTCTGGACACGATGCCAGAACGTTGCGAAATCGTGTATGTCGATGATGGCAGCAAAGACGACAGCCTAATGATCGCACAAAACTTTTCTCAATCTTCTAGCGACGTTCGTTGTATTGCATTAAGCCGTAACTTTGGCAAAGAGTCTGCCATGAGTGCAGGTTTGGAACATTGCCAAGGCGAAGCGGTGATCGTGATTGATGCTGACTTGCAAGACCCTCCTGAGTTGATTCCGAAGATGGTCTCCAAATGGCGTGAAGGGTATGACGTAGTCAACATGCAGCGCAGCGAACGCCATGGTGAGACGTGGTTCAAGCGTTTCTCGGCCGCCTGCTTTTACAAAGTGCTCAACAGCATGGCTAAGCTCGATGTGCCAGAGAATGTTGGCGATTTTCGTCTACTAAGCGCAGAGGTGGTTAAGCACATCAATGCGCTGCCAGAGCGCAACCGGTACATGAAGGGCATTTTCTCGTGGCCGGGCTTCAAACAGGTGACGGTGCAGTTTGAGCGTGATGCTCGTTTCTGCGGTGAGACCAAGTGGAACTACCTTAAGTTGATTGGCCTAGCAATGGACGGCATTACCTCTTTCTCGATTCGTCCTTTGCGTCTAGCGACGTTAGCGGGGGCGTTAGTGGCGTTCAGTGCCTTTCTTTATGGCGCATTCATCGTGATGAAAACCGTGGTGTTTGGGGAACCTGTGACGGGTTACCCATCCATGATGGTGGTTCAACTCGCATTGGGAGGAGTTCAACTGCTGTCGATTGGCCTTTTGGGCGAATACATCGGGCGTATTTTTGTCGAGACCAAGCAGCGTCCTCTTTATCTTATCCAGTCTGTTTACGAGCAGCCTGCGAAACATCAATCCATCCAAACCATGAAGTTTAAACTAGGAGAAACCGCGTAATCATGAGTATTAATAAAACCCATCTGTGGTTGTTGTTGGCGTTTGCGCTTTTACTCCGTCTTATTTCACTTGCGACTTACCCTTTGATGGACACCACAGAAGCCCGCTACGGCGAAATGGCACGCTTGATGGTGGAAACGGGTAATTGGCTCACCCCTCAGTTTGATTACGGTGTCCCTTTTTGGGGTAAGCCGCCGCTGTTCACTTGGATGAGTGCTTATGGCATTGAAGTGTTTGGATTGAATGAATTCGCGGTGCGTGCACCACACTGGTTGGCTGGTGTTGCGACGATCTTCTTTATTGCCTTTATGGCTTATCGAGCGGGTACTAGCGCGTTGATCGCAGCGCTAGTATTGGCGACGTGTGGCATTTTCTCCATTGCTGCGGGCGCGGTGATGACAGACATGGCGCTCACTCTCGCAATGACGATGGCAATGGTTGGATTCTACTACTGCTGGCTTGGTAAAGATAAACACAGCCGCCTGTGGGGATATGTTGGTTTCTTTGGTCTGGCTTGTGGCTTGCTCGCAAAAGGACCGGTAGCCATCGTGATCATGGGGATTGCAGTGTTCCCTTGGTTGGTGATTCAGCACGGCTTTTTTGGGGCGTTTAAAGCGTTGTGGCAGCGTTTTCCTATTGTGTCAGGTTTGGCGTTGATGTCCGCGATTGCTCTGCCTTGGTACATCATGGCAGAGATGGCGACACCGGGATTTATTGATTACTTCATTGTTGGCGAACACTTTAAGCGTTTTGTCGTGAGTGGCTGGCAAGGGGATTTGTACGGTTCCGCACACGATCAACCACGTGGGATGATCTGGGTATTTTGGCTGCAATCGGCAGCGCCTTGGTCAATCGTATTGCCTATCTTGGCGTGGAAGCGTCGTAAGGTGCTCAAAGCCATTGAAACTGATCATCAAGGTCTATTTAGCTTCCTGATCTGTTGGCTGATTTCACCAATGATTCTGTTCACGATGGCTGGGAATATTTTGCCTGCTTACGTTCTACCGGGCATTCCAGCTCTGGGCATTTTGGTGGCGATGCTGGTGGATAAAAATGACTTTAAGTGGGTAACCGGGACTGCTGCGGTACTACCGGTACTGCTTATGATTGCAATGTTGGTATTGAATATGGGCAAAGCAGACAGCCGCAGTGACCGTATTATCTTCGAGCAAATTGATGATAGTGCACCTGTATTCTACATTGGCAAACGACCGTTCTCTGGCCAGTTTTACAGCCATGGCCAGGCGAAAAAGCTGGAAGATGCCAATGACTTAAATAACCTGAAGAAATTCCACCTGATTGGTAAATCGCAACAAGTGGATGTGGTTATTCACGATAACGCTTTGAGCTGTACTAACGACTTCACAGCCAAATCGAAACGTTCACTCTATACCTGTGTGATGGGGTAACGGAGTGGGCAAATTACTAAAATTTGCTTCGTTAACAAGGCTTTCTTCGTTAGAAAGATTTGCTCTGGTTGGTGGTATCGGCTTTGTGGTCGATACCCTCATCTTTTCCTTGTTATTCCATGTGGCTGGCTTGGAGTTGATGGTTGCTCGCAGCATCGCTTTTTTGTTTGCAGCAACCACGACTTGGCTAGGCAATCGCTGGCTTACTTTCTCTCAAGCAGACAAACATAACCCGTTGTATCAGTGGCTTAAATTTATGGCGAGTGCTTGCATTAGTGCAGTGCCTAACTTTGCCGCTTTTAAAGGTTGGACGCTTATGTTCGGAACACAAGGCTATATGGTGTTCCTCGCTCTGGCTCTGGGAATATTGGTCGGCATGATGAGTAATTACTTACTCAGCTCAAAGTGGGTCTTTAGCCAACAATGAGCCTTACTTTCATTTCAGGGAGTAAATAACTGCAATAAAAACAGGGATATGAAGAAAATTAACTGTGACTCGAGTCACGGTTTGAGTAATCTAATACTCAGTAAAAAAGAGTAAAAATGCATGAATACTTTCGTATAAAATGCATTTTATTATTTGAGTTTATATTCTATAAATACAATGACTTAGACAGATTATTGGAAGGCTTTATTTATTGTAGGGCTCATACGTTAAAAATATAAAACTGACCACATACGTTACGCTGTTAACAAGTTTGATCTTTTTATTCTCTTTCTGTTCATATCTTGACGTCTTCTGTTCACCTCTGTTGTTTAAAATCCATGAAATTTCTAAAAATAATGCCAATCTATCATCAGTTACAGAGGTGACTATGTTTAACAGTATACGTACTCGAATCGCAGTCAGTGCGGGCGGTGCAATGGCGTTCACTTTGTTGATTGCAATGGGTATGACTACCGATGCATTTACTGACGTGAACAAGCAAGTGAACGAGAAAGTAAAAGCGCAATTGACGGATGCGACCAGTACCGATCTGCAAAACACCGCGATTCAGCAAGGTCTGAATATTGCGACCCAGCTTGATCCTGTACTTGCAAACTTGAAGCAAGTACGTTCGATCATCGAGTTGAGCTCAGAAACTAACGCAAGTGCAGACCTTATTGTTAAACAGTTTACTGCCGCGCTAGAAGCACAAAACAAAGCGGTATTTGCAGGCTACATGGTTTGGCAAGACAAAACTTGGCCACAGCAAGTGACGCTTAATCCTGAAGACGGTTTTAACAGCCAAGGTTACCTTGCGCCTTTCTTCTCGCCAAATGATCAAAACAGTTTTGATGCAGTGGCGATGGAAAGTTTTAGCAATACAGAGCTAAACAGCAGTGGCGAACGCAAAGACGATTGGCACTTAATGCCTTACGAAACGGGCAAAACTTTCGTCATGGAGCCGTACTTTTATCCTGTACGAGGCAAGCAAGAGCTGATTACAACCATCAGCCAACCGATCAAACAAGATGGCAAGATCATCGGTTCGCTTGGTTTTGATTTGTCTCTGTATGAACTGCAAAACCAGAGTGAACAATCGGCGCGTAACTTGTTTGATGGCAAGGGTAAAATTCTTATCACCTCTTGGAAAGGTATTACCTTGGCAAACAGCCGAGATGGTGCAATGGTGGGTAAGAAAGTTTCTTCAGACCTGGCTGCCGAGTGGTCAAACATTCAGTCAGTCGCGAAGCGCGATGGTGCTGGCCTTATCGCTTTTGATGGTGATGAGTATGCGATCACTGCTATCGATACCAGTGATGCGCCATGGGTAGTTATGGTGTCGGTTCCCAGTAGTCACCTCACAAAAAGCGTCGACGAGTACCAGCAATGGAGTGATGGGCAGAGTTCGGAAGCGCTTGAAAAAGGTGTGTGGGCGGGGATCTTCGCTGCTATTTTAGGCATTGCCGCGATGGCATTCATTGCAAACTCGCTTGGCAAAGTGTTGAACAACTTGGTTGAACGTTTTAAAGACGCGGCGCAAGGTGAGGGTGATCTGACTTACCGTATTGAAGTGAAAGGTAAAGATGAAACCGCGCAACTGGCACATTGGTTCAATACCTTCTTGTCCCGTATGCAAGAGATGCTATTGACCGTAATGGCAACCGCAGATCAAGTGGATAAGAACGCAACAGAAGGCCAAACACGTGCTGCGGCTTCTCGCGACCAATTGAATGCTCAGGTTAACGAAGTAAACTCGTTAGCAACGGCGATCAATGAAATGAGTGCAACCGCACAGGAAGTAGCGAACTCTGCGGTTCAAGCAGCCGCTGCGGCAAGCCAAGTACAAAGCAATAGCCTGAACGGCATGACGCGTATGGATAACGCTGCGAGTGCGGTGGATAGCTTGGCAATGCAAGTCAACGATGCGCAGCAACAAACGCAGAATCTGGTGGATTCCAGCACGGCAATTCAGGGCATTTTGAGTGAAATTGGCGGTATTGCTGAGCAAACCAACTTACTAGCGCTTAATGCAGCGATTGAAGCTGCACGCGCAGGTGAGGCTGGCCGAGGTTTCGCGGTGGTGGCCGATGAGGTTCGTAACCTTGCAAACCGCACACAAGGGTCGACGGAAGAGATCCGCGCAATGCTGGCTCGACTAGAGCAAGAAACGCAATCGATCGTTGTGCTGATGGAGCAAAGCCAAAAACAAGCGACCGATACTAAGGGCGAGACGCAAGCGGCACATCTAGCGCTGTCTGAAATCAACCAAGCGATTGAAGTCATCAACGACATGAACAACCAAATCGCTTCGGCAGCAGAAGAGCAGAGCTCTGTATCGGAAGAGATCAACCGTAATGTGGTGATCATCAACGATACCGCAGTAGAGGTGATGGACACTATGACCTCTTCAGTAGAGATCAGTAACGAACTTACCGTAAAAGCGAGCGATCTTCACGGTGAACTGAGTAAGTTTAAGCTGTCTTAACCCGCTACTACTGCTCTCATCCAATCAGGCCGAGTGCAATGTGCACTCGGCCATTTTGTTTTCGTTATGTCGATGCTATTCGTCATAAAGAAAGCAAATTACTTTGATTATGGCTAGCTCTGCAGAGCTTACTAACATCGGAGGAGATTCAATAATAAGAATTCTCGTTCGATTTTCCCTATCTGATCACTCCAAATCGCGAGTTATTCTCTCCCAAACAGGGCTGTTTTCGTCAAGAAAGTACGTATGTCCTGTTGGAAAATCAAACTGCTGATTGAAACCTGAGCAGTCTATTATCTCAAGGCCTGAAACGGGTGTTTTAGGGCCGTACATACCTAAGCGATGAGTGAAAAACCGTTCATCAAAGTTCATGATCATACTAGCTGGCATCGCATAGTCGTCGCTGGCGTAGAAGCAGACGACATTCTTCGCGCTCTGCATAAGAGAACGCCCTTTTTTTCCGTCTTCTAGCATATCGTTGGCGATGTCTGGTGCCATCAAAAAGACATTCTCAAAGAGCCTTGGGAGTTCGCTCGTGCTGAGAGCCTTATTAAGATTGTGAAGGCAATTTAATAGGACTGTATTTCCCATTGAGTGGGCGATTACGGAGATCTTTAGTTCACTTTGACTGTTGGCTTTTATACCGTCCAGCATAGCAATTAACTCTTCTGAAAGCATCAGCCCAGAAAGGCGCGCTGTTTTTCTATCATCCCAATAATCTTTGACAAGCCCAAGATCATTATCGCATGGCCAGATAATAGGGATAACTAGACTTCGACTATGGAACTTGTCCAGAATCGACTGCATCTTTCTCACTTGCGGAATGATGTCTTCTTCTGGTTGATTATTAAACCCATGGATATAAATGAACAGGTGGGTGGGTTTCATCTCCAACAACTCGCTTAACCAGGAGTTACGGCCGACGTCATAGAGTTTATTTCCTCGGTACAGACAATAATGATAGTAGTCATTTAAGCTGTTCGTAGGTGAGAAATTATGAGTTACAGGATCAAACTGACGATTAGTTATAATTAGCATAAACCATTCTTAATGTTTAATTATTTTATATTATTTAAAAATTGCCTATAAAAAATAGAAGTGAATATGATTAATTCTTAATCCTACACTTTTGTTGGTTTTTGTTAAGTTTTATGTAATTTATATTCCATTGATTTGTTATCAACTTGTTTTATACTTTGTCGTGATTTATAAATCAAGAGCAAGCCCGCTAAAAGAAAAACACCAAAGTAATATTAGAAACGATGCAATTTACAAAAGATTATAAAGAAATAACCATAAAAGTAATTGATGATATTTATAACGATGAGACGGATATTTATTCTAAGATATCTCGCTTATCTCAAGCGCTAGAACTAATTAACGAAGGGATAAGAGAAGAAAAGGTTCTTGCTCTAAAAGATGAATATTACTCTAGAAGAGATCTTATCATTAGTATAATTGATGAGTTAAACTCGATTAAATATATTAAGAATATGGTCGGAAGTATATTTTCTGTGGTGAATGATAGGTATGATAACAACAATAAATCCAGAAACTTAGCCGTTAAATCGACTCTGTCAAGAGCTATGGTTTATATTAATCACCTTCAGGAATGCTTCGATCAAGATAGTGGTATTTTGTATGGTGAAGAGATAACTCATTATGTTAATAGGCTGACTTCAGAAAAGGTTAATGTTATTTCAAGATTGGAAAATGCATTGTTTCATGTTTTCATTAAATCAGAAAAACAAATAATAATAGATATTTTGCATGGGAAGGTCATTAAAGAAGAGGTAACTATTGGTGACAGTTTGTCGAGTCAGTTAGACTCAAAAGAAATAAAGAAAAAAAGTGAGAAGATTGTTCAAAGGATTTTAGGGCGAAACTTAACTGAAAGCCTAAAAGAAAGTGACATTAAACAAGTTCTCATTGACACTCAGAGTGAAATTGAAATCTATCAAAAATGTTCGCGAGGGGTCGAGCGAGACATTTATGACAAGGCTCATGCTGTAATATTTCAGATGAACAGCGATATAAATGCCCCCGTGACTGGAACTGATAGCGAGATAGAAAAGGTTCTGATTACCAATAATGTGCCTCTAAAAGTGCTCATTGACAGTCAATATGAAGAAAATTCACCTTTAAAATATAGAGTGGTTAATACTAAGGCTATCATCACCGGAGAAGAAGGTGATTTTGATAGTGTGAATGTCTATGAGTCATCAAAAAATATCGATGTCTTAAATGAAGTTTCAACTTTATTGAAAGTAATATCTTTGGTTACTGATTTAGGCTCAAATACAACGGATTCCAAACTTAAAATTGAATCACTAAAACCAAGGGAGCACTTTGACACGGATAAATCTTATTATGAACAACTTTTATTATATAAAACGAGTCAGGTGCATGAAGATACGAGTGAATTAATTGAAAATCTAAGTCTATCGCCAACTCTCTTGAAAGATACAGTTAAAGTGATTGCGTCACTGGATCTTATACTCCCATTCTATAGTGAGGAAGCGATAAGTAACATCCTAGATGATTATATAGAAAGCAAAGCTGAAAAAATGGCAGATGTCTTTCAATTAGTGAATGAAAAGTTTCCGAATGCAGATGAAAGTATTAAGGCTTTCCTGGCTCTTTTTGTTCATTCTTTTATGTCATCACCAACAGCCGAAGCGATTTCTCTCGCTATAAAGCCCGCTATATTCATGCTGCAAACACATTTAGGTGCAAGTGGACGATTGGTATTAGCACAAGACAGTAAAGGTCAATATGTTTTAGTCAGTACTTTGAACTTTCAGCATCAGGTTATGTATTTAAATAGTGAAAAGCATATGCAAGCTATTCAAGACTTCATATCACTATTACCTCGAAGCGATGAAAACTGGAAAAGCGTTAATTATGACCAATTAAAGCAACTACTTGATGTATTTGATATTTCTACTTCATTCCTTAAATCGATAAAAGATCCTGAACCTTTTCTACTTAGGAATCATAAGTTCAGTAACTATGCATGGGATGCGATACAGGAATCTACCATGCTTAAGTTCAACCTTATTGCCCATGCTTTTAAAAAGCAGGGGATACCGGTCGTCGATTTCCAAGAAGAATATGTTCTCAATAATCTGGTAGAAAAAGAGTTTGGTCTTTCCCTGAAGGATAAAGCTATTGAGATGAAAGAGTTGTATTACTCTCAGAGTTTGGTCGAAATATCTTTGAGCGAGAAGCTGCCATTCTTTCAATTCGCAGGTAAGGTTATTAACGATCCGGGCTACGAGTTTAATGTGTCTGATGCAGAATCGATTCTGATAGACGCGATCGCTCTTGTTTATGATTTCATTCCGGTTTTTGCACCTTTGGCTCGGGCGATAAACGTAAAAATTTCGAGTTTGATTTCATCTTCAGTTATCAAAAATATCAGATTAGTAAGAGTTTCTAAGAATGCGTTCTTGAGAGCGGTGGCCGAGGACATATCAGATAATTTGTTGCGAAGATCAAAGGTGATACCCAATAACCGCATCAACGAGATAAAAACGAGGCTCAAAGAAATTCACTCTTATCAAGTGATGAAAGAAACAAGAGAGCGATTACAGAAGATACAAACGCTTGGTTTGAGCGGGGGAGCGGGTAGCGCCACCGTCAATAAGGCATTTGGCTTAGGAACCGACAGCGTTATTCTCGAGACGGTTGACTGGTGTTACAACGGGAAAGGGCCCGTAGGCAAGCGTGTCCTAGATGATTCTATCCCACTGCCAGCGCAGCCAGAGGTGTTCCCATCTATTATTGATGAGAAGATCGCGATAGTAAGACAAGCTGATGAACCTGTGAGTATTACCGGTTGGAGGGCGCCCAAAACCGGTAGGATTCATATTTTAGATGGTCAGCATCGATTTATTGCCGCCTCAAAGTTAGGCATACCTGTTGAGGTCAAGTTAAAGAAGTTCGGCACGGTACCTACTCAGGTAGATTGGGGAAATACGAATTATAGTAACGGAACTCCTGCAAAGTATAAGTTAAAGCCTTCTCACAAGCCTGTGTTTACCAAGCGAACAGCAGTCTCTGCTGCGGGAGAAAAAAAGGCAATTCAAAATATAAATATTCACGCAAATGAAAGTTTGGGTTCGATTGGCAGACCAAATAAGAATTACTCGACTGGTGCTCAGCTGGTAAATTTTGCGGAGAACTTGAAAGCGCAAAATGTGTCGGCTTTGATTTCTCTAGACTCAGGTATGTCATCAGGCGAAATCGTTGCTCTGAAAAAGCAGTTATCAGCAAAAGGTATCGACTACATTTCGAACCGGACTACGTACATAAAAGACTTTTTCTCTGTTCAAGCAAACACACAGCCAACGAGTATACAAATCGATAATATCGTTACTCGCATTGTAGATTTGATCGATGAAAACAATGGAATTGTGTTGGTCCACTGTGCACTAGGAGATGGTCGTTCCGGTATGGTCAAAGCGGCAGTGTTAATGAAGAAGATGTGGATGAAAAATAAACCAGATTCAATTGAAGATCTGGACACCTCTGGCGTTGCGATCCAACCCTCTATCTTGAAAGAGCGCGAGGTTCTATCCTACCCAGCAGTGAAGGAAAATATCGACTTCATCAGAGAGAGCCACCCGAAAGCTGTAGAACGTGCCGATGATATTCAAGTGTTGAATCAATATTGGGAGATGCTTAACAGCGAACAGTTTTAAATATGAGGCTTAGGCACTGAGCTGTGCCTAAGTCGCTACTCGCAATAGCTTTCTGTCTCGAACTAAACGTTGAATGAACCGAGTCATGTAGCCTCATTCCCATTTGATTACTTCGGGCTATTTGATTGCTTCAGGCCATCTAATTGAAACGGGGATCGATTGGTGTTCTGCTATGTCATCAAAGTGACTACAGGTCGGTGTATCATTCGGTCGTCGATTTTTGAATTAAATTGTGCAGATAAAAAGTGGCTTGAAAGTAATTCGTGCATGCTATGGTCTTTGTAGTCTGATAAGAATCAACATCAAGAGAGTTGTAATGATAGAGATTGAGCCAATCACTCCGCATATCGGTGCGCGTATTCATGGCATAGATTTGGCCAACTGCAATGCAGAAGATCTGGAAGCAATTTATCAAGCCCTAACGGAACATCAAGTTATCTTTTTTGATGGTCAAGCTATGTCGCCTGAGCAGCAGTTAGAACTTGCTCAGTACTTTGGGGAATTGGAGCCTGCTCATCCCTTCTTTCCCAACGTCGCGTCCTCGCCTCAAGTCAGTATTATTGAAACCACCAAAGGCAATGCGCCACTCGAGAGTTACTGGCATACCGATTTAACTTGGAGAGAGCAGCCTTCTAAAGGGGCGATTCTGCATGCTCAACACGTCCCGAATACTGGCGGAGATACGATTTGGGTTTCTATGACTGCCGTTTTTGATGCGCTCGACAATACGATGAAAACGAAGTTAAGACAGTTGTCTGCAACCCATTCTCTTACTGCCTTTGAAGAGGTTGCTGAGGAAGATATTGAGCTTGATTGGCATCATCGACTGCTTGAAGTTTCTCATCTACATCCACCCGTTGTGCACTCAGTGATAAAAATACACCCGGAAACGGGCAAGGAAACCCTATTTATTAATGAGCAGTTTACTCGTCATATCAATGAAGTGGGGCATACGGAAGGTAAGCAGCTGTTAAACGAATTGTTTGCGATTGCTCGTCAGCCTGAATATCAAGTTCGGTTTAAGTGGCAACCAGGCTCTGTAGCGATTTGGGATAATCGTTGCACTCAACATTACGCGGTCATCGATTATGGGGACCAACCAAGGAAGATGCATCGCGTCACTTTTGTTTAGTTAAACACATTTCTAATCAACGCTTAATGTACTTCAAGTCGGGTTTCCACTTGCTCGGCTTTTTCTTCTCAATTTCTTCTATTTCAACTTTTTCCTTAATCACTGCGTCTTTTCCAATCTTATTTCGTCTTATAGGCATGGAATGGAATTTAAGTCGCTGGTGATGGTGATGGTGATGGTGATGGTGATGTTTTATTCATCTAATGTCCTTTTGAGAGTGCTGTAATTGACGTTGATTTTATAAATCGAGTTGCGCTTCAAATCGATTGTTACCGTATTTGGTTCTTACTGATTTTCAGAACTTGTTCTAGATCATTAAAGTGTTCAAAAATGCAATCTTTGGTTTTAAATATTTAAACTTTGATGAGGTTTAAGAAATTAAACCCAATTCATATGTTTTTAGTGATCGTGCTCAACTATTGTGCGTGATTTCGATCAATTCTTCGATTTTTGACGGTGTTTTAAGCGCATTCTTTAGGTTTACAGAAGTTTACTCTGTATTGCTCAACTAACTCGAAAGGAGTACTTTCCAGTCATTGAGTTCAAAAATGTAAACCGAAATGATGAGTGTAAAGCAAGTTCGATTCACCGACGAAGACAGAGAATGTTTAAGCAACTACTTTCGTTTAGCAGACACGATTGCCGATTTGATCGGACCGTACTGTGAAGTGGTTATTCATTCATTTGAAAGCTTAGAAAATTCAGTCGTGAAGATCGTGAATGGGCACCACACTGGCCGCGAAATTGGCTCGCCTATCACCGATTTGGGTCTACGTATGTGGAGCACATTCGAGAAAACGGGCGAGGTCTCTCCGAAGAGTTATTTCACTAATGCAGCCGATGGCTCGCTACTGAAATCGACCACTTGCATTTTGGCTGGTCCAGAGCAAAAGCCGATAGGCATGCTGTGCATCAACATGAACTTATCTTTCCCATTCCCTGAAATCGTTAAAACACTGATGCCGCAATGCAATGTATCGCAAACCCTAGTCAGCGAAACGTTCAGCAACAACGCGAATGATGTCATCAAACAAGCGTTGAGTGCAGCGACGCAAGAAGTGGATCAAGACGAGACGATTTCAGCAAAAGGTCGTAACAAAGCCATCATTCGCTGCCTGTTTGATAACGGCGTATTCGAGCTTAAAGAGACGACAACACAAGTATCAGAGCAACTTGGGATCAGCCGTCAGGCGGTTTACAAGTTTATCCGTGAATTTAAATCAGAATAAAATTAATAACTTAGGAGTTACATTGTGAAACAGATCATTGCCACGCAGCAAGCACCAGCAGCTATCGGCCCTTACTCTCAAGGTACAGCTTATGGCGAAATGGTTTACACATCAGGCCAACTACCACTGGTTCCAGAAACCATGCAGTTTGTTGAAGGCGGCATCAAAGAGCAAGCTCGTCAGTCTCTAGAGAACTTAAAAGCGGTTCTAGAAGCAAGCGGTGCGGGCCTAGACACAGTATTGAAGACAACATGCTTCCTATCAGATATGGAAAACTTCGCCGCATTTAACGAAGTGTACACAGAGGTATTTGGTACAGAAAACGCACCTGCTCGCTCTTGTGTTGAAGCAGCAAGACTACCAAAAGACGCATTGGTTGAAGTTGAAGCCATTGCATACAAAAAATAACCGATTTTCGGACATAAATGGGTATCAATAGGAGATTCTCATGAGCGTTTCATTTATTGGATTGAGCATCCTGTTCTTTGGGTTCTACGCATTACTTGCGAACTTCAAAAAACAAAAGAAAAGCTTTAACTTCCGCGTACTGAGTGCGCTTGCTGCTGGCTTGTTATTCGGCGGTGCAATTCAGCTCGTATTCGGCGTAGGCAACGTTGCAACGGCAGGTTTTGCTGAACTGATTTCTGTGTTCGGTAAAGGCTACATCAAGCTTCTACAAATGATCGTAATCCCACTAGTATTTGTGGCGATGATCTCTTCGATCATGAACGTAGAAGGCGGCGGTGCACTATCGCGTATCGCACCAAAAATCATCGGTATTCTACTTTTCACTTGTGCTATCTCTGCGGCAGTGGGCATCGCAAGTATTTACCTATTCGGTATCGATGCAAACGCACTAGTGAGCACAATTGGTACCAACGGTGCGATTGAAGCTCGTGGTGATGCACTAGTAGCGACGCAAGATGCAATGGCGAGCAGCGGTCTGTCAGGTATGGCACTGTCAATCATCCCAACTAACATCTTCGACATGCTAACGGGCTCTGAGCGTACTTCAACACTATCAACAGTATTGTTCGGTATGTTCCTTGGTTACTGTATCCTGCAAGTGAAAAACCGTAAGCCTGAGAAAGTGCAAAACTTCGTTGATTTCATCAACTCTGCAAAAGAAGTAGTACTTTCAATGGTACGTGAGATCCTGAAGCTGACGCCTTACGGTGTATTTGCTCTGATGACCACGTTCATGATGACAAACGATTTGTTCGCACTAGCAGAAATGGGTCGCTTCCTACTAGCAAGCTACGTGGCAATCGGTGTAATGTTCGCTATCCACTTCGTGATGGTGTCTATGTTCGGTCTGTCTCCTGCGAAGTTCATGAAGAAAATCTGGCCAGTGCTAGTGTTTGGTTTCGGTTCTCGCTCAAGCATGGCAGCAATCCCACTAAACGTTGAAACTCAAACTCAACGTCTAGGTGTGGACGAAGAAACAGCAAACATGTCAGCAACATTCGGTACCAGTATCGGTCAGAACGGTTGTGCGGGTATCTACCCAGCAATGCTAGCTATCATGGCGGCTCAAGTAATGGGTATGCCAGTTGACCTAGGCTTCATCGTACAACTGATTGCTGTCATCGCGATTGCTTCATTCGGTATCGCAGGTGTTGGTGGCGGTGCAACGTTCGCAGCAGTAGCGGTGCTAACTATCATGGGTCTAGACATTACGGTTGTGGCGATTCTGGTTTCTATCGAAGCGCTAATCGACATGGCTCGTACCGCGCTTAACATCTCTGGCTCAATGTTGTCAGGTGTACTAACCGCGAAGAAGAATGGCTCACTCAACACTGAGCAATACAATGCTGACGTTACTGCAACAGTAACAAAAGAAGCAGCAGTGTAATTTCCAAACTTAATAAAGAGCACCCAACGCGGGTGCTCTCCGTTTTTCCTGAGTTCAGGTTATTTAGGTAATAAATATGAAAGTTGTTGTCGTAGGCGGTAGCGCTGCAGGTATGAGTTTCGCAGCGAAATACAAACGTAATCAGCCATCGGATGAAGTGATTGTGCTGGATAAGCGCGATTACATCTCGTTTGGTGCGTGTGGTTTACCTTACTTTGCTGGTGGCATGTTTGATGACACTGAGCGCATGATTTCTCGAACGCCAGAACAAGCGATTAAATCTGGTTTAGACGTGCGCATTGAAACTGAAATGGTGGCACTAGACCGCACAGAAAAGCAGATCAAAGTTCGTCACCAAGGCGAAGAAAGCACCATCAATTACGATATGTTAGTGATTGCCACTGGCGCACGCCCAATCGTGCCATCGTTCGGTGAGTTCAACCCAGAGCACGTATACACGCTAACCAGCATGGAAGATGGTTTGGCAGTAAAAGAAGCGCTTAAGGACAGCAACAAACAACGCGTTTGTGTTATCGGCGGCGGCTTTATCGGCCTTGAAGTGTTCGATGCAGCGCACCTACTAGGTAAACACGTCACCATCATTGAGCGCGAACAACACGTGATGAGCCGTCAGTTCAGCCCAGAAATGATTGAAGTGGTAGAAGGCGCGATTCGTGAATCTGGCGCTGAGCTTAAAACCGGTTGCAGCGTATCAGCCATTCGCGACGCAGAGCAGGGCGGTTACATCGTAGAAACCGACAACGGCAATGTTGAAGCAGACGTTGTGATCATGTCACTTGGCTTTAAACCAAACACAGAAGCGTTCGAGTTACCAAAAGCAGCGAACGGCGCATTGCTAGTCGATGAGTTTGGCGCAACAGAAGATGCACACATTTACGCTGCTGGCGACTGTGCCGTGGTTCACCATATGGCGCTAGGCAAATCAGTGTATGTTCCACTGGCAACCACTGCCAACAAGCAAGCGCGCATGATGGCTGACAAACTTGCAGGCAAAGACACTTACATGAGTGGTTTCTTAGGCTCGTCTTGCTTGAAAGTGTTGGACTACGAACTTGCATGCACAGGCGTATCGGAACTTCTTGCTAAAGAACACGGTTTGGAAGTGAAGGTTTCAACCATTTCAGATAAGAACCAAACCGACTACTACCCAGGTCAAGAAGACATTAAAGTGAAGCTGGTTTACCACCCAGAAACCAATGTATTGCTTGGCGGTGAAATCGTTGGCAAGAAGGGCGCTGTAGGCCGAATCAATGCACTCGCTGTTGCCATCACTGCGAAGATGACCACACAGCAACTAGGCTATATGGACTTCTGCTACGCACCACCATTCGCACGTACATGGGATGCACTGAACGTTGCAGGCAACGTAGCGAAATAATATAGCTATCCACGTAAATCAAACAAAGCAAAAGGGCTCCAGAGTTGTTTCTGGAGCCCTTTTTAATGCTTGTTGTGAACTATGAAGCGGGGGTAGTTTGTTGTTCACCAGCCGCTTTTAAGCGTTCGATTTCAGATTCAGTTTGCCATTTTCCGTTGTAAATACGTCGCCATTCAGGAAGCGGGGCGTTTTGAGCCCTAAGGTCAAAGGTATCGGTTACCGGAAATTCAAGGCTACGAGAAGGGATATCTTCAATTCGAGGCTCAGGTCTTCCTTCAAAAAACGCTTTATGGTCTGGAAAATCAATACATTCAATGCCGTACTTGTTTGAAAGAGTCTCTAACATTGCATCAAGGTCTTGAACAGTCCTAAAGAATATGTAGCTATAACCACGAGTTTGAGCTCTGAAGACGGTATGCTTCTCTAGGTTCCATTTGGAACACTCGTCATACTTGTGGTAGAAGCGAATCACTTTACGCTTTTTGTTGTAGTAGGCGAACAGCCAATCCTCACGTTCGCCAACTTTAATTTCGGCTACTTCATCTGGTTGGCGTTTAAGCATTTTAAAGGAAACCAATATAAAGGCACCTGCGCCTGCTAGCGCCATTGGGCCAACAAGTACGACCATTAATATACATACGATAGCACCAATCCAACCGACAGCTTGTGTAGCATTGTTCATCCAACGCGGCACAGTACTTTGTGACTTAATGACAAAGCCTTTATCAGATAAGGTATAAGTATACCTTTTGACAAAGTTGAGCCTCAAAAGAAAATATATAACTGACGTGGATAAACAAAACCCGCTAGCTAGAGTTAGTGCGGATGATAAATTGTTTAAATCAGCAAGTACGAAAAAGAGAATAATGAAGATAGCTGCAGGAATCGAAGTCATCTTCAAATAAATGTATCTAGAAGCTTCTTCGACATTTTTTGTTTGCCAGTTTTTAAAGCCTTGACCAGAAGAAATCTCATGCTCTTGTGCCTCTTGGTAAGCAGCAAGCTCTTCTGGGGTGATGTAAAATGGTAAATAGGCCAAAGGGTTACTCCTGTAAGCTAAGTTCACTAACACTCGAGTTCAATGAGCTTATGATTGCTGCTTGTTTAGTATTGTCTGAAATTGCTGTATAGGTTGCACGTTGTTTTGCACTGTTTTGGAACCAGTACTTACGGCTTGATTCGCTTTCATCGTCTAGGATGTACTCTATCTCCAATGCTAAGTAGTCAGTCGAGCCTTTGATGGGTAAATTCAACTTATAAATACTTTGAGAATCTGAAGAGTTAGTCGAGCTAGTCAGGGTTTCCAATTCGACTCCTGCGTGCCAAACACCTGATATCAATTCCTCTTCAGTTGCCGCAGTATTTGTTCTGAATTTGATTCCGTTTCTTGCTGCACTAATTGGGAGCTGAATATGTAGTTCAATACCAGATAACTCCTGTTTCACTGCTGGATATTGGGTTTGTGAATTAGGCGCTACTCGCAGTATCGGCTGTTGATATATTGTTGGTTGTTCCATAATAGTGTGCAAATCAAATAGTGCTTTTTGAACGACTTCTGAATTGTGCATGTTTCTTTCTAATAACACTTCAGAACGACTCCATCTTAATCGATTTGCGCTATAGCCCCAGGGTAAATTATCTAACCACTTCTGGTATTCATCTAGTTTATTTTTGTTCCTAATGTAGTTATTCAGTAGATAAATTGCTGTAGCAGCTGCTATGACAAACATCATCGGCCAACCAAAGGTAAAAGTTGTTGTTAGAGCCCCTGTCGCCCCAAGCACCTGAACTACACTAGTACCTGTTAGCGTTAATAATGAGTAAAAATTGATGCGCTCGAAAATTTGCTCTTGACCTGTGAGGTTATCAATTTTGAACCAAGAACGGTACGCTTCTATACCCGAGGCTAGGGCTCCGAGAGCTCCTGTGATAGCAAGCCATTTATTGAAGACCTTTAGATCATCAATTGCCAGGTTTTCATAGCCTTCTACTTGATTTGAAACTAAAGACTTTAACGTATTAAATGATTTTTTTCTGAGCTTGTCATTTCCTTTTACTTGGTTCCACAGTTTACCCGTACGAATCCCCGTCCAAGCGTTGGCTGTATATAAAAGCTTTTGCTGGATATCTAAAAATTCATCTGAGGACATTAACCCAGTGTCTTGGATACTACTCATGGCATCACCAAGCGCGATGCAGTTAAATACTAATGCCATAAAGCCTAGGCCACCTGCATTCTCGAACAGTTTATTCAAATCATTGAGCTTATTAGTCACGAGTCGCATTCGCAGTTCGACGGTTTTTTGAGGCAGATCATCGGGTAATACAATACGCTGTGGGTACTCCAATGTAGCCACAGCGAGCGCCTTCTTAATAGCCTTTTTATTTTTTAAAGCTGCTGTGTATTTAGAGTCAGCTTTGCGGTTATTTTTCTGGAAGTCAGCAATGATTGCATCATTTTTTTCGAGCTTAATCAGATAATCATTTACGCGTGTTTTCCATTTTTTAAAATCGAGAGCGTAACCTTCTTTTATTGTTACGGGCATATTGTGTGCCATATGCTCTGCTATAACAGCAAACAAATAATAGCTATGGCGGTTCAGAGGTTTAGCAAAAACAGGCATCAGCATAATCGATGCTTGTGAAGTCATGCTAACGCCAAACTCTAAAACTCCTTTTGCAAGCGCACCTATTGCTGATTTAAAGATAATATCCAGCTCTTGGAAGCCTTTGGCGATATCTTTGAGAAAGTCCGTTTCCGCAGTGTTTGGGTTGGAAACAAAATCCATGATCTTAGAGTACATGCTCACACGGTTGCTTGTAGCAGAGATCTGGTCCATCAACTGATTATCAGCATCAGAATTTTCCGAGGCGATCGACTGTTCATTCTGCGCCTCAGTAATATTCTTCTCTATTACTTTAAATAAGCTTCGGCTGAACCCAGAGGCATAGAGAGCAAGTAAACTGGTTGGTTTCTCCCATTGGCTTTCAGCCCATTGGCGGTCTTCTTCTTGCATCACCAGAGTAAATGACTCAACCGCTTGTTTATGAAGTTGATACAAGCTGTACTGCGTATCTTCGCTGTATAGGTCGAAGGTTCTCTCGAGATGATGCGGTGTCAAAGATTCCATTACAGCAATAAAGTCCCTTTTTACCGAGACAACTTGGGCTAGCATGGTTTCTTTTTGTTCTGACAGCTCTTGCATCTCGCTCAGCATTTGCTTCCAGTTGAGCTGCTTACGCCAGCGTTCAGTCGCTATCCATTGTTCGTATTTACCAAATCGGCTTGCAGAAATTCGATATTTGTCCTGTATTGTTTTGGCAATGTCACTTTGGGTATGTTGGTGTGATTCAATCGCTCCAGCGGAAAATTTAGCAGGATAGCCTGATTGAACTGAGCTTTTATTCTGCTCTGCCAAATCAAGTTGGTTAGAGGAATCATAATACTCAGCCATGTCGGTATAAAACGACAGCTCTTCACTGTTACGCTTAACGCTAGCTGGCATGTCTATCTCGTCACTTGCCCCGAACATACACAGTTGCATGGCAGTCTGCATCAAGCTCCACTGGTTTGAAAACTGGTCAGTGAAAAGGCGGTATGGGCTTGCAGCACCAACAAAATGCAGCGACATATCTTGAATGTCTGCGGCGTAATCTTTTATCGCGACGAAGTAGCCCGACTCTTCTTCTGGAATCGCAGAGGTTAAGTCACCCTCGGCTGCGACAGGTTTAAAGATAGAACCATCTTCATCAGCTTTGGTAGCGATGCCAGAATCCGAAAAACGCCCATCATCAACGGCGGAAGATTCAATATCAGCCACTTGAGTTAACTTATCGATTGGTGCAATGTTGTGCTGATTCTCGTTTGCAGACAGAACAACAGTCTGCATGCGATCGATATGATTACTCGGATTGTTAAGGACGCGCATGAACATGTTCCATGTCCAACGGTGTTCAGAGTAACAAATCGACAGCACACTCCCGTCTTCGTAGGTAAGGAAAGGTTTTGCACCTTCTGGCGTCCCTCGCTGTTCGGATTCTGGGCTTTCCGACTCTCCTAGCTTGTAGAGCGTGAATTGCGTTCCTTTGATTTCGTATTCGTCTAGGCTTTTGTTGATTGCATCATAGACATACAACCAACCATCGCGAAGCTGACGCAGGGTGTAGCCAACGGTATTGAGTTTAGCTGGGCCTTGGCCTCTCCATTCTTCAGGCAAACCAAAAGGTTGTGTTTTTTCTGTTTCTAGCTGATCGATGGCGTAGCGAACAGGGATGAAATGTGCCGGTAAAGCCTCTGTTGGTTCTTTCTCGGTTTTTAAATTGAGAGGTTCTGGTTCAGACGGCGGTGGCGGATCGATTTTCTTGGTTTCTCCCTCCCAAAACATGCTGCGCTCTGGAGGCGAGCCAGCCATATCATCGGATGCGTTGGTTGGAACGGTATTCAGAGATTTCAACGTGCCATCGCTTTCAAATGCTTGAACAGCCTCTTCGTGGGTATAGCTGTTGTCGTGCCAAAACATCGAAGTTTTCGGGGGAAGTGGATTACTCATCGTCGGCCTATGTTTAAGAGTTTTACTCCATTAGGCAAATATCGCACCAAAATAAAATGACTAAAAATCAGTGGTTTAATTCTTTCCAGATTCTGCTTTAACCAAAAAGTTGTTTGTTTTTCCAATAAGTTGGTTGGCCCATACCATTTTTTGTATCGATAGGGCTTAAGGGAGTTAGAGCCTAATTGTGAGTTGTGATAGGGACTTTTGAGAGCTGCATACAAAAAAAGGCCCCGGAGTTACCTCTGGAGCCCTTTTAGTATTCAAGCCATGTTTAATTAACGGCGTTTAGGTTTGCGTTGACCCGCTGGTTTGCCTTGTCCTTGAGGACGACCTTGACCTTGTGAGCCCGCACCGTTTGAACGGTTTTGGTTGTTGCTACCAGGACGTGACCCAGTATTAGGACGCTGACCGTTTTGGTTGCCACGACCTTGGCCGTTTTGACCATCTTGCGCTTTACCTGAACCGTTGCGGTTGCCAGATGGCTTGCCGTCGCGAGAGCCACCTTCAGAGCGTTTGTTCAAGTGACCACCGAAACCCGGTTGATTCTTGGTGTGTTTGGTCGCAAAACGGTTTGCACCGTGACGACCAGACTTACGACGTTGTGCTGGTGTTTGCGCATCAATGTCTTCTGCCGGAACCAGACAGTTTGGCTTATCACCAATCAGGTGCTTCTTGCCCATGTTGATCAGTGCTTCGCGGATCATTGGCCAGTTCGCTGGATCGTGGTAGCGAAGTAGGGCTTTGTGTAGGCGACGCTGACGTTCACCTTTCGCCACTGGCACATCTTCACGTTGTTTGTACTTCACGCGTTTCAGAGGGTTAGTCTCTGAGTAGTACATCGACGTTGCGTTACACATTGGCGATGGGTAGAAGTTCTGTACTTGGTCACACTCGAAGTTGTTCTTCTTCAGCCATAGTGCCAAGTTCAGCATGTCTTCGTCTTCTGTACCTGGGTGTGCTGAGATGAAGTAAGGGATTAGGTATTGTTTTTTACCTGCTTCCGCGCTGTACTTCTCAAACATTTCTTTAAAGCGATCGTAAGTGCCCATGCCCGGCTTCATCATCAGATCCAGTGGGCCTTTCTCGGTATGCTCAGGTGCAATCTTCAGGTAACCGCCTACGTGGTGGGTCACAAGCTCTTTCACGTATTCCGGTGATTCAATCGCAAGGTCGTAACGTACGCCAGATGCGATCATAACTTTTTTCACGCCTTCTACTTTACGTGCTGCGCGGTAAAGATCGATGGTGTGCTTGTGGTCCGTGTTTAGCTTGTTACAGATACCCGGGAACACACAAGAAGGGCGACGACAGTTTGCTTCTGCTTTTGGATCGCTACAGCCAAGACGGTACATGTTTGCCGTTGGACCACCCAAGTCAGAAATCGTACCGGTAAAGCCAGGCACTTTGTCGCGGATTTCCTCCAACTCATTGATGATGGATTCTTGTGAACGGTTTTGAATGATACGGCCTTCGTGCTCAGTAATCGAACAGAAAGAACAGCCACCAAAACAGCCACGCATGATGTTAACCGAGGTTTTGATCATGTCGTAAGCAGGGATCTTTGCTTTGCCATACATAGGATGAGGAACTCGCGCGTACGATAGGCCGAATACGTAGTCCATCTCTTCTGTAGTCAGAGGGATTGGCGCTTGGTTTACCCAAAGTTCACGGTCACCATGACGTTGCAGTAGAGCACGACCCGAATATGGGTTGGTTTCTAAGTGCAGAACACGGCTGGCATGCGCATAAAGAATACGGTCATTGTGCAGCTTTTCGAAGGCAGGTAAGCGCACCGCTGTATTCGCAGCATCATGACGTGATGGGCGAATCGTGATTGGCTGTGCAACAGGCTCTTCTTTTTTGGTATCGCACTGAGTTTCCACTTCGTAAGGGTTCTTTGGTACGAACGCTTCTTTACGAGGTTTCTCAATACGAGAAGAATCGATAACGGTGTAACCTTCTGGCTCTGCTGGCAGGTTAACAGCAGTACCGCGAATGTTGGTCATGGTCGAGATGTCTTCGCCATCTGCAAGACGATGTGCAACTTCTACTAGGGCACGCTCTGCGTTACCAAAAAGAAGAATGTCCGCTTTCGCATCGAACAGCACAGAGCGACGGACTTTGTCTGACCAGTAATCGTAGTGAGCCACACGACGCAAACTTGCTTCGATACCGCCAAGAACAATAGGCGTGCCTTTGTAGGCTTCACGACAACGTTGTGAATACACCAAGGTTGCACGATCAGGACGTTTTCCGCCTTCGTTGTTTGGCGTGTACGCATCATCGTGACGAAGCTTTTTGTCCGCTGTGTAACGGTTGATCATCGAGTCCATGTTACCCGCGGTGATCCCGAAGAACAGATTTGGCTTACCAAGCTGCATGAAAGCATCTTTGTTGTTCCATTCTGGTTGAGCAATGATACCGACACGGAAGCCTTGTGCTTCCAGAAGACGACCAATGATCGCCATACCAAAGCTCGGGTGGTCTACATACGCGTCACCCGTGACAATGATAATGTCACAACTATCCCATCCTAGGGCGTCCATTTCTTTGCGGCTGGTCGGCAAGAAAGGTGCCGTACCAAAACACTCAGCCCAGTATTTTTTGTACTCATGAATAGGAGTAATGTCGTTGGTCATATTTTGCTCTCTGTTCCAGGGAGCGCGAATTATAGCGATTTGATAATCAGGTATCTATACCCAAGTCCCCATATCAAGCTTAGTTCAGTAAGTTTTATTGCTAGATGAAAATAACTCGCAATTAGGCTGGTGGTTTTTACTGCGTTATGTCCTTCAAAGCCTTATGGTTATTGGCTTTGCAGACGATGAAAATTTATTGTTGAGCAACAGTGTGCTTATCAAAAACTCTTTCTATAATTTAATTAAGTGCATGCTAATGCACACGTCATTTTGACTTTGAATATTGACCGAGCGTATCGACGTTCCAAATGGTGTTTGACCACTTTGCAATCATAAAACTACAGCAAAATCAGGCGACACCGTGGGTAGCCAATATTCGTATTCATGGCTGATACAAACTGGGGGCTAGGTTATGAGTGAATTAGTGTCTATTGCACAAGGAGAAGTGCAGCCCGCCTCCGGTCATTCTCAAGTTATCGATTGGTCTTACGATATCCAGACCCGAGAATTTGAATGTGACCAAAAGGGCATGATGTCCGCATTTGGTTTAAAGAAACCGATTAGCGGGTTGGATGAATTGCTGGAGCATATGTTGTTAGGGCAACAAGACGCTGCAAGAGAAAAAATTGCTCAGATAGAGCGTCATGGAGGGCATGGCAACTTGTCTTGTTGCTTAATGTCAAACGAAGCCATGCTCGTTCACGTCGATATGAGCTTTGAGCGCCTGAATGATCACATTGTTCAAGGTACCGTCATTCCTCAATTGACGATCACTGGCAGTGAGGAATTGGCGAAAATCCTCGAAACTATTTTTGACTTGCCCAATGTGGGGATATTGATTGCTGACCAAGATACTCGAATTCTGGGTTGTAATCGGGCTTTTGAGCAACAGATGGGGTACGAAAATCGCGATATCATCGGTTTGAAAACCAACATTTTTAGCTCGGACCATCATAGCCAAGCTTTCTACGACGACATGTGGGAGCAGATTGACCAAGCAGGCTACTGGAGCGGTAACTTATTAAGTCGCACTTCAAAAGGAAACCATCAAGCGCACCATTTGTGCATTTATCGTCTTAACTTTACGTCTGGTCGAACCCTGTATCTTGGCGTTTCGTCGGATATTTCTGCTTCTCTGCTTTGGATGAAGAAAGTGGGTGAGCAAACCCAACAATATTCTGCCTTTTTGCCTCCACGTGATGAGTTTGAAACGCAGCTTGGAAATTTAGCACGAGAAAACAGTAACAAAGATTTGAGCATTGTTATGGCTCTACGCCCCTGTTTCTCGGAAAAAACGGCGCTTGAACAGCAACTTGGGTTCGCTGATTTTTTAATGCGAAGTCGCCACGCGAGTATTGTGGGTCAGTTATCTAAAAATGTTTTCGCCGTCTGTTTGCAAACGCCTCGTTGCCAATGGCTCAGCCCTTTGAGATTGATTCAAATTGCATTGAGAGGCTTTTTTGTTGAATTAAGGAGTGAGTTGGGTTCGAGTATGCATGATGTCATTATTGAAGGGCAAACCGGGATATCAGTACTGGGTTACGATACTGACAACCCCAAGCATGCATTAGTCCACGCCGCGCAAGCGATGATCTCTTCTCGGTCTGATGACCAAAATTACTTCAGTTTTTATAACAGTGAATTGCACGATGAGTTGGTCAAGCGTTCCCATCTTGAAGCATTTTTGAGAGCGCAAATTGAGAGTCAACTTGTCGATGTGTACTACCAACCTATCATTGAGACTCGAAGTGGGAAAGTGGTGAAGTTTGAGGCGTTAGCGCGTTTTTATCATCAAAATACAACCTACGATACGCAGGAAATGATTGCGATGGTGGAAGATCTTGAATTGATTGCCGCCTTGGATGATGTGGTCTGTCGGAAAGCACTGAAGCAATTAACTCATATCCAAAAGATTTACGGCGAAGATGTTGGCTTAACCATCAATCGCTCGTTGAATACCAAATTAGACGCTCTCCAAGTCCTGCAAAGTTCTTTAGACTTAATTTCTGAGAGTGATGTGGACCCGAGTCGAATTACGATTGAACTGACAGAAACGGCGTATTTTGAGCAAGACCAAGAGCATACGGTAGCGTTGGAGGAGTTGCGCGGACAGGGTATCAAGATAGCAATTGATGATTTTGGTACTGGTTACTCGTCATTTTCTTACTTGGAGAAAGGGCATTTTGATCTGATCAAGATTGACCGCAAATTTGTTAAGAACATCGAAGAAGGCAGCACGAAATTCAACATCGTTAAGATGATGACTGAGTTGGCCCATAAGCTCAATGTAAAGGTGGTCGCGGAGGGCGTTGAGTCGGAACAGGAATTGAAAGTGCTAGCCAACGTTGGTGTTGATTACATGCAAGGGTACTTATTCTCTCAAGCGGTTCCTCTGGTTTTATTGGATAAGCCGCAATGCCACAAGCCGTTGTTTGATGGGATAGTGGTGAAACCAAATCATGATGAATCACTGCTCTCACTCAGTCATCGTGATGTGAGGCGTTTAGATCCCGGCGAGCCTTTGTCACTAGCGGTTGAATACATGAACCTTAGCCCCGATGCGCCCTTAGTTGTGATCAATGAAAGGCACTGTGTTGGTTTGATTACTAGGGAGCAGATCAATTTGCATTTAACACCCGCGATGGGGACGGATCTGGAATCGGAGCGAGAGAACCGTATCTGGAAGCGTCCGGTTAACCAAGTGATGAATACAGAGCTTGAAAGAGTAGATGCAAACCTGCCCGTCTCTGAAGTGAAAGCTTTAGTTAAAGCGAGGGTCAAATTCCCATGGATTTTATGTGACTCGCAAAACGAGTATCGTGGCTTGCTGACTCAAGAGGATGTGCTGGGTTATTTGGCTTCACTCTAATTGATGCTTACCCATGAGTAATAACTAAAAGCCATATTGGGTTTAGGTGGTTTGGCGGTAGGCGATTTGCTATTATCGCCACCCCAAAATGACTTTTGAGTTTGCATTCAACATGATTCAACAACTGCTGTTAACTTTTCCTCCAATGCTGTTTGGCGCGCAAGCGCTGTTGACCTTGCTGTTGATTAAGGGCGATATCTGTCCGGGTCAACGTGGTCGTTTGCACAAGATGTTGCCATCAATTGGTATTCTTTGGTTAGCAGTGGCTTCATTGCGTATTGAAGCCTTTATGGTCGTGTTCGCGATCTTCTATTTCTACTCTCAAGTTCAAACTAAAAAGACTCGTGAAAAAGGTCCGTTATGGGCACTGCATTTGGCGAACGGCTTGGCGTTTGCTTATGTGAGTATTCAAGTGTTCGAACAACCGCATTGGGCCGCTTCAGCGTCAATGGCACTGATGATCTTCTTCTTAGGTGCGGCATTTGCTCAGCTGCTTCTGGTTATTGCACGTAGCCGTCTGCAAGCTTTCCACCGTATTTTACCTGTGACCGGTGTGGTATCGGGGATGTTGTTGGTGGTGATGACTTTGTTTTCCACTTATCAATTGGATGAAGCGACACTAAACTCGGTCACGCAGCATATCTTGGCATCACTGGCGATGCTGATCATGGCAATTGTGGTTTGGTGCTGGCATATCTTTACTCATAAAGCACCGAACAAAGTTCAGTTAGCAGCGGCACTACTGCTTGCACTTGCTTCAATGACTAGCCTTCAAGGTCTATTTCAGCTAGGTGCGTAAGCCCTCTAGCATAACACTCCTGTCAGAATTCTTATCGGTGAGCTCGGGATTTAGATCTAGCTCACTTTCAAATCATTAGATTAAGTCTACGCTTTAGAGACAGCCTCTATTTGTTTAGAGCGAGCCAAGACGCATGTGCTCAACAGAATTGAGGTCGAATACCTTGTTTTAGAGGAGTGTCGCTATGGACTTAAGCAATGTGAGTAACTGGGACAGCATTATCTTGCTGGGTATCGTTAATGAAAAGCTGCGCTTAGAGTGCGACAGCTTTGAAGAACTGGTTTCCATGTATGAGATGGATGTGGAATCGGTGGTGGGCAAGCTTGATATGCTTGGTTACCAATATGACCCACTCACCAATCAATTCAAATCTTACGAACGCTAATCTCGTCTCTCTTTCCGAATTTTCTAAGCCATCTTGATGCCGTCAAGGTGGCTTTTGCATTGTTGGCGTGCGGTTGCAAAGAAGGCTTGCAAGTAACGCTTATCTTTTTCCGAGTTTCGTGTTGCTGCAAACAAGCGTCGCCATAACCCATCACCAAAAGGTTTACTTGTGATCAGCCCTTGGCGAGAAAACTCCGATATCGCCCAATTCGGCAATGCCGCTACGCCCAAACCCGCCGACACCATTTGGACCAGCATTAGGGTATTGTCTGCCTGTTTCCATTTGGCAGGTTCAATTCCTGCAGGTTGTAAGAAGTGTTTTACTACATCCAACCTTTGCTTCTGAACCGGGTAGGAAAGCATGGTTTGATCAGCCAGATCGTTTGGCTCAATGATGTCTTTGTCGGCTAACGGATGACTAGTGGAAGTAATCAGACGCATTTCGAAATCAAAGAGTGGTTCATAGTGCACTTCAGAGCGTGGTTGTATGTCGGATGTGATCACCAAATCCAATTCCCCTGCAAGTAAGGCGGGAAGCGGCTCAAAACCAAAGCCAGAGGAGAAATCAAGCGTGACACTTGGCCAAGTGAGTTGATATTCCTTAAGGGCAGGCATCAGCCATTGGAAGCAAGAGTGACATTCTATCGCCATATGCAAACGGCCATTTACGTCTTCTTTGAGGCTGGCAAGTTCGTTTTCGGCTCTGGCGAGTTTTGGCAACACTTCATCGGCGAGACGAAGCAAGATTTCGCCTTCAGACGTGAACTTTACCGGGCGGGTTTTTCGCAAAAATAGCTGTCCGCCAATACGAGATTCAAGGTCTTTGATTTGGTGTGAAAGGGCGGATTGCGTTAGGTGCAATGCCGTCGCGGTCGCAGTGAGTGACCCTGTATCTCTTAACGAGGTGAGGGTACGTAAGTGTTTCAACTCTATCATGAATCCCTTTCATCCTTATGTATCTGCCATGAGCTTTATTAACTTAACGAGAAAAAGTGGATATGTAAACGTCTAGACGTCTATTTGTTTTAATCTAGTGCGAGTGAGATCGCTCAATATGAAATTTTTTAATAAACAAGTTGAATAATTGGATGTTGTCCAATCCATGCGTGAGAGAGATAGTTTTAGCCATCCAGACATCTTGGTGAATTTTATTCCCGATGTACTGACCTCAATATCAGACACAGAATAAGGAATACGGACATGGCTACGACAACGCATATTCTTGGTTATCCACGCATTGGAGAAAAACGTGAACTCAAATTTGCACTAGAGAAATACTGGCGAGGCGAGATCGATCAAGCTGAACTTAAACAGCTCGGGGCTGGACTGCGCGAGAAAAACTGGAACACACAAACGGAAGCAGGTTTGAGCTTTGTAACTGCTGGCGATTTTGCTTGGTACGATCATGTCTTAACCACCACATTACTCTTGGGACACACACCAAAGCGTCACGCCAACGGATTCCCAGATCTAGACACTTTATTTAAAGTTGGCCGCGGTCAGTCTCAGTCGGGGTGCGGTTGCGCAGGTGCTGCGGCGTCAGACATGACGAAATGGTTTAACACCAATTACCATTACATTGTGCCTGAATTCAGCAAGGACGATGCGTTTGAAGTCAGTTGGCCGCAGTTGTTTGAGGAAGTGAACGAAGCAATCAAAGCGGGGCATAAAGTAAAGCCTGTACTGCTTGGCCCACTCAGTTATCTCTACCTAGGCAAGGAAGTGGAAGAGGGATTTGATCGTCTTACCCTGCTACCTAGATTATTGACAGCCTACCAAACGATCCTTTCTAAGTTGGCAAGCCAAGGAGTGGAATGGGTACAAATTGATGAGCCAATTCTTTCACTTGAACTTGAAGACAAGTGGACCGACGCGTTCAAATTGGCTTATCAAGTGATTCGCAGCGATGTAAAAGTCCTTCTGACCACTTACTTTGATTCGGTAAGTGACACACTCGATAAGATTGTCGAATTAAATGTCGATGGCTTACACATTGATCTATCGGCTTCACTAGAGCAATTGGATGAGGTGATTGCTAAGCTACCAGAACATTGGGTGTTGTCGGCTGGTGTCGTGAACGGCCGTAATGTTTGGCGTACGGACTTAAGCACTCAGCTTGCGTGTTTGCAGCCTGTAAAAGAACGCCTAGGTGACAGACTTTGGGTCGCGAGCTCTTGTTCTCTATTACATAGCCCGGTTGATTTAGACTTAGAGCCAGCATTGAGTGATGAAGTCAAAAGCTGGTTTGCGTTCGCTAAACAAAAAGTCACGGAAGTGGCGTTGCTCGGCCGTGCATTAGACGGAGACCATAATGCGATTCTAGCTTGTGATACCTACAGCCAACCTATTCAGGATCGCAAGACGGCGACTCATGTGAACAAACCACGCGTGCAAGAGCGACTCAATAGCATTACTGCGTCACTCACTCAACGCAGCGCTCCTTATGCAGAGCGTGCCGCCCATCAAGCTGAGGTACTTGGGTTACCATTATTACCAACCACGACCATTGGCTCATTCCCCCAAACCGGAGAGATTCGAGTTCAACGCAGTGCTTATAGAACAGGTAAGCTTTCAGATACGGAATATAACCAAGCGTTGAAAGGGCACATCGCTGATGCTGTGAAGCGTCAAGAAGCGTTAGACCTTGATGTCTTGGTCCATGGTGAAGCTGAACGTAACGATATGGTGGAGTATTTTGCAGAAAACTTGGCTGGCTTCCAAACCACTAAATTCGGCTGGGTACAAAGCTATGGCTCTCGTTGTGTAAAACCTGCCATTGTTGTGGCAGATATTGAACGTGAAAAGCCGATCACGGTTGAATGGTCTACCTACGCGCAGTCATTAACCAGTAAGCAGATGAAAGGCATGCTCACGGGGCCGGTGACAATACTATGTTGGACGTTCCCGCGAGAAGATATCACTCGTAAAGAAATTGCAGAACAGTTAGCGCTTGCACTTCGTGATGAAGTGTCAGACCTACAGGATGCAGGTATCAATATCATTCAAATAGACGAACCTGCAATTCGTGAGGGCTTACCACTTAAAAAACGTGACCATGACGCCTATCTACAATGGGCAGTGGATGCATTTAAGATCTCGGCAGCCAGTGCAAAACCTGAAACGCAAATTCACACGCACATGTGCTATAGCGAGTTCAACGAAATCATTGACTCCGTTGCGGCTTTGGATGCGGATGTGATAACTATCGAGACGTCTCGTTCTAATATGGAATTACTTAAAGCGTTTGAAGCGTTTAATTATCCAAACGAAATCGGCCCTGGTGTTTACGACATTCACTCGCCGAACATTCCGACACAAGAGTGGATTGAAGAACTGTTGAAGAAGGCTGCAGAGAAGGTGCCAGTACAGCGCTTATGGGTGAACCCAGACTGTGGTTTGAAGACGAGAAACTGGGCTGAGACAGAAGCGGCGTTAGCGAATCTGGTTTCGGCTGCGAAAAAGTTACGAACAGAGCTCGCGTAATGATTACTAGCGAATGGAAATAAAAAAGCGAGGACATTGAGCCTCGCTTTCTTCTTATCTGATTTCTTACTCATTCTAGTGAACGAATAAGCGCATTACTGTGGCTGCTGAGTTGCAGTACAAGTTTGTTCAGATACCAACTCATCCGCCATTAGCTGGCCACGTGAGTTGCGGATCTTAATACGGTACATCAAGCCCATATCAATCTGTTCGCGCACTGCTGGTGTATTGCAGTAAGTGTAAATACTGGTATTTACCACTTGGTTTAATGGCTTAGCACCCAGCGCATCGTCGTTGTAGATCATCATCATCTCAACCACATTTTTGTTGGATGAGATACGTAAAATCTTAAGTGGACCATATTCAAGCGGTAAGCCCGCTGAAAGTACACCCGCGCGGTTTGAAGCCATTAGCTCAAGTTGGCGCTGTTTATCATCATTTGATGAACAGCCAGCTAACGCACCAAATGCGAGGAAGAGACACAGTAATTTTTTCATAACTTAAAACACTTTCTTGAACGGTTTTACGATGACATTTTCGTAAACACCCGCCGCGATGTATGGATCGGCATCTGCCCAGGCTTGGGCTTCTTCCAAAGAAGAAAAATCTGCTATGACAGTAGAGCCAGTAAAGCCCGCTTCACCCGGATTATCAGAGTCGATGGCTGGCATTGGACCTGCTGTTAGTAAGCGGCCTTCGTCTTGAAGTTGTTGCAAGCGCTCAAGGTGTTGAGGGCGAACACTTAGACGTTTTTCCAGCGAATTCTCGACGTCCTGAGAAAAGATGACGTACCACATAGCATAGTTCCTTAATTGGTAGGGTAAAGTCTTAATTTAACGCCTTTTTTGTGCCACTCACAAGTAAACATGAAAAATTGTGAGACTCTTCTTAGCATTTCTGTTTTATTGAGTTATTCGTTACTTCTGAATTGGGCGTGGTTTGCCTTCGCTATCAATCGCAACGTAGTTGAACGTGGCATCACAAACCATGAAACGATCTTCGATACCGTGCTCTTTGATTGGCTTCACCCAGACTTCAAGATCAATGCTCATAGAAGTGCGGCCGATTTTGGTACATTCGCCGTAACAACATACAACGTCGCCGACTCGAACGGGTTTTTTAAAGGTGATGCTTGATACTGATACCGTTACGATTCGGCCAGAAGAGATTTCTTTAGCAAGAATACCGCCCGCTAAATCGAGCTGAGACATGATCCAGCCACCGAAAATATCGCCATTGGCGTTAGTGTCGGCAGGCATAGCAAGGGTGCGAAGCAGCAGTTGGCCGCGAGGGGATTGAATTTCCTGACTCATTTTGACATCCATTAAATCTAGCAACGCAGTCTGAGAGGGTTGCAATAAGGCAACGCCAAAAGCCCAGACAGCAAGAACAAAACAGCGACCTAAAAGGTCGCTGTGAATTATCAATATGAACGAATTATAGCAAAACTGAGTTTTTAATCATCAAGCGATACATCGGATGAGTTCTCTTTTTGCTCTTTCTGTTCTTTTGGCATGTGTTTGTAGATGTAGAAGCCCGTTGTAATCATGTAAGCGAACGTCGCAATCAACAAACCAAAGACTTTGAAGTTCACCCAAACATCCAATGGAAGCTCGAAGGCAACGTAGACATTCAAGCCAGCGCAGAACGAGAAAAAGGCGACCCACGCCCAGTTAATCTTGGTCCAAATCGCATCGGGTAAGGTGATTTCTTTGCCTAGCATGCCTTTGATTGCTGATTTGCCCATTGCGTGGCTTACGGCTAAACCAATCGCGAAGATTGCATAAACGATGGTCACTTTCCATTTTATGAAGTTTTCATCGTGCAGGAAGATGGTCATGCCGCCGAAGATGGCCACCATAGCAAAGGTGATCAGCTGCATTTTCTCGACTTTTTTGTATAGCGCGAACGTCAATACAATCTGAATAGCAGTCGCAACGATCAGGGCGCCAGTTGCAACGTATATATCGTACATCTTGTATAGGGCGAAGAAGACGATGAGAGGGATAAAATCAAGGATTTGCTTCATGAGGCAAACACTACCTAGTTGTTGAGTTGAGGACAGTCTAGCGAAATCTGAGGTAATGTGAACATTTATAGCGTAGTGAAAACAAAAATTGCCGTAATCAAGACGGCAATTTTTGGGAGAGGGTAGAGGTTACGCGACGCTTTGGTAGCGTGTGATCAACGTCTTTACGTCTTCGAGGTAACCCTCTCGTAATAGGTTGTCAACGGTGGCTTCCAGCTCGTCATGTGACATGGTGAAGCAGGTAGACTTTCCGGTCATTAAGTTAAGATACTGGTGATATTCTTCTTCTGTGTAATGACCCACGCGATCGAGCAAAAGTGTTTTAATACCGTGATGGATCAAGCCGTAATATGTGTGTCGATGAAGCATCATGTTCACTCCTTATCAAGCTGCTCCTCCATCCTGTAGAGGACTTGAATCTATGGATAATTCGATTTGTACTTCAGCAATGCATATCAGGTGCCAACTATTCTCTCTCAGCTTCAAAAGAGCTCGATGCAGTGTCTTTGTTCAACCAGTTTCCTAAAACATGACGCAAAGCGTTTAACGTTGTTGGCTTTTCAAGCCTACCGTCCATTAGCTTATTTATCATATCTAATTCGCGTTCTCCAGACTCTCCTGATAATGCGATAATCGGGGTCTGAGGAGACAGCTCTTTAATTCTTTGGCTTGCATCAAATCCATTCATAACAGGCATTTGTACGTCCATCAGAATCAAATCTACGTGGTTTGCCTTAAACACTTCGACGGCATTTTCACCGTTGTTTGCTTGTAAGCTGTTAACGCCAAGTTGGTTCAAATACATCTGAACCAGCGCACGTTGCACCTCTTTATCGTCGACGATGAGCACTGTTGGTGCTTGGTTATTCATTTGTACGTTGGACGCGACTTTATGTTCATTACTTCGTTTATTTTGCTTCCAATCGTTGAAGTAAGGCGTGCGTAATGTGTCTGCTTTTGGTGCATTCGGGACAACAGGGAAGTACAAATGAAATTCCGTGAATTCGCCAAGTTTAGACTCACACTCAATTCTGCCGCCAAAAGAACGCATTACACGCTGGCAGTAGCCCAAACCTAAGCCGCTGCCGCCGCTCTTTTGGTAAGAGAAAAAGTCGTCAAAGATCTTGTGAGAGATGGTTTCATCGATACCCGGGCCAGTGTCGCGGAAAATCAACGTATTCTCGTAAGGGCCCGTTTTCGTGCTGATCTCAATTTGACTGTCTGGATACGAGTCAAAATAGTAAATTGCGTTACGAATCAGGTTGAAAATGACAAAGTTAAATAAGGTCTCATTGAGTTTTGCCACAAAATCAGTGTGCTGCGGCAGACGAATCCTTTCGATGATTTTCTCATTTTCAAAACCGTAATGGCTGACAGCTTGGTCGACGGCTTTATGAATCGAGGTCATAGCGATAGGTTCGTGCTCTGGCGAGCTGTCACTCACTTCTCGCAAAATGATATCGATGAGTTGGCGACCGCGCTGAATTGCGGCTTGGCCATTTTCAATATCTAGTTTGATCTGTTCAACGGGCGCATGATTCTCAATATGCTGCTTCAATGCTTCAAATTGCAACTGAACTTGAGCGAGAGGGTTACGCATTTCGTGAGCAATAGAGTTAGCTAGCGCACGGCTTTGTCGAATACGGCGATCCGCTTCAATGGTACTTTGTACTCGAGTAAGCAAGGTTTGAACTGCTGAGATTTCCTCGTTCGAGAACATTTGGTTGTTGCTTTTGTGGGGAGAAACCAATAAGTGCGTAACCGATTTACCTTGCCCATACAGCGGCATAACCAAAGCGGTGTTGTTTGAGCTCATTTTGTCATACAGCGCCTTCATTGAGCGCTTTGCCGATACCTTGTATTCGAGCTCTTCAGAGAGTTCATCAAACACCAACACCGAGCGGTTTGATGAAAGGTACTCTTCGTAAAAGGTTTCGTTGTAGTTACTGGTTACGAGGCGTAGTTTGTCATTGGGAATTTGCAGCAGCTTACCCAGACGGCGCATCGCATCATCAATAGAAAGCTTAAAATCCTCTTCAAGGGACAAGATTTGCTGTACTGGTGTTTTCTTGTCGCCATATATCAAGAACGATGCATATCGGCTGACCTTTTTATACAAAAGGTGCCAAGTAATCCCAATAAGGGCGCAGATAGGTGTGGCGATAAGCCACTGATTACTGTCCGTAAGTGGGATAAATATTGCGCCTAAAGGCAGAACGAAAATAGCACAGACCAGCAGCGCGCTAAGAGCGAGGTAAGCAATGTACTTTACGCTGTAGAAGCGGGAGGTCAGCAGTGCATAACCAACAAAGAGCATTTCACTTATCGACAAGGCTGGTGGTAACCAAGTCAACGAGAAATCTCCCATAAAGTATGTCATACCAAGATGAATAACTGCCGTCGAAAGCATGAACACCAAGATACCGGCGATCATGTAGTTGGTCTTGGCTAGAGTCAGCTTACTGCTGTTCGTACGCATGGCGACAAGATTGACGAGAGTCAGAACAACAAAGCTAACGAGGCCGATAAAGAAATAAGAGGTATGCGGGCCAAACTCGATGACGAATTGACTTGGGCCGACAATATCGACGTGCTCTACGGTCAAACCGGGACGCAAATTGATAAACAGCGAGTACACAGTTAATGAAACAAAGATGCCTTGCTGCCATCGGTGTACTTTGCCTTTGCGTTGCTCCGCCGCTAACTGGCATGAGAAATAGTAGGCAAAAGCAAATGCGAAGAAGGAAGCGAGGTTGGCAAACTTAGCCATGAACATGCCAGCCGAAGCTCCGAGCTCGGGCAGTAAATCGGTATGGAAATAAGCATTGCTGCTGATCCACGCAATGATACACACCGAGTACGCAATATAAGCTGCGTGGTGAGTACCAAAGATCACTTCATTTTTTTGCTTAAGTCGATAGCAGTAATAGAAGAGCCACATCATGACGACAGCCACGGTCGCGAGAAGCGTAATGGCTTTGGCGTAGACGATAGCCTCTAGGCTAAAATCAAACATGCTCATCCCTTTCTAACGAACCGCGTTTTCTGCTCGCTCGAACAGCACGTTTATAACCACGAAAGTCGATGTTACTGAACGCTTTGACCATCATTTCAAAATTCCAGAATCCACGGTAAGTCTGTTTGCCATCGTCATTTAAGTCGCAGTATCCCGAATGGAAATACGCCTTCGCATCGATAGCTCGATAAAAGTTGAGCATGAAAGGTTGCTCGATAATAGTGAAGCCAATTTTGTAACCTGTCTGATGCAATACACTCATCAACTCTTTCTGAGCGAGGTAGAGGAAGTAGAGTTTTTGTTGAGCGTTTCCACTTACGGTCAGGCGCAACACTTCGCAAACGGCTTGTGTATCGGACAATTGTAACTTGAATTCGTTATCAAATTCTGGGAGAGAGTAACATTTTAACAGTGTTGAGGGTGTAAATAGCTGTAAACGCGTAAATTCAGAGTAGCCATAACTAGGAAAGCAGTAATGCCATTGCTCATTACTAAACTGTGGCGCGTAGCTGAGCCAAGTATCGCGAATAGACCAATCCTGAATAAGCGCGGAAGCCACCAGAGTAGGGCAAGACTCCTGATCTGGGTGTTTAAGTACGATGAAGTGCTTACCAACTTGAGACAAAGACAATAGCGACAGCATCTCGTACCACTTTTCACCTTGTATAAAAAGCTCAAGATTACTCAATGCGATCGCATCACTGAGTGGCATTGCCTGCGGGTGGCTTGGGATTTGTACCATAAGTTGAGTGTCTTCTACTCGCTCAACTAGAGCACCATAGTAAGCACTGTCTTCAAAGAGAAGCCGTGGAGCTGGTGATTCGTTTTCCTTCAACGGAAACTTCGCTTTAATAGCGGCAATCTCGCACTCACACCAGAAGTCCAGCCAATGCATAAAGCACTGACCAACGACTTTTTCAAGCAAAGCAGCTTCTTCGGACAGGGTGCTAGGATATCGTTCAATAAGGTCACGATAGTCCATCAACTCAAAGATAATGGAATAGCTTTTGTTAGCATGTTCAGGAAAGAGAGCGATCAGTTGGTTTTTACGATAGTCCGTAATTGCCTTAAAAAGCTCCGTTCGTTCGTGTGACTGATAAGTGCGGATCACAAGATCGATCAGCACTTGCTGTTTTTTTTCGATAGGCAAACTGTTAGCCGACAGCGAGCCTAAAGACAACATTAATTTCATGGGGTCAACCTAGCCTAGGTTTATGGTTTTTTTATTTATGCCGCTCTTATATCACTTGAGAAAAAATATGCCATTAGTTTCTATTTAAACGGTTACGTAAGGCAGGTTTGAGATGAAAAAAAACCGCTCTTTTGAGCGGCTTGTTTAAAATGCGTTCAGGGTTAAGCTTCTTGCTTTTGAAGCTCAGCTTGTTGCGCTTCTTCTTCCACTAGAGCATCGACGATCACTGCACATGCTGCGTCACCGGTGATGTTTAGTGCGGTACGAATCATATCGAAGATACGGTCAAGAGCGAACAGTAGTGGTAGGCCTTCGATTGGAATACCAGCAGCAAGCAGTACTGCTACTACTAGGAATGAAGGACCAGGAACACCTGCTTGACCTACAGCGCCTAGTGTAGAAGTAACGATGATCGCGATGTACGCGCCCATGCCTAGGTCGATGTTGAACAGCTGAGCAAAGAAAATTGCTACTAGACCGTAGTAAATCGCGTTACCAGACATGTTGATGGTTGCGCCAAGCGGTAGAACAAATGATGCAGTCGAGTTCTTAACGCCAAGCTCTTTTTCACACGTATCCATCGTTACTGGCAGTGTCGCCATTGAAGACGCGGTAGACAGGGCAACGGCTTGCGGTTTCTTCATTGCTGACACGAACTTCTTCGCCGATGTCTTAGTGAAGATGTGTACCATCGCTGGGTAAACCACGAAACCGAACACAAGGATTGCAGCTACGTACACAACGAACAGTTTGAATACCACCATGAGGGCACCAAAACCAAACGTACCCACCGCTTCAGCCATCAGACCAAATACGCCAATAGGAGCAATGATCATCACTTTGTTGATCATCCAAACCATCGCGTCAACGATGCAGTTAACACCATTGATGATTGGCTCGCGGCGCGCTTTTTCTTGTTTTGAAATCGCAATACCGAAGAACATACAGAACACTAGGATCTGAAGAATATTTGCTTCATTAAGTGATTGGAAAACGTTGGTTGGGATCATACCAGTGATGGTCGCCCAGAAAGTAGGTAGCTCACCTTTTGAAGCGTATTCAGCCGAGAACATACCTTCAACGCCAGAAACGTCGATGCCCATGCCAGGTTTGAATACTTCACCCATGAACAGCGCTAGTGCTACTGCTAGGGCAGACGTTAGACCGAAGTAACCTAGGGTTACCAAGCCTACTTTTCCTGCAGATTGGCTGTTGCCAAGGCCTGCTGCGCCCGAGATAAGGGCTACCGCAACCAATGGGATCACGAGCATTTTAATCAGGTTGATAAAGATCGCACCAAGTGGCGCGAATACTGTCGCACTTTGACCCATGAAGGCACCAACGGCAGTACCCACGATCATTGCAATGACGACTTGCACGCCAATGTTGTTTAGCAAACTCTTTTGTTTTAACACTTCCATAACCTCTGTGCTAATAATGTGTAAAATCCTAAAATTACCCACCAATATAAAGTTGTTATTTGGATAATTGTTTCGCCTTGCTTTTTACACTTATCATTCACAATTAGCAATACAATTTCTGTACATACTTACCGTCTAATTGGAAATTCATTGACTACTGATAGTTTTTTAATCGATAGCAAACGATTGCTATCGATTGTGGTGATATTTTGGTTGTCTGGCGTTTGAAAAATAGATGGCAAGAGAGGGAGGTTTTTAGACGGGAATGTTAAAAAAAAGATCAATTCCTGATGGTTAATAAGGAATCGATCTCATATTTATCAAATTAGTGATACGTTATTTTTGTGTTGCAGCTTTCATTGCAGAAACGAATTCACCTAGCTTATCGAGCATGATTTGTGGTTGCTCGACCTTCGCTTCGATAATTTTTACCACGGCAGAACCAGAAATCGCACCAGCGGCACCAGATTCTAGAGCTTGTTTTACTTGTGCAGGCTCTGAAATACCAAAACCAAGCAGCGCTGGTGGTGCATTGAATTGATTCAGTTTATCTAGCATGTGGTCAACAGGCATGTTTGCCTTGGTCTCAGCGCCAGTAACACCTGCACGAGAAAGTAGGTAAGTGTAGCCGCCACCGAGTTCGGATACGTGCTTCAGCGTTTCATCACTTGCCGTTGGTGGGGCAATGAAGATTGGGTGAATTCCAAACTTCTCTGCTGCTGCAACAAATTCTGAGCTCTCGTTGGTTGGTACATCTGCAATCAAAACAGAATCGATGCCCGCTTTTGCACAACGCTCGTAGAAGTTTTCGATACCACGTGAGTACACAAGGTTCGCGTACATCAGAAGACCAATAGGTAGCTCTGGGTACTTCGCTCGGATCTTACCAATCTGCTCGAAACAGATATCCGGTGTTGCGCCTGAATCTAGAGCACGAATGTTCGCACCTTGGATAGTCGGGCCATCCGCAAGAGGATCTGAGAATGGAATACCGAGTTCTAGAGCATCAGCGCCTGACTCAACTAATGTTTCCATGATCTTGTAAGACTGCTCTGCGTTTGGATCGCACACCGTTACGAACGGTACAAACGCGCCTTGGTTTTTCTCGTTTAGGCGCTTAAACATCTTTGCATAACGGCTCATTAGATCGCTCCTTTTTCTTCTAGGATGGCATGTACAGTGAAGATATCTTTATCACCACGACCTGATAGGTTCACAACTAACAATTGTTCTTTTTCTGGATTCTCACGAGCCATACGCAGTGCATGTGCCACAGCGTGAGAGGACTCTAGAGCTGGGATGATGCCTTCGTGACGCGCAATTTCTTGGAATGCTTCCAGCGCTTCATCGTCCGTTACGTTGTCGTATTCAGCGCGGCCGATTGCGTTCAGATGTGCGTGCTGTGGACCAACTGAAGGGAAATCAAGACCTGCAGAAACAGAGTATGATTCTTCAACCTGACCGTTTGGATCTTGCATCAATGGCGCTTTCATACCAAAGAAGATACCCGTTTTACCGTGTTTAAGTGGTGCGCCGTGTTGGTCGGTATCGATACCCTTACCTGCTGGCTCAACACCAATTAGGCGAACGCTTTCTTCTTCGATGAAGTCAGCAAACATACCGATAGCGTTTGAACCACCGCCCACACACGCGATAACTGCGTCAGGAAGACGACCTTCACGTGCCAAAATCTGATTCTTTGTTTCTTCACCAATCATGCGTTGGAAATCGCGCACGATGGTTGGGAATGGGTGAGGACCAGCCGCTGTACCTAATAGGTAGTGCGCGTCTTCATAAGTTGCAGACCAGTCGCGCAGTGCTTCGTTACATGCGTCTTTAAGTGTTGCTGAACCAGAGTGGACCGGAATAACTTCTGCACCCATGAGTTTCATACGGAATACGTTCGGGCTTTGACGCTCAACGTCTTTTGCACCCATGTAAACGCGACACTTAAGACCAAGCAGTGCACATGCTAGTGCGGTTGCCACACCGTGTTGACCTGCGCCAGTTTCAGCGATGATTTCGTTTTTGCCCATGCGTTTCGCAAGTAGCGCTTGACCCAACACTTGGTTGGTCTTGTGCGCGCCGCCGTGAAGTAGGTCTTCACGTTTTAGGTACAGTTTGGTTTTCGTACCTTTAGTTAGGTTACGAGTTAGAGTTAAAGCCGTTGGGCGGCCCGCATACTCTTGCAGAAGGGTCATGAACTCACTGCGGAATTCTGGATCTCCTTGCGCGTCGATAAACGCTTGCTCTAGTTGCTCCAATGCAGGAACTAGAATTTGCGGAACGTACTGACCGCCGTATTCGCCAAAGTAGGCATTCAGTTTTGCCATCGTTATATTCCTTCTCGTATTTTTCGCTACGAATAGCTTTAAATTTTTTAGCTGATATCCAGCTTTAGTAGTTGCGAATGGCGGTGAAGGCCGCGAGCAACTTCTGTGAATCTTTTTTGCCTGGTGCGCTTTCTACACCAGAGTTTAAATCTAATCCCAAGCAACCTAGTGTCGCTGCTTGTTGAGCATTTTCTGGCGACAGTCCGCCTGCTAGCATAATTTGACTTGGGTCGCCGATCAGTGACCAGTCGAACACTTGACCAGTTCCGCCAGTTTGAGTGCCAACTTGCGCATCTAATAAATGGCGGTCAATGTTTTCTGCAAGTAGTTCTGGCTTGGCATCAGTCACGCCGTAAGCTTTCCAGATTTCAACACATGCTGGCAACTCTGCTTTTAGCTGGTTAACGTAAGCTTGGTCTTCTTGGCCGTGCAACTGCACCGCTTTCAAACCCAAAGAGGTCACGACAGAAGCAACAAAATCGATATCGTGGTTTTGGAACACGCCTACGTAGTTCAGTGGGGCACCGCTCATGGTTAAGCGAGCGCCTTCAAGATCAACGGCGCGCTTCGACTTCTCAACGAAAATCAGGCCACCAAATACCGCACCAGCTTGATATGCTTTCGCTGCATCATCTGGATGAGTGAGACCACAGACTTTGTTTTCGCCCAGCGTCACTTTGCGTACTGCCAGTTCAAGGTTGTCTTCTGCCATCAGCGAGCTACCAATCAAGAATCCGTCTGCGTATTCCGCTAAATCACGAACTTGTTGATGCGTATAAATGCCAGACTCTGAAATCACGGTAGCGTTTGGTGCTAATTCGCGAATTGTCGGTGCCAATTCTTTAGTACGATTCAAATCGGTGCTTAGGTCGCGAAGGTTACGGTTATTGATGCCGATAACGCGAGCGCCTAGCTCAACGGCACGGTGAAGCTCTTCTTCGTTGCTGACTTCGGTCAGGATACCCATGTTCAGGCTGTGTGCTGCTTCTTCTAGGGCTTTGTATTCTTCGTCATTGAGGACAGACAGCATTAGCAAGACAGCATCAGCACTGTAATGACGCGCCAGGTAAACTTGGTAGGTGTCTATCATGAAGTCTTTGCACAGAACCGGTTGTTTGACTTGACCACGTACTTGAGGAAGAAAGTCAAAGTTACCTTGGAAGTACTTTTCGTCTGTTAGGACTGAAATTGCATCTGCGTAGTTGTTGTAAACCGATGCAATGTAATCCAAGTTGAAGTGATCACGAATCAGACCTTTAGAAGGAGATGCCTTCTTACATTCGGTGATGAATGCCGTCTTTTCGCCACTCAGTGCATCGTAGAAGCTGCGGTCCGCTGGCTGCAAATCAGACTGAAATGTGCTTAGCGGTTGAGACTCCTTACGGTCTGCTACCCACTGATATTTGTCGCGGACAATTTTCGCCAGTACTTCTGCCATTTCTGCTTCTTTCTTAGAAACGTGTTCAGACAGGTTGTCAGCTTGCTGAGTGTTGAAGTCAGTCATCTTCTTCAATTCCTTAAGCGTGTGCGGCAAGTTGTTGTACCAATTGGTACGCCTTACCAGAATTCATTGCCTCAATCGCTTGTTGCGTGTTGGCTTTTAAATCTTCGTGGCCGAATAGACGCATTAGCAGAGCAACGTTTACTGCCACTGCGCCCAATTGTGCGTCTGTACCTTTACCCGTCAGGATATTGGTAATGATCGCTTTGTTTTCTTCAGGATCGCCACCTTTGATCGCTTCTAGTGGGTGTGCTTCTAGACCGAAGTCTGCTGGTGTTAGCGTGTACTCAGTGATTTTACCGTCTTTGATTTCGGCAACGGTTGTTTCACCGTGAATCGCCACTTCATCCAAGCCACTGCCGTGTACTACTGCTGCGCGCTTCATACCCATTTGTAGCATGGTTTCTGCGATAGGACGAACCAGTTCTTCACTGTAAACGCCCATCAATTCGATGTTTGGACGAGCAGGGTTAATCAGTGGGCCAAGGATGTTAAAGATGGTGCGTGTTTTCATGGTTTGACGCACTGGCATCGCATGGCGCACACCACCGTGGTATTGAGGTGCAAATAGGAAAGCAACACCGATGTCGTCTACCGCTTTGCGCGTATCTTCTGCGCTCATAGCTAGGTTGATACCAAACGAGTCAAGAAGGTCAGAAGAACCAGATTTACTCGAAACGCTGCGGTTACCGTGTTTCGCTACTTTTAGACCACATGCTGCAGCAACAAACGCCGCAGTGGTTGAAATGTTGATGGTGTTGTGACCGTCACCACCAGTACCTACGATATCTGCGAAATCGTAATCTGGGCGAGGGAATGGGTTTGCGTTTGCCAGCAGTGCTTTCGCAGCGCCCGCAATTTCATCTGGCGTTTCGCCTTTGATTTTTAGTGCAGTCAGCGCTGATGCCATCAAAATTGGGTCTAATTCACCACGGATAATGATGTCGAATAGCTGTTGGCTCTCTTCCTGAGTAAGCGATTCTTGCTCGTACAGTTTGGTAATAATAGGGTTGATGATTGCTTCCATATTTCCTCTCCTAAATTTCTTATGTGCCAGTGCTTTTTAAGCAGTGAGTGGGTTCGCTGAAGTTTGTTCTTCAAGTGCCCATTCAATGGCATTGGCCAACAGTGTTGCTCCGTAGGTCGTCATAATAGATTCCGGGTGGAACTGGAACCCGCAAACTTTATCTTCTTCATGTACAACAGACATCACCAAATCATCTACTTCTGCTGTGATGGTTAGGCTCTCAGGAACCTTGGTCGCAACCAGCGAGTGGTAACGTGCAATTGCAAGTGGTGATGGTAGGTTTTGGTAAATCGCATGGTTTTGGTGCTCCATCATGGAGACCTTACCGTGAATGATTTCGCCCGCGCCAGCAACGGTGCCGCCGTACGCTTCAACAATCGCTTGGTGACCAAGACAAATGCCGATCATCGGCACTTTGCCTTTCATGCGTTGGAGCAGCTCTGGCATTGAGCCTGCTTCTGAAGGAGCACCAGGGCCTGGCGATAGCAGAACCACTGGGTTTTCAAGCTCGTTTACCGCTTGTTCGATGGTTTCTGCTGGGATGTTGTTTCGGTAAATCTTGACTGAGTGACCTAGCGAGCGGAACTGATCCACAAGGTTGTAGGTGAATGAGTCAAAGTTATCGATAAAAATGATATTAGCCATCTCTGAACCCTATTCCTTATTGTGATTTATGCGCTGCTTGGATAGCAGAGATTACCGCTTGTGCTTTCCCGCGCGTTTCGTCTGCTTCCGCTTGCGGATCAGAGTCGAACACCACGCCTGCACCGGCTTGAACTTGAGCAATGCCGTTCTCAACGTAAGCTGAGCGAATGACGATACATGTGTCGAGTGTGCCTTCACCAGTAAGGTAACCCACAGCACCGCCGTAGCTACCGCGTCGTGCGCCTTCCACATCGCGAATCAACTGCATCGCACGAATCTTTGGTGCACCAGTGAGCGTGCCCATGTTCATACAAGCTTGGTATGCGTGCAGCGCGTCTAGGTCTTCACGCAGTTGACCAACCACACGAGATACCAAGTGCATTACGTGGCTGTAGCGGTCGACTTTTAGTAGGTCTGCTACGTGGCGAGTACCAGCTTGAGCAATACGAGCGACGTCGTTACGTGCCAAGTCAACCAACATCATGTGTTCTGCGTTTTCTTTCATGTCGGTACGCAGTTCAAGTTCGATGCGGCTATCTAGGTCAAAATCGATCTCGCCGTTAGGGCGCTTACCGCGGCGGCGAGTGCCTGCGATTGGGTAGATTTCAATTTGGTTAGTGTCGGTTTCGTACTTAAGCGCGCTTTCTGGTGATGCGCCAAACAAAGTAAACAGCTCGTCTTGCATGTAGAACATGTAAGGGCTCGGGTTACTTTGTTTGAGTTCTTTGTAGGCTGCTAATGGAGAAGGGCAAGGGAGTGTAAATCGGCGAGACGGCACGACTTGGAACACATCGCCTTTCACTACGAACTCTTTTAAGTCGCGAACGATTTGGCAGAAGTCGGAATCAGATACGCTAGGTTCAACCGTGACGTCGGCGATTTGCTCTGCACTTGGCAGCAGTTTTGGTGCTGCGCATTGAGCGCTGATTTCTTCGATGCGAGTTTCTAGCGTTGTTTTCTCTGATTCGTCGACAAACAAAGTCGCTTGCAGTTGGCAAGATTCGGTTTGATGATCCACAACCAACAGCGTTTCCGCTACATAGAAAACGTAATCTGGGCATTGGTTGGTTGCTTCTGCATTGCCCAGTGGTTCGAAGTTAGCGACCAAGTCGTAGGCAAACAGACCACCAAGGAAAATCGCGTGCTTATCTTGCTCTGAAATATCGAAGCTGTGTTGCACCAAACGCAGCGCATCAAATGAAGAGGCTTCACGTAGGCGAGAATCTTCATCTAGTGTGTCGCAAGGCTGGGTGAACTCCAAAGTCAGCGTTTCGCCAACGAACTCACTCTTAACCTCACCACGAATGTTTTGGTTTAAATGAGAAAGCAGGTTCTTACCATTGTTGGTCAATGCCTGCATGCTAACTGTGTGACCGAAACAAACGATGCGCACCGCAGAATCGACAATTAGCAGGGATTTTAAATCTTGCTTTGAGTCGATCTCAGCAGATTCCAGCAATAGGCTGTCAGTTTTGTTCTCACATAACGTGTGGAACAAGCGAGTCGGGTCTTGAGTATAAGGGACGGAAGCCGTTAGCACTTCAAGCTGTCCAAGTTTCTTAATTTCAATGGCCTTGTTCACAAGACCTCCTTATAACTGTTTACATCTTCCTGCCGTACATAGTCGCATAAAGCAAACGTTCACCCAATCAAGTTTTGGTCAGATCCGATGAATGTTTAAGCAGTTGAATGTGAGATGGACGACAAAACAAAAAGCCCGCTGAGGTAGCGGGCTTTGTGACATTTAATTCTCTAAACTAGAAGTACACGTTTGCCCACCAAGAACTTGTCCAAGTGCGCCACCAAGCAAGGTCTGCAGAATTCATCTTATTCAGACGAACCGCAACTTTCGCTTTCTGGTTTTGGTTAAATTCTTGTAACATGGTGAGCCTTAATTAGGTACTTCGTATTTGTGTACTAGTTAACTAGTGCAGAGATGAAAAGTCAACCCCAAAACAGCATTAAAACGACAAAAAGATGAGAATTGATTTACACAGCCACACCACCGCTTCAGATGGTCGATTTGCACCACATGATTTAGTGGACAGGGCACTGAGTTTTGATATCGAGGTTTTGGCGATCACAGATCATGATACGGTTGACGGCTTAGCTCCGGCCAAGCAATACGTTGAAGAGAACAATCTCCCGATCAAAATCATCAACGGTATCGAGATTTCGACCGTTTGGCAGAACAAAGACATCCATATTGTAGGTTTGAACATTGACCCTAACAGCTCTGCGCTGGCGGAGTTAATTCAACAGCAAAAATCGCATCGTGTTGAGCGCGCAGCATTGATCGCCGAGCGCTTGCAGAAAGCCACCCGTGAAGGTGTACTAGAAGAAGTTCAGCAAATTGCAGGAGATGCGCCAATTACTCGCGCGCATTTCGCAAAGTGGTTGGTGGACAATGGTTACGCTAAAAACATGCAGATGGTGTTTAAGAAATTCCTGACGCGCTCTAACCCTGGTTATGTACCGCCGAATTGGTGCTCCATGAAAGAGGCGGTAGACGCTATCCATGCCGCTGGTGGCCAAGCAGTGCTAGCGCATCCGGGGCGTTATCAGCTCACTGCCAAGTGGGTAAAACGCCTGTTAGCGGCATTTGTTGAAGCGGGTGGGGATGCCATGGAAGTTGCGCAACCTCAACAAGCGCAACAAGAAAGACGCAACTTGGCGGATTATGCTATACAATACAAACTATTAGCTTCTCAAGGCAGCGACTTTCACTATCCATCACCGTGGATGGAATTGGGAAGAAACCTCTGGTTACCCGCGGGCGTAGAACCAGTTTGGAAAGATTGGGGTATTGATCCTTCGTTGAATAATGCTCAACAAGACCAAGTCGAGAACCCATAAAAATATAGAGCCGAGAGGTTCGATAATGAGGAATTACAATGAGCCAGTTTTTTTACGTTCATCCAGAAAACCCACAGGCTCGCTTGATCAATCAAGCAGTAGCAATCATTCGTAACGGCGGTGTGGTGGTGTACCCAACCGATTCAGGTTACGCACTAGGCTGTCAATTGGAGAACAAACAGGCGTTGGAACGAATCTGTCAGATCCGTCGTCTGGATGATAAACACAACTTTACTTTGTTGTGTCGTGATTTGTCGGAGCTTTCTCTGTATGCACGAGTGGATAACTCTGCATTCCGACTACTGAAAAACAATACTCCGGGTCCTTACACCTTCATCTTCAAGGGCACAAAAGAAGTGCCGCGTCGTTTGATGAACGCAAAACGTAAGACCATCGGTATCCGTGTTCCTGATAATCGCATTGCGCTGGACCTACTAGAAGCGCTTGGCGAGCCAATGATGTCTACGTCGCTTATTCTACCGGGCAGTGATGTGACGGAATCAGACCCAGAGGATATCCGTGACAAACTAGAGCATGCCGTAGACGTGATTCTTAACGGCGGTTACCTAGGCGAGCAGCCAACCACGGTTATTGACTTCAGTGAAGGTGAATCCGTCGTTGCGCGTATTGGCTCTGGTGATCCAGCGCCATTTGAGTAACTCGGTTTACTCTTGATGAAATAAGAAAGGGAGGCTAATGCGCCTCCCTTTGTCTTTTGAATCAATGTGTAGGTTTTTATATTCGCGTGTTATGCGAAGTCAAAGATGTCGATATTGTAGTGCTCAATGTAGTTCATGTAGCCAGCATCGATCCCTTTCAGGGTCACTTCTACATTAAACTCATCGCTGGAGAATACCGCCCATCCAAAGTCGTTGTAAGACAGCGTTAGGTCATCTGCTGAGTCTAAGAAGGTATCGCGAATGCCGTCATCGTTCGTATCAAGGCCCATATCAAACACCAACTTATCGTGACAAATGTTGAAGTCGAGTATCTCTGCTTTCACTTCGATGTCGTTTGATGACACCGGTTGGTCCGGAACGCCAACAGCAAGACGGTTTGTCATAACAAACGTGTCAGAGCCACAGCCGCCTGCTATAACAGAGTTGCCATCGCCAACCACGACAGTATCGTTACCCCAACCTGCGTTGATGAAGTTATTGCCAGAGTAATCGAAAATTATGTCGTCGCCACAACCACCAAATAGAGAGTCATTACCTAAACCACCCGACAAATAGTCATTGCCAGAACCACCGGCAAGTAGGTCGTTACCTCTACCACCGAGTAGAGTGTCGTCACCCCAGCCACCGAAGACGTAATCATCACCACCAAAGCCAACAAACTTATCGTCGCCGCCAAAGCCGATAAAAACATCGCTTGTATCGGAGCCTTTTGTACCTGTCATGTTGTCATCTTCGGAGGTGCCAAATATCCAATTTAGGTCAAGATTTGTATGAGACATTTATTATTCCTTTTTCATCTGTTTAAGGGAGCTAGCAAGCTGTAGGGTTATCTTTCTTATAACCCTGACAATTTTATCAGGTAGGCCAGCGTTTTAGAGGCTCGCTCCGACCCATAATAGTGCGGTTCTATTTGGGGAGTGTCTGGTACTAAGTGGGAGAGGGTGATGAGTTAAGTGTGAGTTTTTGGGCGTTATTTTGCTGCGACAATATGGACGATTTCGCTTACATTAAAGTAGAGAATCCCGTATAATGACCGACCGAAAAATCCCAACAGGTTGGGTAACTTGCACAATGAAGACCAATCTTGGTCTCGACGTCTGTGAAGACGACACATAGGTAGATAAATGAGCGAAAAGTTACAAAAAGTATTAGCACGTGCTGGACACGGTTCTCGTCGTGAGATCGAATCGTTAATTAAATCTGGTCGCGTTAGCGTGAACGGAATCGTAGCTAAACTTGGTGAAAGACTGGAAGATGAGAACAGCGTAGTTCGTATCGATGGTCACGTTGTGTCTGCTAAGGCGCAAGAAGAAGTGATCTGTCGTGTTTTGGCTTACTACAAGCCAGAAGGTGAACTATGTACTCGTCACGACCCTGAAGGTCGTCGCACTGTTTTCGATCGCCTGCCAAAGATCCGTGGTTCTCGTTGGATTTCAGTTGGTCGTCTTGATGCAAACACATCAGGTCTACTGCTGTTTACAACAGATGGTGAACTGGCGAACCGCCTAATGCACCCAAGCCGTCAGGTTGAACGTGAATATCTTGTTCGTGTTTTCGGCGAAGTCACTGAACAAAAAGTGAAAAACTTGGTTCGTGGTGTTGAGCTTGAAGATGGCATGGCACGTTTCGAAGATGTGGTATATGCGGGTGGTGAAGGTATGAACCACACGTTTTATGTTGCTATCAACGAAGGTCGTAACCGTGAAGTTCGTCGTCTGTGGGAATCTCAAGACACGACGGTTAGCCGCCTAAAACGTGTTCGTTACGGTGACATCTATCTGGATAAGAAACTGCCTCGTGGTGGTTGGATGGAACTTGATCTGAAAGAAGTAAACTACCTACGTGAATTGGTAGAACTTCGTCCAGAAAAAGAAACCATGCTGGATCTGAACAAAGACAACACGTCACGTAAGCGTGAACGTGCTCGTAGCCAAAAAATCCGTCGCGCAGTTAAGCGTCACGAAGAGCGCGTAAATACACCGAAAGGTCGCAGCAACAACCCTTCTCGTCGTAAGCCGAAGAAGACTGCGGGTGACCAAGGTGCACGTAACAAGCATCGTTAATCGATAGCAAAAAATCAGAAAGGCTTGCCCACTCGGCAAGCCTTTTTCTTATCCAGCATTTTGTTCTCTGGCGTTATCGTGTTCTTCTCTTTTTATTACACGTAACTTATCGACATAAAAAAACACCAGCGCGAGGCTGGTGTTTTTGATCATGATAGGGAAAGCGTTAGTCGCGTTTCCAAAGCATATGACAGAACTTATGTTCTGGGTCTCGACTGATTAGCATACGAGCAAAAACGTCATCAAGTACGTCATTTTCCTCGTTTACTAAGCCGATTCGAACTTCTGCATACACTTCTTTGTCGATATCGAAGCCAACGTGTTCAACCCAGTCATCACCAGTTTCAACAAGTTCTGCGGCACCACGATCTTCAAATTGCGCAGTAAACAGAATGACATCAGCTGGCTCTAGGTTGTCTGGAGCCATCTCAAGGAAGATGTCGTACGCAGCGTCGATAACGTCGTCGTAAGAAATCAAATCAGACATACTTATGCTCGGCTCATGTATTTACGTTCAGTCGTGTTGATGATTACACGGTCACCAGTCGCGATGTACTCAGGAACTTGGATTACAAGACCTGAAGCAAAGCGTGCTGGTTTAGTACGTGCAGATGCAGAAGCCCCTTTGATTGAAGGGTCAGTTTCTTCGATCACTAGCTCAACAGAAGAAGGAAGCTCGATACCAACAGCAGAACCGTTGATTAGGATAAGGTGAATACCTTGAGTGTCTTCGTTGATGAACAAAAGCTCATCTTCAACTTCGTTGTGCTTGAATGTGTATTGTGAGTAGTCTTCGTTATCCATGAAGATATGCTCATCGCCGTCAGCGTATGAGTACACAACTGCACGTTTGTTCATTTCTACTGTTTCAACAACGTCATCTGACTTGTAACGCTCGTCTACACGTGCGCCAGTGTTTAGATCTGTACAACGCATTTTGTAGATTTTAGCGCCGCCACGACCGCCAGGAGTCGTTACTTCGATGTCTTTAACTAGAAGAGTTTTACCATTAGACTCGATTGCGAAGCCTTTTTTGATTTCACTTGCCTTTGGCATTGTATTTTCCTATTTACACTTATTAAGCAAAACTTGGTGATTATAGCGCTAAGTTGCTTGTCTGGCACCAAAATTCCACACAGTAATTTGCACCTCAATAAGGGGGTTATTTGGCTTGATTCAAATGCAAGGCTAGTGGATCATATAGCCCATCGTCCGTTAAAAGCCTGAGATCGCGTTTTCTTCAATGTCTCTTCCTGTTATCGATCCAAAACATCCTTTCCAACCAGAATTTGAACCTCTGCTCAGAGAAGTATTGGCATGCCTTAAAGGTGGGCTTGGTTCTAACTTACATAGTGTTTATGTTTATGGGAGTGTGGCACGTAAGTCGGCGGTTGCGGGCAAATCGAATCTCGATATGGTCGTTGTCACTAAGTCGAGCTTTGAAAACAATCGCGCTACTTTGTTGAACACCATTAAATGGCGAGCACAGCAAGGGCACCCGCAGGTAAAAGGGGTAGCGATTCGTACTGCGCTGGTTAATGAAGTCGCCAACCTCGATAGTATCTTCACTTGGGGCTTTATGCTTAAGCATTGCTGTGTCTGTGTTTATGGTGATGATCTGGCGGATTGCTTTGGCGATTATGTGCCAAGTTGGGAGATTGCTAAACACTGGAACATGGATGTCGAAGACTGGCTATCGGTGTATCGCACTAAGATAGTACAAGCACAAAGCATTGAAGAGCTGGTCAGTGCCCAAGTGACTATCGCTAAGAAACTGCTTCGAGCGTCGTACTCACTTGTCATGTATCGAGACAAACGTTGGTTTGATGACCCGCTTGAATGTGGGGAGCAATTTCTACGATACCACCCAGAAAAGCAGCTTGAGATAGAACGCCTTGGTATTCTGCTCTCTGGGCGCGCAATCCCAAAACGTTCTGTGATTGGTTTAATTGACGGTTTTGGTGAGTGGTTGGTGGCTCAGTACCAAAAGACCGAATTTCGCATTGGCTAATGTCACCTTACGTTGGTTCCTCACCAGTTAAGAGCTTGATTTAGAACAGCCCCATCTGCGGCGCAGATAACTGCTCGAAGTCTGTGCCAATAAACGGCAAAATCGCATCGGCCACTGGCTTCAACTGTTTATCAACATAGTGCTGGTAGTCGATCGGACTATTGCGGTATTCGTGTGGCTCTGGCCCGTTTACGGTAATCAAGTACTCGATTCGACCACGGTTTTGGTACTGCAGTGGTCTGCCTAATTTAGCGTTGATGTCATCGGCTAAGCGCGCAGCACGTACTTGTGGTGGAATATTCTTTTGGTATTCGTGTAGCTTGCGGCGTAAACGCTTTTGATATACCAGCTGATCATCAAACTCACCATTATTGGTTTTTTCGACCATCTCTCGCACGTAATCACTTGGATCTTCGCCGTGGAAGATCATTTGGTACAAAGTATTTTGGAATCGCTGTGCCAGTGGTGTCCAGTCGGTGCGTGCACTTTCTAATCCTTTGAAGATAATGCGTTCTTGTTCGCCTTCACCAATCAAACCTGCGTAGCGTTTCTTAGAGCCCGTTTCCGCACCACGGATGGTTGGCATCAGGAACTTGCGATAATGGGTTTCGTATTCGAGTTCAAGAATCGAGTTGAGGTTGTACTCACTGCGCAGATGGTCACTCCACCATTGGTTGATGTAGTCGACCAGTTCATTGCCAATTTTATCGGCGTCTGCTTGGCTGTACGCGCCATTTAAAGACACAAAGGTTGAATCGGTGTCGCCATAGATCACTTGATAACCTTTGTCCTCAATCAGAACTTTGGTTTGTTTCATGATTTCGTGGCCACGCATAGTGATGCTCGAAGCAAGGCGGGTATCAAAGAAACGACAGCCAGAAGAACCAAGCACACCATAAAAAGAGTTCATGATGATTTTGATGGCTTGCGAGAACGCTTTTTCGTTGTTCTTCTTTGCGACATCGCGCGCTGCCCAGAGCTTTTCGATCATCTCTGGCAGAAAGTGTTTGCTACGATGGAACTGACCACCACGAAATCCCGGTACGGCTTCATTGTCTGCTTTGCCGATTTCAAGCTGTAAGCCTTCGACTAAACCCATAGGATCGATCAAGAATGAGCGAATAATAGAAGGGTAAAGGCTCTTAAAATCGAGTACCAATACCGAGTTGTAAAGGTTTGGGATCGAGTCCATCACATAGCCGCCTGGACTGGCGATCCAGTTTTCGGGATGCAGATTTGGCGCAACATAGCCAGCTCGGTGGATTTGCGGCAAATACAAATTAGTAAAAGCTGCTACTGAGCCCCCGACGCGATCCAGTTCCACACCCGTTAGGCGAGAGCGTTCGATTGCGAAGTCGAGTAGGTGAGTGTGGTCAAAAATCTTGTTGACCAACACACAGTCTTGCAAGTTGTATTTAGCGAGAGACGGCTTGTCTGAACGGTACATGCGATTGATTTCGTCCATTCGATCATGAACGTTATGAATCTCTTTACCTTCGCCAAGGAGTTCTTGTGAAACCGACTCAAGTGACCAAGATCGGAAATGGTATGTCGCGGTTTTGAGCGTATCGATACCATCGAGTACCACACGCCCCGGTATTGAGATGAACCCCTGTTGGCTTTGCGCGGAGCTGCGGAAGAAACTTGGCTGGTCTGCACGACCTAATATCAGCTTCATGTTGTGCCACTCTGCGCGCTTGTGTAGCAGGCGGAAATCGAAGTCGATCACGTTCCAGCCAACAATGACGTCTGGGTCGAACTGCTTGAACCAAGCGATCAAAGCATCGAGTAGTGCCTTTTCATCTTTCACCCATTGAATTGCTGTCTCTGCTGGTTCCGGCTCACCAATCATGATCACCCGTGAATCGACAGGGCTGTCTAAACCAATCGAATAGAGAATGCCTTTTTCTGAACATTCTAAATCTAAGGACACCACGTGTAGCTTCGGCTGGTATTCACCTGTACGGCACTTTGCATTTTGAATGCGTTGGAAGCCGTTTCGTGGCTGCTGGTTGCCGGTAAACTCCATGCTGCCTTTAATAAAACGTTCCATCAAATAGCGGTCGGCAAGACGCACGTCGCCTTCGAAATGAACGATGTCATGTTGCTTAAGCTCATCTTGTAGAGCGAACGCGTCTTTTGTCGTTTGCGTGTAACACGCAGCTAAAGGTGTTAGTTGAAAGTTCTTTAGCTCAAGCGCGCGAATGTCGACGGTAATGTGTTTAGAGCTGGCAAGTTGCTTGGTTTGCTCGATGTGCGCCTGTTCAATAAAGAAGACGGGCCTTTCTCCTTGAATCAACAATTGGGTTGGACCATTCTCGGTCGAAAGCCAAAGCTCAATCTGAGTTTGACCTTTGATGTCTCGGGCTTGGCGAGTGAGAAGGAAGCCTTGTTGGATATTCAATAGAGAAACCTTGTAAATCAATGAAGCACGTATTCTAGCATTAAGAACTGTAAAAATAACCAGTAAAAGACCGGTGCTGAATTTCACCGTTCGAGTGCGTGTCTTGAGGGTGTACAAAAGCGGAGATATCTCGCTTATGGAATAACCATTTATGGGTGATATTGCGTTTTGCTGAGCAAAGTGAAATCTAGTTGCTTGATTTATTGAAGTTTATGTTGTTAATTAGCTTGTCTTAAAAATCGGCTTTGCACGCTACACACTCAAATAATAGAGTGGTTTATGAATAAGTTCTTGCCAAACTTTGCGTTTAAGCACATATTCATAGAAAGCAATTTTTTGCCTAATGCGGTAGTATATAGGCACTCATACTGATATCCACATTGACATAAAGTTATGTGGGTGCAGAGCCAATAAAAGTGTGGAGATACAAGTTTGATAAATGTTTTCCTTGTAGATGATCACGAGCTGGTTCGCACAGGGATACGACGTATTATTGAAGACGTCCGTGGAATGAACGTAGCAGGAGAAGCTGACAGCGGTGAAGAAGCAGTAAAATGGTGTCGCAGTAATCATGCAGACGTCGTTTTAATGGATATGAACATGCCAGGAATTGGCGGCTTGGAAGCCACTAAAAAGATTCTTCGCGTGAATCCTGATGTAAAAATCATCGTATTAACCGTTCATACGGAAAATCCGTTCCCAACTAAAGTGATGCAGGCGGGTGCTTCTGGTTACCTAACCAAAGGTGCAGGCCCTGATGAAATGGTTAACGCAATTCGTGTGGTTAACAGTGGGCAGCGTTACATCTCGCCAGAGATTGCGCAGCAGATGGCATTGAGTCAATTCTCACCTGCCTCAGAAAACCCATTTAAAGACCTTTCTGAACGCGAACTGCAGATCATGATGATGATCACTAAAGGGCAGAAAGTAACGGATATTTCTGAACAACTGAATTTAAGTCCAAAAACAGTCAACAGCTACCGCTACCGTCTGTTTAGCAAATTGGACATCAATGGTGACGTTGAGTTAACACACTTAGCGATCCGCCACGGAATGCTGGACACCGAGACCCTTTAGTGTGAATCAACCCTTCGATTCGGCTTCCTTTCTCAAGACAGTAACTCATCAGCCCGGCGTTTACAGAATGTACAACGCCGAGGCTGTTGTCATTTATGTAGGCAAAGCCAAAGATCTCAAAAAGCGCCTCTCAAGCTACTTTCGCAAGAAAGTCGACAGTGAGAAGACCCGCGCTCTCGTAAGTAATATCGCGAAAATTGATGTCACGGTAACTCATACCGAGACGGAAGCGCTCATCCTCGAGCACAACTACATCAAGCAATATTTGCCCAAATACAACGTACTTCTGCGTGATGACAAATCGTACCCTTACATTTTCATTAGCGGTCATAAACATCCGCGATTGTCTATGCATCGTGGTGCGAAAAAGCGCAAAGGTGAGTACTTTGGACCATACCCGGATTCTGGTGCGGTACGAGAAACTTTGCACCTTTTGCAGAAAACACTCCCTGTTCGTCAGTGTGAAGATACGGTTTATTCCAACCGTACTCGCCCTTGTTTGATGTACCAAATTGGTCGCTGTGCGGGCCCGTGCGTCAGCACGATTATTTCTGATGAAGAGTACGCCGAGCTGGTGGGTTTTGTGCGTTTGTTTTTGCAGGGCAAAGATAAGCAAGTACTTGAACAGCTCATTGAGAAGATGGAAGTGGCAAGCCAGCAACTTCGTTTTGAAGATGCCGCTAAGTTCCGTGACCAGATCCAAGCGATTCGACGCGTACAAGAACAGCAGTACGTTTCAGAAGACAGTATGGACGATATGGACGTACTTGGTTTTGCCCAAGAGAACGGCATAGCTTGTATCCACATCTTGATGATTCGTCAGGGCAAGGTGCTAGGCAGTCGCAGTCATTTCCCAAAGATTCCACAAAATACAAGTCAACAAGAAGTGTTTGATAGCTTCCTTACTCAGTACTACCTGAGTCATAACGAGGCACGCACCATTCCGTCTCGTATTATCCTGAATCAAGAGCTGGGTGGTGACATTGAGCCGATTCAACAAGCCTTGAGTGAAGTGGCGGGGCGTAAGGTTCAGTTCCATACCTCACCGACAGGGTCGCGCGGTCGTTACCTTAAGTTATCCAATACCAATGCGTTGACGGCGATTACCACTAAGATCAATCACAAGATGACGATCAATCAGCGTTTCAAGGCACTGAGAGAAGTCTTGGGTATGGAAACCATCGCTCGCATGGAGTGTTTCGATATTTCGCACACGATGGGCGAGAGCACTATTGCCTCTTGTGTGGTGTTCAACAGTGAAGGCCCAGTTAAGCAAGAGTATCGTCGTTACAACATCACAGGCATTACTGGCGGCGATGATTACGCTGCAATGGGACAAGCCTTAGAGCGCCGTTATTCGAAGCAGCTAGATGTAGAGAAGATTCCTGACATTATCTTTATCGATGGTGGTAAAGGACAACTCAATCGAGCGCATGAGATTATTTCCCAATATTGGGGGGATTGGCCGAAGCGTCCAATCATGATTGGTATTGCCAAAGGCGTTACTCGGAAACCGGGACTTGAAACTTTAATTACCGTAGATGGTGAGGAATTTAACTTGCCAAGTGATGCGCCGGCATTGCACTTGATTCAGCACATCCGAGATGAGAGTCATAACCATGCAATTGCAGGGCACAGAGCGAAACGTGGCAAAACCCGTCGTACCAGTGCGTTAGAGGGGATTGAAGGCGTAGGACCGAAACGTCGTCAAGCCTTACTCAAATACATGGGTGGTTTGCAGGAATTGAAGCGTGCAAGTGTCGAAGAAATCGCCAAAGTACCGGGAATTAGTCACTCTTTGGCAGAAATTATTTTCCAAGCATTGAAACAATAAGGAAAATCCCGCAACATTAAGCCGCAATGTGTAAGAGAATAATAAAATGCGTTTGAATATCCCGAACATTCTATCTCTACTAAGACTGTTCTTAATCCCAGTTTTTGTGGTTGTTTTCTATCTACCTTACTCTTGGGCGCCTTTTGCAGCAGCAATGGTTTTCTGGGTTGCAGGTTTTACCGATTGGCTTGACGGCATGCTGGCTCGTAAGCTAGGCCAAACGTCTCGCTTTGGTGCTTTCATTGACCCTGTGGCAGATAAAGTACTGGTTGCAACGGCCCTGATTTTGATCACAGAGCATTATCACAGTATCTGGGTGACCATCCCCGCTGTGACCATGATAGCGCGCGAAATCATCATCTCTGCATTGCGTGAGTGGATGGCAGAAATCGGTAAGCGAGCCAGTGTGGCAGTTTCTTGGGTTGGCAAAGTAAAAACGGTCTCCCAAATGTTCGCACTCTGGGTTCTGATCTGGCGTTACGATGATTGGATGGTATGGCTTGGTTTTGGTGCTTTGTATGTTGCGACTTTCCTGACCTACTGGTCAATGGTTCAGTATTTAGCGGCGGCGAAAGACGATTTGCTTAATGAAGAGCATCACTAAAACAATCAAACGCAAATAGCATTTTAAGAAGCAGGCACGTAGCCTGCTTTTTTTATATCTAATTCTCAAAGGGCGATAGGAGTGTGATCTAAGTCTTACTTTTAACTGCTCCATACTTTATTCAAGTCTGTTCCGCTGATTATCAGCACTTGAAATCAAGAATAACGCCTTGGAATGGGTAAGGGGAGTAGCCCAATATTCATGATAAACAAGTGTATTTCGGATATTCTCAGTATTAAAACTAATCAATTTACCGTCTTTCGCACAAATTCTGGTCAAACGATTTAAAAAAATAAAAATAGTGTTGACTCGATCGCTTGAATCCGTAGAATGCATCCCGTACCCAAGAGAGCACAGCTCGAAAGGGTGGTGAGAAAAGTTAAACTTTCTTCACAGATGAGGCGCCTTGGCAGAGTGGCTATGCAGCGGATTGCAAATCCGTGGACCTCGGTTCGACTCCGGGAGGCGCCTCCATTATTCTTTTGAGAGTGAGTGACTTTCAAGAATAAATGCGACACTAGCTCAGTTGGTAGAGCGCAACCTTGCCAAGGTTGAGGTCACGAGTTCGAACCTCGTGTGTCGCTCCAAATTAAAGTGATATGGCGATTAGCGATATCAGATGGTGTTTTACTTTTCTGTAAAGGCATCACAAAGAATATTTGTGTGCCCTGGTGGTGGAATTGGTAGACACAAGGGATTTAAAATCCCTCGACGTTCGCGTTGTGCCGGTTCAAGTCCGGCCCGGGGCACCATCTCAAAATCTGCGACACTAGCTCAGTTGGTAGAGCGCAACCTTGCCAAGGTTGAGGTCACGAGTTCGAACCTCGTGTGTCGCTCCAGATTCGAAAGCCCAGCATTTATGCTGGGCTTTTTCGTTTCTACTGTTTGAGTCTTCCTTCAGTTCTACCCAGCGGCTTCATACATCCAATTGTATAGAATCCCTCTCAAATCTTGCTTTAACACTCTTATGGCGTAGTAAGAAAATGCCTTCTCAGAGCCGTACAAGCGGGCTGTCTTTATATTTTCTGTTTTCAACCGTTGATGGATTTAAGACGCTTTTCTGCGATACATATCAATATTAATGAAAATGAACCGAGTAAACGTTTGCCGCCGATTGTGATCTAAATCAATATGCAACCTGTGAAAACATATTGCCAGAAGATTTTATTTTGTGATAAATTCGCGCGCAATCTCGGAGCGTATTATTACGACTTTGATTCTCTGGGGGATACGCGTAATGACCATTCAAGCTGATTGTGACATTACGTAGGGTAGGTATCGGCAAAGCCATTTGTCGATAGACGGGATACTAGTGCTGTAAGAAGCAGCATGTTAATGGGAAACCCAACATTGAAACCTTTAAACAAACACACACTAATCAGCTTCATACTGCCGAAATGTCCCGTTTTACAAAACGGATGCATTACGGAACCTTGATTACTCTCCAAGCACAATAAAAGTCGCGTTCGTCGTGACGGGGTATCTGTATTTGTCGTTTAAGTAACGATGAATGCGGAGGTATATCTGTATTTCCTGTTATTTAATACTAACAAGAATAAATACAGGAAAGAGAATCATTATAATTCAAGGGATTATGTAGTATGAGCACTGCCTTTGAAGTCGATAACACTATCGCAAATTACTTTTCCTCTCAGGTTCCTATTGTTGAAGGAACGTATGACCTAACTCCTGATCAAGTGCTTCTTGAACAGGCTGAACATGAATCTGAGGTTCGTTCTTACCCACGTCGTTTACCTATCGCGATTAAACAAGCTTATGGCTGTTTGGTCGAAGATACGCGAGGCCAGATCTTCTTAGATTGTCTTGCTGGCGCGGGCACTTTGGCTCTAGGTTACAACCATCCAGAAATTAACCAAGCGCTAAAAGAACAATTGGACTCTGGTCTGCCGTACCAAACTCTGGATATCGCGACATCTGCGAAAACGCATTTTATTAAGTCTGTTAAAGGCTTTCTTCCTCAAGAGCTGAGTGACAACTGCGTGATTCAGTTCTGTGGCCCTTCTGGTGCAGACGCGGTTGAGGCAGCAATCAAGCTGGCCAAACAAACCACGGGTCGTAACACCATGTTTGCTTTCCGCGGTGCCTACCACGGTATGACGAACGGCACTATGGGTATGATGGGGAACTTGGGCACCAAAGCTCGTCGTACTGGTTTGATGTCAGACGTGCACTTTATGCCATTCCCTTACAGCTTGCGTTGCCCGTTTGGTCTAGGTGGAGATGAAGGTGCGAAAGCAAGCATTCGTTACATCGAGCGTCTACTGAACGACGACGAAGCAGGCATCATGAAGCCAGCTGCAATCATTGTAGAGCCAGTACAAGGTGAGGGCGGTGTGATTCCTGCTCCTGCATTTTGGCTACGTGAGCTGCGCCGCATCTGTGACGATCACGGTATCCTACTGATTTTTGATGAAATTCAATGTGGTGTCGGTAAGTCGGGCTACAACTTCGCATTCGAAGAAGCGGGCATTGTTCCTGATATTTTGTGTTTGTCTAAAGCGATCGGTGGTGGCTTGCCAATGTCACTGTTGGTGATCAACAAGCAACACGATACATGGAAGCCAGGTGAGCACACTGGTACGTTCCGTGGCAACCAGTTAGCAATGGTGTCAGGTGCGAAAGCACTAGAAATAATCCAACGCGACAATCTTGTTGAGCATGCAAATGTTGCAGGCCAGTACCTACGCTTTGGTCTTGAGAGCATTCAAAAACGCGTTAACTGTATCGCGGATGTTCGCGGTAAAGGTTTAATGCTGGGTGTAGAAATTAAGAATCCAAACGGCAAACTCAATAAGTTCGGTGAGCCTTTGTCAGATGGCCAGCTTACTCTTGATATTCAACGCGCGGCTCTTGAACGTGGCTTGATGGTAGAAAAGGGTGGCCGTGATGGCTCTGTTATTCGCTTCCTTCCGCCACTTATCATTTCTTTCGAGCAAATTGACTTTGCACTTCGAGTTCTGGAAGACGCAATTATCGCTGCAGGCGGTAACTATGTTGAAGCAGACCCACAAGAAGAGTGGAAAAAGCACTTTATTCATACAGGTGAACTTGGCAGCGCTGAATTTGCATCGGTAATGAACCATACGACTGCGGCGATGAAGTCGGTATTCGAACAGGTCAATGCGCCATACTCTGGTATGAACCCTAAGTTGCTGGAAACGGCAATCAACGCGATCGACTTGGACAACAAAAACGCACCGCTCAAATCTGTAATTGATGAGGCGGCTGAGCTTGTCGCGAAGAATGCGATTTTCACTCAGCACCCAGATTGTATTGCTCACCTGCACACGCCTCCTTTGATGCCTGCGGTAGCAGCAGAAGCCATGATTGCAGCGTTGAACCAATCAATGGATTCATGGGATCAAGCGTCTTCTGCGACTTACGTAGAGCAAAAGGTGATTAACTGGCTGTGCGACAAGTATGAGCTTGGTGAGAAGGCGGATGGCATTTTCACTAGCGGTGGTACACAAAGCAACCAGATGGGCCTAATGCTTGCGCGTGACTGGGTTGCAGACAAGCTAAGTAACCACTCAATTCAGAAGCTGGGTCTTCCAGAATACGCGAACAAACTTCGTATCGTATGTTCGAAGAAATCGCACTTCACGGTTCAAAAGTCAGCATCTTGGATGGGACTGGGTGAGAAAGCCGTGATGACTGTCGATGCGAACGCTGACGGAACGATGGATGTTACTCAGTTAGATCACGTTTTAACGCAGGCAAAAGCAGAAGGTTTGATTCCATTCGCTATTGTTGGCACAGCAGGTACGACCGATCACGGTGCAATTGACGATCTAAACTTCATTGCGGATATGGCAGCGAAACACGAAATGTGGATGCACGTGGATGGTGCTTATGGCGGTGCACTGATTCTGAGCAGCCACAAATCGCGCCTGAAAGGTGTAGAGCGTGCGCACTCAATCAGTGTCGACTTCCACAAACTGTTCTACCAAACAATCAGCTGTGGCGCGTTGTTGGTGAACGATAAGTCGAACTTTAAGTTCCTACTTCATCATGCTGACTACCTGAACCGCGAACACGATGAGCTACCTAACTTGGTAGACAAATCTATCGCAACGACGAAGCGTTTTGATGCATTGAAAGTCTTTATGACGATGCAAAACGTGGGTCCTAAGGCGCTTGGCGATATGTACGATCACTTATTGGTACAAACGCAGCAAGTTGCCGACATGGTTCGCAACCACGAGCAGTTTGAACTTCTTGCTGAACCAGCACTTTCTACGGTTCTATTCCGTGCAACCAATGTACGCACAAACAACGCATCTGCAGATTTAGATGAACTGAACAAAGCGTTGCGTCTTGAAGCGTTGACTCGCGGTATCGCAGTTCTTGGTGAAACCATCGTTGATGGTAAGACCGCTCTTAAATTTACGATTTTGAATCCTTGTCTGACGACAGCGGACTTTGAATCTTTGCTCTTGAAAATCAACACGCTAGCAGTTGAGCTAGTTTAATAAAGGTAACGGAAAACTATGGCAGTTCTACAGATTGGTGCAGGCGGCGTTGGCTGGGTTGTTGCACATAAAGCAGCACAAAACAACGACGTTCTGGGTGATATCACAATCGCATCACGTACTATCGGTAAGTGTGAGAAGATCATCGAATCGATTCAGAAGAAAAACAACCTGAAAGATTCAGCTAAGAAACTAGACGCGCGTGCAGTGAATGCTGACGACGTAGATTCTCTGGTTGCTCTTATTGAAGAAGTAAAACCGGATCTAGTGATCAACGCGGGTCCTCCGTGGGTTAACATGCCAATCATGGAAGCGTGTTATCGAGCAAAAGTTTCATACTTAGATACATCAGTAGCGGTTGACCTATGTTCCGAAGGTCAGCAGGTTCCTGAAGCTTACGATTGGCAGTGGGGCTACCGTGAGAAGTTCGAAGAAGCGGGCATCACGGGTATCCTAGGCGCGGGTTTCGATCCAGGCGTAGTATCAGTATTCGCGGCGTATGCAGTGAAGCATCTGTTTGATGAAATCGACACGATTGACGTAATGGACGTGAACGCAGGCGATCACGGTAAGAAGTTTGCGACGAACTTTGACCCAGAAACGAACATGCTTGAGATCCAAGGCGATTCATTCTACTGGGAAAACGGCGAGTGGAAACAAGTACCTTGTCACTCTCGTATGCTAGAGTTCGATTTCCCGAACTGTGGTTCACACAAAGTTTACTCAATGGCGCACGATGAAGTTCGTTCGATGAAAGAATTCATCCCAGCAAAACGCATTGAGTTCTGGATGGGTTTCGGTGACCGTTACCTAAACTACTTCAACGTAATGCGTGATATTGGCCTACTAAGTCCAGAACCACTAACGCTACACGACGGTACAGTCGTTCAACCTCTACACGTACTAAAAGCGATGTTACCTGATCCAACGTCTCTAGCACCTGGTTATACAGGCCTAACGTGTATCGGTACTTGGGTTCAAGGTAAGAAAGACGGTAAAGAGCGCAGCGTATTTATCTACAACAACGCAGACCACGAAGTCGCGTACGAAGATGTTGAACACCAAGCGATCTCTTACACGACAGGTGTTCCTGCAATTACTGCAGCACTGCAATTCTTCCGTGGCAAGTGGGCTGATAAAGGCGTGTTCAACATGGAACAGCTAGACCCAGATCCATTCCTAGAAACGATGCCAACGATCGGTCTAGATTGGCATGTTCAGGAGTTGGAAGCAGGCCAAGGCTTACCGCTGATTCACGAACTGAACAAATAAGTTTAATCATTAAACTTGTTTAGATAATTTGAGCAGTCATGGCGTAAAGCCGTGGCTGCTTTTGTCGTATTTGAGGTTAACCCCTCCCAGCCTCCCCTTAAAAAGGGGAGGAGCAAAAACAGGCCGAGCTTAGTTTCAAATCTTCCACTTTTAAAAGGGGGGAAGTTGAGGCAAACCGAGTACAGTTTTCACTTTCCTTTTTAAGGGGAGGAGCAGAAACAGACTGATCGTGGCTTCAATCTTTCCATTTTTTTGGCAAGAGTAGAGGTGGCTCAGTTTAGTCCTTCTCCTTTTTAACGGGGAGTTAGAGGGGGTTAATGGTTGATAAATGGTTAGTTATGAACAAAGAACAGCTTAAAACCCCGTACTTCATGATCAATGAAGACAAGTTGGTTGAGAACCTAGAAAAAGCAAAGCAACTGAAAGATATTTCTGGTGTGAAGCTTGTGTTGGCGCTTAAGTGCTTCTCAACATGGGGCGTATTCGACATCATCAAGCCTTACTTAGATGGCACGACTAGCTCTGGCCCGTTTGAAGTGAAGCTTGGCTACGAAACTTTCGGTGGTGAGACTCACGCATACAGCGTTGGCTACAGCGAAGACGATGTGCGTGAAGTAGCGGATATCTGTGACAAGATGATTTTCAACTCTCAGTCACAGCTAGCTGCTTACCGTCATATCGTTGAGGGCAAAGCATCTATTGGTCTTCGCCTTAACCCTGGCGTAAGCTACGCAGGTCAAGACTTAGCGAATCCTGCTCGTCAGTTCTCTCGTCTTGGCGTACAAGCTGACCACATCAAGCCAGAAATTTTCGATGGCATTAATGGTGTGATGTTCCACATGAACTGTGAGAACAAAGACGTGGACGCATTTATTGGTTTGCTGGATTCGATCTCCGAACAGTTTGGCGAATACCTAAATAAACTCGATTGGGTCAGCATGGGCGGTGGTGTATTCTTCACATGGCCAGGCTATGACATCGAGAAATTAGGCCTAGCGCTGAAAGCCTTCTCTGAAAAACACGGCGTACAAATGTACTTAGAGCCGGGAGAGGCAATCATCACAAAAACGACCGACCTTGTCGTGACCGTGGTAGATATTGTTGAGAACGTGAAGAAGACGGCGATTGTTGACTCAGCAACGGAAGCGCACCGTTTGGATACCCTTATCTACAATGAGCCTGCGTCTATTCTAGAAGCATCAGAAAATGGCGAGCACGAGTACGTGATTGGTTCTTGCTCTTGCCTAGCGGGTGATCAGTTCTGTGTGGCGAACTTCGAACAGCCATTAGAGATTGGCCAGCGTCTACACATTCTGGACAGTGCGGGTTACACCATGGTGAAGCTAAACTGGTTTAACGGTCTGCGCATGCCATCGGTATACTGTGAGCGTTCAAGTGGTGAGATTCAAAAACTGAACGAGTTTGATTACTCAGATTTCAAACGCTCTTTATCTCAATGGTCAGTGAAGTAGTTATCTTTGCTTGACGTAAAAAGTGGTTGAACGTGAAAAGAGCAGCACAACGCTGCTCTTCTTTATTTGGGCATTGATATTGGAATGTGCATCGGGGGCGGAGGTTAGCCTTCCACAATCACACGGGTATCTTCACTGAGTGATTCCAGCTCGTTTGCCACATCATCGATTTCCAATTCGCTAGGTAGCTTGATGGCCATCTTCGCACTGAATAGGCTAGAGCTGACCCCACCACCGCCGGCAATGAACACACGTTGGCAGTCCATATCTAAGATTGAAATGCCCTGTCCGTCGAGCACGTGAGTAATCTCGTTGACAATACCGGCGCGGTCATTGGAGTCGAGACGTAATTGGAAAACCGTATCTTCTCGATGAGAGTGCGGCTCAGAATCGACGAACTTGACGATAAGAGTCTGGCAAGCGGAAAACGCGTCTTTTACTGTGTCGGCGTTTTCTTCAGGAAGCTCCACTTTGATTACGCCAGCGACTTGGTCTTCAATAAAGTTCACTTTACTGATGAGCCATTTTCCCTCGTTTTCATGTGTAACAGCAGCAAGTTGTTTGATGGTCGCTGGTGATGCCTGACCGACGAAATTAACGATAAACACAGTGTTCATAATGTCCCCTCCCGGAATAAGGTTTGGACGCGGCACGGGTAGACGTATCGCTATAGTTATTTGGGCTTAAGGTTCAAGAACTTAAGTTATTGGAATTTTTTCTTAATTTCAGTGTAGGTGCTGGGGGAGGGTTATGTTTGACAGAGGTCAATTTTTGACGCTAATTCGTGACGCAAATAATGAAAACTTTGCTTGGGGCACAAAAAAAAGCAGCTCGTGAGCTGCTCTTTAACCGTTTGGTTTTAGAAGGTTACCTTCATTTCAAAACCGTAGAAGACATTGTCGTAGCTTGCGCCAGAGTCCATCGCGAATTTCGCGGCGTCTTGGTTACCGAACCAAGGCGATGAGCTGAATTGGAATTCTGCGCTACCACCCCAAGCATCGGATACCCAGTAATGGATATGGCCAACTGGGTTAAGGAAGAACAAAGATACGTCACCCATCGTCTCTGAACCCATTACTTCACCGCCGCCAGCAATAATGTCTTGCTCAGCAGTTAACATCATTTCACCGACCACAGCACCAAAAAATGGAGTAATAAACAAGTCTTGCCATGATGGGATTTCCGCAAATGCTTCTACGCCGTATTCCCAGAAGAACGTCGACATGGTCGCAGAGTACAGGAAGGATTCAAATTCGTTGTAGCCCGCGTGGCGTGCTGCTGTGTAGTAAACACCACCGAAGTAAGGGTGCATGACGTAGTTTAGGAAGTGTTCGTCACGATCCCAAACCGGACCGCTAGAAACGTTGTCTTTCCACTTACTACCGAGTTTGCTCATGTCACGATCTTCGTCGTCCCACTTAGTGATGCTTTCAGGCAGCAATGTCATCAAACCCACAGTCGCCACACTCAAACCAAGAATGGTGTAAGTTTGACCCATAAGGTAGTCCCAATCTTTGTCTTTTGGAACGATAAGATGCTTTGGTTGAAGACCTGCGTCGAGATTTAAAGAATCATCGCTATCTAACCCCATCGCATAGCGAGGATTTTGTGGCTCAAAGCTATACAGGGTGGTTGTTTCGCAGTAACCTGACAGGCAATCAGGCGTGTAAGAAAACTCGATATGGTTACTCATATCGTACTGGCTCGCATTTGCCGCAGCAGACGCAGTCAGAACAAGACCACTTAGCGTTTTCTTGAACATGGATGATTTTGACACAGAGGTCTCCGAGTTATTGGTTTGATGATCGGGCTCACAATTATCCCTTAAAAGAACAGCCATTTAAATACTTGACCTAAATTTAATCTCAACAAATTCACTAAGAGATTAGTCTAATAAAATGAAAACGATATAGGCATAATGTCGAAAAAATGTGGATTTTGCCTATTTTCAGGAGTCAGTTGTGAAAATTGCTATGCTTAGTACCGGAGAAGAAGTCCTTCACGGTGACATTGTTGATACAAATGCAGCTTGGCTGTCGAGTTTGTTTTATCAGCATGGATTTGGCTTAACCAAGCGTTCGACCGTTGGTGACAAACAGTCGAGCCTTATCGAAGAATTCCTTATGCTCAGCTTCAATAACGATGTCGTAATCGTTAATGGTGGTTTGGGCCCAACTACAGACGACATGAGCGCCGCTGCAGCGGCAAAAGCTGCCGAGTGTAAGCTAGTGCTATTCAAAGGCTGGCTAGAGCATCTGGAGGCGATGTACGCTCGTCGTGGTATCCCAATGCCGGATAGTAACCTCAAGCAAGCGATGTTGCCAGAGACAGCCGAAATCGTGGATAACCCAATAGGCACGGCATGTGGCTTTAAAATGCTGATTAATGACGCGGTGTTTTACTTTACGCCGGGTGTGCCAAGCGAATTCAAACTGATGGCAGAAACGCAAATTCTGCCAGACTTGAAGAAGCTATTCCCTGAAGTTGAGAGCGCATCTTGCAGTCGTATTTATACCTTTGGCCTGTCAGAGTCTGGTATCTCAGACAAACTAGACCAAATGAAATTGCCACAGGGTTATGAGCTTGGTTACCGCTCTTACTTGCCGTTTATCGAGGTGAAGCTGTTTGGTCCTTCCAATCAGGTAGAACAGCGAATGAAGCTGATGCAACTGATTCACAAGCACCTTGAAACCAATACGGTGAGCGTAGATGTGCCGATGGTTGAGCATGTAGGCCAAATGCTGTCAGATAAAGGACTGACCTTGTCCGTTTCAGAGAAAAGCAGTGCAGGCCACTTAACCTATTGGCTTAACAGTGATGAGAACGTCGAAAAGCAGTTTGGTCATGGTTGGGTATTAGCAGGTCAAAGCCAAACCATTACCGACGAGGGAGACCCATTAGCAGCGACCTTTGCGTTAGCGGGTGCTACGCGTGAGAAGTGCGGCACGGATTTAGCGCTAGTGACCGGAAAGCTTGAAGAGGGAGTATTTTCCGTGGCGCTTTCTACCTCAACAGGCGAGTGGGGGGCGTTATATAAGTTATCGAGAAAATATCAGCGCGACGACCAAGTGAAAGTTATCAGTGCGGCCGCGTTAGACTTGTTACGCCGTTACCTAGAACGTAAACCAATGTCGGCTCAATATGCTTTCTTAGAGAAAGTGAAAGATATGCACATCCCGAGTAGTGCGATTTGAAGCATGCTTTAACTGTTTTCGCCCTCGTTGCGTAAATACATTTAAGGGCGAGATACTCATCTCAGGACGAGACGACAGATAGCAAAAAGCCAAGGCGGTTGCCTTGGCTTTATTGTATTTGCTTAGCTGGTTTGGACTAGGCGCGTTTTTCTTTCATCGCATAGTTCACACCACTCAGTGAAACGTCTGATTTCGCCTTACAAATACAAGGCAGTATCTCATCAGGCTGAGTATAAGCCATGGCAAAACCAACGTACTCCACTTCACCCGACTCCAACTTACAACGACAAGCACCACAGTGGCCGTCGCGACAGTTGTATTCAGGTAATAAGCCTGCTTGTTCCATCGTCTCCAAAATCGTATTGGATGGGTTGGACTCAATGCTAACGAGTTTGTTGATTTTGATATTTGGCATTACAGCTCAAATCCTTCGAAGTCGTCTGCACTTACTTCATTGTCAATCTGACCAACAAGGTATGAAGAGATTTCTGCTTCTTGCGGTGCAACCTGAACGTTATCCGATGACAACCAAGCGTTGATCCATGGGATAGGGTTTGACGTCGCTTCAGGGTACGCTGCTGGCAGACCTACTGCTTGCATACGGATGTTAGTGATGTACTCAACGTATTGGCTCAGGATGTCTTTGTTCAGACCGATCATTGAACCGTCTTTAAATAGGTACTCAGCCCACTCTTTTTCTTGCTCAGCCGCTTCTTTGAATAGGTCAAAACACTCTTGTTTTGCTTCTTCTGCGATTTGCATGAATAAGAAGTCATCTTGACCGTTACGTAGCAGGTTGATCATGTGCTGCGTGCCGTTCAAGTGAAGTGCTTCATCACGAGCGATCAGCTTGATGATTTTCGCGTTACCTTCCATTAGCTCACGTTCTGCGAACGCAAATGAACATGCGAAACTTACGTAGAAACGGATTGCTTCAAGCGCGTTTACCGACATCAGACAGATGTACAATTTCTTCTTCAGATCGTACAGGCTAACTTTAACCGTTTCACCATTCAGAACATGTTCACCTTCACCGTAACGGTGGTAGTCGTTTGTCGCTTGAATTAGGTCATCGTAGTAGTGTGCAATGTCTTTCGCACGCTTAAGGATGTGTTCGTTTTCAACGATATCGTCAAATACAACACTTGGATCATTCACGATGTTACGGATGATGTGTGTGTACGAACGAGAGTGAATCGTTTCAGAGAAAGACCAAGTCTCAATCCATGTTTCTAGCTCAGGCAGAGAAACAAGTGGAAGCAGTGCAACGTTCGGGCTACGGCCTTGAATTGAGTCAAGCAGCGTTTGGTACTTCAGGTTTGAGATGAAGATGTGCTTCTCGTGGTCTGGTAGCTTGTTGTAATCGATACGATCGCTTGAAACGTCAACTTCTTCTGGACGCCAGAAGAAAGACAGTTGCTTTTCGATTAGTTTTTCGAAGATCTCGAATTTTTGTTGGTCGTAACGAGCAACGTTCACTGATTGACCTAGGAACATTGGTTCCTTTAGCTGGTCGTTTTTGTTCTGGTTAAAAGTACTGTAAGCCATAATGCCTCAATTCCTTTTAGACCTCCCCAAAAGGGGAGGTATTCGATTGTTTGTTTCTACGGATTGTTAGGGTGCGGGAGATTAAATCTTACAACCGCCGCCTGCACAATCGTCATCTTGTGGTTGAACTGCGTCTTTCTGGTCGTCTTTCGCGCCGTCACGAGTGTTATGGTAGTAAAGTGTCTTCACACCAAACTTGTACGCAGTTAGAAGGTCTTGAAGAAGTTTCTTCATTGGAACCTTACCGCTCTCGTAACCAGAAGGGTCGTAGTTTGTGTTTGCAGAGATCGCTTGGTCAACGAATTTCTGCATGATGCCCACAAGGTGTAGGTAACCGTCGTTAGAACCGATGTTCCAAAGCAGTTCGTAGTTGTCTTTCAGCTCAGCAAAATCTGGCACAACTTGCTTCAGGATGCCGTCTTTCGACGCTTTAACAGACACGAAACCACGTGGTGGCTCAATACCGTTTGTTGCGTTAGAGATCTGAGAAGAAGTCTCAGATGGCATTAGCGCAGTCAGTGTTGAGTTACGTAGACCGTGTTCCATGATTTCTTGACGTAGGCTGTCCCAATCGTAGTGCAGCTCTTCTTCACAAATTAGATCAACGTCTTTCTTGTAAGTGTCGATTGGCAGTAGACCTTTCGCGTAGTTCGTTTCGTGGAACGAAGGACACTTACCTTGCTCTTTCGCAAGCGCTACAGAGGCTTTCAATAGGTAGTATTGAATCGCTTCAAATGTACGGTGAGTTAGACCGTTTGCGCTGCCGTCAGAGTACTTAACGCCATTCTTCGCTAGGTAGTATGCGAAGTTGATAACGCCAACACCCAGCGTACGACGGTTCATTGTCGACTTGTAAGCTGCTGGTAGTGGGTAATCTTGGTAATCAAGCAAAGCGTCTAGCGCACGCACTACAAGCTCAGATAGCTCTTCGAAATCATCTAGCGATTTGATAGCACCAAGGTTAAATGCAGAAAGCGTACATAGTGCGATCTCACCTGAATCATCTTCAACGTTTTTCAGAGGCTTAGTTGGCAGTGCGATTTCCAAACATAGGTTTGATTGACGAACTGGCGCAACTTCTGAATCGAACGGGCTGTGAGTATTACAGTGGTCCACGTTCTGAATGTAGATACGGCCTGTTGATGCACGCTCTTGCATTAGTAGAGTGAACATCTCAATTGCTTTAACGGTCTCTTTCTTGATTGAAGGATCGTTTTCGTATTTCACGTATAGACGTTCGAATTCTTCTTGGTTTTCGAAGAATGCGTCGTATAGACCAGGTACGTCAGACGGTGAGAATAGCGTGATGTTGCCACCTTCCACTAGGCGTTGGTACATCAGTTTGTTCAACTGAACACCGTAGTCCATGTGACGAACACGGTTCTCTTCTACACCACGGTTGTTCTTAAGCACCAATAGTGAGCGAGCTTCACCGTGCCATAGCGGGTAGAACACCGTTGCTGCACCGCCACGAACACCACCTTGAGAACAACATTTCACTGCTGTTTGGAAGTATTTGTAGAATGGGATACAACCTGTGTGGAATGCTTCACCACCGCGGATTTCAGAACCTAGCGCACGGATACGACCTGCATTGATACCGATACCTGCACGTTGAGAAACGTAACGCACGATAGAGCTTGCTGTTGCGTTGATAGAATCAAGGCTATCGCCACATTCGATCAGTACACATGAGCTGAACTGACGAGTAGGCGTACGTACACCAGACATGATCGGTGTAGGCAGAGAAATCTTAAATGTCGATGTCGCATCGTAGAAACGCTTGATGTAGTCAAGACGCGTTTCTCTCGGGTAGTTAGCGAACAGGCAAGCAGACACAAGAATGTACAGGAACTGAGCACTTTCGTAGATTTCACCTGATACACGGTTTTGTACGAAGTACTTACCTTCTAGCTGTTTTACGGCTGCGTAAGAGAAATCAAGGTCGCGCTTGTGGTCGATGTACGCATCAAGCTCGTCTAATTCCGCTTTTGTGTAGTCTTCTAGGATGTGCTTATCGTACTTACCCATATCAACAAGACGAGCTACGTGGTCATGCAGCGTTGGCGGCTCGTATTGGCCGTATGCTTTTTTACGTAGGTGGAATACCGCTAGGCGAGCAGCTAGGTATTGGTAGTCCGGTGTCTCTTCTGAAATCAGGTCTGCAGCAGACTTGATCATCGTCTCGTGGATATCTGACGTGGTGATGCCGTCATAAAACTGGATGTGAGCACGTAATTCTACTTGTGATACTGAAACGTTGTTAAGACCTTCGGCAGCCCAAGTAATAACGCGATGGATTTTCTCCAGATCGATAGTTTCTTTGCGGCCATCACGCTTAGTGACGGTAAGTTGTTGGTTCATTCTGCTTTATTTCCCTAAGAAAACTGATAAAAGCCGTGTTTTTGTTTGTTTATGTGCAAAATTTGTAAAACTTGCGGCGGCTTTGTGATCAAAGTCTATCTATATATTGTAGCTTAAACACAACATATAGGGGTTCATTTGTTTGCGAGTTACAAGATAGTGCTGTTACCCCAATTTTTCAAGGTACAGATTTGGGATGACTTGTGGATAACTAACAAAATTAAAAAAATCAGTAAGTGGACACTAACCGATGAGAAAAGGGCTGACTTGAATGGGGAAAATTACGTTTTTCAGATCGGTTCATAAATAACCGCATGTAAAAATATTTTCCTTGATCTTTGACAGTTTTTGTTTGTTAAAAATAGATTGGTCAAAATGGAATCTAGAGCACTTTTTTTCGACAGAAATTGACAAAAAAAGCGGCGCTCATGTGCTACCGCTTTCCCATAAATTTCATATCGAGTTTTGCCTAATCACGAACAACGCCGCGATCCTAAAAATCAATATTTAGTAGTGTGAACGATGTAGTTTACATCCACATTACGACCGAGCTTGTAGCTGTCGTTAAGAGGGTTGTAGTGCAAACCTGTGATGCCCATTTCGGTTAGGTCAGTTTGATCAATCATCTTCATCATTTCTGCTGGTTTGATGAACTTCTCATGGTCGTGTGTGCCTTCTGGAACGATTCTCAGCAGTTTCTCTGCGCCGACAATAGCAAACAGGTAAGATTTCATGTTGCGGTTTAAAGTTGAGAAGAAGACATGACCGCCTGGTTTCACGAGCGCTGCACAAGAGCGAATCACAGACAGTGGGTCAGGAACGTGCTCTAGCATCTCCATACAAGTCACTACATCATAAGTACCTGCATTTTCTGCTGCGTGGTCTTCGATAGTGCTTTGGATATAAGTCAGCTTAGTGCCTGTCTCGAGAGCATGAAGACGTGCCACTTCTAATGGCTCTTTGCCCATATCAAGACCGGTAACGATGGCGCCTTCTTTTGCCATGCTTTCCGCAAGGATGCCACCACCACAGCCAACATCGAGCACTTTTTTGCCAAATAGGCCGTCAGCTTTCTCTAGGACATAGTTCAAGCGAAGCGGGTTAATTTGGTGAAGTGGTTTGAATTCGCCTTCTAAATCCCACCAACGGGAAGCCATCTCTTCGAATTTCTTAATTTCACTTGGGTCGACGTTTTGTGCTTTTGTCATGATAGTAATATCGCTTCGCTAATAGTCCTTTGGAAGGCGTGATTATACTCCAATGGTACGATACGTTAAAACTGCTTCTTTTCTCACAATCGTTACAGGGGAGATTTTTGAGCGGTGTTGGTGGAAATGTAGTCAGTTTTCAGAAAGATATGGGATGAATGTGCAAATTCTCTTCATTTAACTCATAACGAAGCTCACAACCTGATAAAACGAGTGGGAAAGTGATGCCCCGTTGATGAATTGTGTGTTATATTTTTGCACCTTACACGTATCGTAATTACGATCAGATAATAGAGGGATAATGGCTCTATGAGCGATTTAGCTAAAGAGATCACGCCCGTAAACATTGAAGATGAGCTTAGAGGTTCATACCTAGACTACGCGATGTCAGTAATCGTGGGTCGTGCTCTTCCAGATGTGCGTGATGGCCTAAAACCAGTACACCGCCGCGTTTTATTCGCGATGAACGTACTAGGCAACGATTGGAACAAACCATATAAAAAATCAGCCCGTGTTGTCGGCGACGTAATCGGTAAATATCACCCACACGGTGATAGTGCTGTGTACGACACAATCGTACGTATGGCTCAGCCGTTCTCACTTCGTTACATGCTGGTCGATGGTCAAGGTAACTTTGGCTCGATCGATGGCGACTCTGCTGCGGCAATGCGTTATACCGAAGTACGTATGGCGAAAATTGCCCACGAACTTCTGGCTGACCTAGATAAAGAAACCGTGGACTACGTACCTAACTACGATGGTACGGAGCAAATCCCAGCGGTTCTTCCAACTAAAATTCCTAACCTATTGGTAAACGGTGCTTCTGGTATCGCGGTAGGTATGGCAACCAACATCCCACCGCACAACCTTGGCGAAGTGATCGATGGCTGTCTTGCGTTCATCAATAATGAAGAAATCACGATTGATGAACTAATGGATTACATTCCTGGTCCTGATTTCCCTACGGCAGCGCTAATCAGCGGTCGTAAAGGCATCGTAGACGCGTACAAAACTGGTCGCGGCAAGATCTACATGCGTTCAAAAGCGGAAATCGAAGTGGAGAAGAATGGTAAAGAAACCATCATCGTCACTGAAATCCCTTACCAGGTAAACAAAGCTCGCTTGATCGAAAAGATCGCTGAGCTAGTTAAAGATAAGAAAGTAGAAGGCATCAGTGCGCTACGTGACGAGTCTGATAAAGACGGTATGCGTATCGTAATTGAATGTAAGCGCGACGCTGTGGGTGAAGTGGTTCTAAACAACCTTTACGCACAAACTCAGCTTCAAACGACTTTCGGTATCAACATGGTTGCGCTAAACAACGGCCAGCCACAGCTATTCAACCTAAAAGACATGTTGAAGTGCTTCGTTGACCACCGTCGTGAAGTTGTCACTCGTCGTACTATCTTCGAACTACGCAAAGCGCGTGAACGTGCTCATATCCTTGAGGCACTGTCTCTTGCTCTTGCAAACATCGATGAAGTTATCGAGCTAATCAAAAACGCACCAACACCAGCAGAAGCAAAAGTTGGCTTGGTATCGCGTGGTTGGGATCTTGGTAACGTAGCATCAATGCTTGAGCGTGCTGGTACTGATGCAGCTCGTCCTGAATGGCTAGAAGATCAATACGGTATCCGTGATGGTCTGTACTACCTAACTGAGACTCAAGCGCAAGCTATTCTAGAACTTCGTCTACACCGTCTAACCGGTCTAGAGCACGAGAAGATTCTTGATGAATACAAAGCACTTCTAGATGAAATCGCAGAGCTAATGCACATCCTTGCAAGCACTGAGCGTCTAATGGAAGTGATCCGCGAAGAGCTTGAAGCAGTTCGCGATGGTTACGGCGATGCTCGTCGTACCGAAATCACAGCAGCTACCCATGACATCGACATGGAAGAGCTGATTGCTCGTGAAGACGTAGTAGTAACTCTGTCTCACGAAGGTTACGTTAAGTACCAAATTCTAAGCGACTACGAAGCTCAGCGCCGTGGTGGTAAAGGTAAGAGTGCAACGAAGATGAAAGATGAAGACTTCATCGAACGTCTACTTGTTGCAAATACTCACGATAACATTCTGTGTTTCTCTACTCGTGGTAAGACTTACCGTCTGAAAGTGTACCAATTGCCTCATGCAACTCGTACTGCACGTGGTAAGCCAATCGTAAACATCCTTCCTCTAGAGGAAGGTGAACGTATCACTGCAATTCTTCCTGTTGATGAGTTCTCACCAGAGAAATTTATCTTCATGGCGACAGGCGATGGTACGGTTAAGAAGACCCCACTGAACCAGTTTGCAAACGTACGTTCAAACGGTCTAATCGCTGTGAACCTACGTGACGATGACTCACTAATTGGTGTTGATATCACAAACGGTGATAGCGACATCATGCTGTTCTCTAAAGCAGGTAAAGTGGTTCGCTTCAGCGAAGACAAAGTACGTGCAATGGGCCGTACAGCGGCAGGTGTTCGCGGTATGAAACTAGCAGACGAAGACCAAGTTGTTTCTCTAATCGTTCCGTCTAACGAAGGCGATATCCTAACGGTTACACAAAACGGCTACGGTAAGCGTACTGAACTAGCGGAATACCCAACGAAAGGTCGTGCAACTCAGGGCGTTGTGTCTATCAAGGTTTCTGAGCGTAACGGTCCAGTTGTTGGCGCGGTACAAGTAGAAGAAGGCGACGAGATGATGATGATCACCGACGCTGGTACTCTAGTACGTACACGTGTAGCGGAAGTCAGCCAAGTTGGTCGTAACACCCAAGGTGTGACACTTATCCGTACAGCTGAAGACGAATCAGTAGTTGGTCTACAACGCATCGACGAAGTTGAAGAAGTTGAATTGCCAGAAGGCGAAGAAGCAGAAGCAACAGAGGCTAACGCAGAAGGTCAAGCTCCTGAAGCGCCAGCAGCAGACGATGCAGCAGAAGGTTCAGAAGAAGAGTAAGCTTCTTCCTAATCGCTAAATTTGAAAGCCGAGCATAACGCTCGGCTTTTTTGTATCTGTATCAACGCAATCGAGACAAGAAATACGTACACTGGCGTTATCTTTATTGAAAGGATGCGTTATGTCTGTTTGGTTCTTTGTTGCCATCTCCTTGATGGGGTTGTTCATTGTTCTCTTGTCTTTGAGTGCATCAAAAGTGAAACCTGCTCAGTGGTTTGGCTTTTGTTTGTTGGTGCTCGTCGTGACCAGTGCAAGTTTCTTATTGCTGCGTCAGACACCGCCTCAACCAATCCAAGCGGAAATGTCTCGAATGATGACTGCTCGCGACATAATGCAGGAAATCCAAGATCAACTGAGTGAAGACCCAAACAACGCTGAGTTATGGTTTCAGTTAGGGCAGGGCTATCTGCTAGAAGGTGAGTTGGATGGTGCGTTGATTTGTTTTGATTACGCGATCCAACTTACTGAACCTGTCAGTGCCACGCAACTTGCTGCGAAGGCGACCACTTTATACTACATCCACCAACAATCTATGACGCAAGAAGTCAGCCTGCTTCTGGAACAAGCTCTACAGATAGAACCGCACAATGAAGCAGCTTTGTCTTTGATCGCAAATGACCATTTTCTGTCATTCCGCTTTCAGGAAGCCATTGATACTTGGGTACTATTATTAGATTCTAATGATCCAAATTTAGATAGAGTACAAATCATTAACTCTATCAACAAAGCAAAAGAGCTGTTGTAAGCGTACAATTTAATAAGCAGTAGAGGGAAAGGTGGGCAACGAATGAAAAATAAGGCACTAAGCATATTGGTTTTGCTGTGCGGCTCTGTATTGGCGGGTTGTAGCTCTTCCGATCATTCTGGTTCTTCCTCTTCGGTTTATTATTCTTCAGGTTATTACGATCCGTGGTGGTACGATCATGACGACTACTGGATTTATTACTATCCGGGTTGTTGCGACAACGATGACGAATACAAAGAGAAGCTGGAAGAATGGTGGAATGGCTTGGATGAAGACCAACAGCAGTCCATCAAAGACAAAGTCGAAGATTGGAAGGACGATGATATGTCCGCCAATATCGATAACATGAAGCGCCAACTTGATGATCATTGGCAATCACTGCCTGAAGAGCAAAAGCAAGAGATTCAAACTAAGTGGGAGAATCGTCCAGAACGTATTGAGCCAGCGGCTTTACAAGACAAAGCGGTGAAAGAAAAGCTGCAACAAAGAAAAGCACTGCCTGAGACTCAAATCCAGCGTCCTGCTACAAGACCTAATATGCAAATGCCTAAAACGCGGCCAAATATTCAGCCTAGACCGAGGCTGCCTCGTCGCTAGTTTATTTTTTCTATCTCTTTATTAAAAGAAAAGGGCGCCTTCTGCGCCCTTTGTTTTATCTGTGTAACCTTACTGCAATCGATACTGATCAGTATGTAGCTTCACGTTCGGCCGCGGCTTTATCCCAGTCCGGAACGACAGTCTCTAGGAAGTGTTTCTTATCTGCGTTCATTTTTTCCATATCCATACCAAGTGCTTCTTGTGCTTTCGCTTTGGTCGAGATATCTGGAATTTGCACTGGTTCAGTAATGCCCTTGGTTGCCAGTAAGCGAACTAGCTTGGTTCGGGCATCTGCTGCGCGGTCAACAGCAGTACCCAGTACTTCAAGTGCAACCTCAGGTGCATGCATGTGCACGCCATGAGAGGCAATCGCGTAATCCCAACGCCATTGGGCATGACGAATATCTTGTAGGATTGGCTGCATTTCATCTTCTGTAGCACCTGCTTTCCACGCTGCGCCTGCTTCAAAGTGTGCCGCTACGATTTGCTTCTCGGCGGTTAGCTTCATGTTCAGTACTTGCGCTTTGCGAGTCGAAACGATGCCTTGTAGCTGCTCTTTAGTTTGGGTATGACATTGTGCACAAGTGTCTTCGAAGCGGTCAAATGGGTTACCCACTTTGTGGTCGGTGTAAACGGTGCCGTCTTCTTTGGTCACTTTTGGCATGTGGCAGTCCACACACACCACTTTGTTCTTGCCATGGATGCCATCACGCCACGTTTCGTAACCTGGGTGTTGTGCTTTTAGCATCGGAGCTTTAGATACTGCATGCGTCCAATCTTTGAAATTCAACGCGTCGTAGTATTTCTCCATGTCATTAACGGTGGTGCCCATATCCCATGGGAATTTGACCGCTTTAGTCGGGCCGGTGAAGTAGTATTCAACGTGACATTGAGCGCAGACCGATGCTTGCTTATCTAGGCGAGATTGTTCATCAAAGTTTTTACCAATAGTATCAAAAGCACGCTCGACATAAGGGCGAGTTACCGCCAGTGCTGGTTCGCCTTTCTTAAATTCTTCAGAGCGAGTGTCGTGACAGTCAGAACAACCAATAGGGTTGACGATTTCTGAGCCCAATCGTGCCCATTTACCTTCGAAATAACCGTCTTCACCACGTTCATCAATCACGCGAGCAACGTCAGGGCTTTTACAGCTCCAACAGGCCATTGGCATAGGGCCAGATTTTTCATCAGTCGGTGCGCCAGTGCGTAAGGTTTGGCGAACATCGTCAAGTGCGTAAAAGTGACCGCGCGCTTTGTTGTAGTCTTTAGCAAAGCCGTAGCCTGCCCACAAGATCACCATGTTTGGATCTTCACTTAGGGCATCTTCAATGTGTTCGCTTTCAGAGGTTGCTTTCCAAGAGTGGTATTGATCAGGGTGGTTCTGTTCAAAGACGTCATTTCGAGGGTCGACGAGGCCTTTATCTTCTGCTGCCAACGGAGCGCCGACCAAAAATAATTGGCTGGCGAATAAGGTCGCAACCGCGATGGGTGCGCTCATCCAGTGTTTTATGCTCACGGTGTTATCTCCATATTCGTTTTTATTAGCAGCGTTGTGAGGAGCTATTCCAAATAAGAACTGGAGATCTGTATTTAATATTATTGTTTATTCCAATGGATGAAATAGTGAGCAGAACTTGTCTTGTTTTAGATCAATTTACACCAGTGATCTCAATCATGTTTAAGTTTTTATACCTCTAAAGGGGTAGTGGTTAATGTCTTTGATAGCAAGATGTTAGGATTTAACCATTTCAAAAATAGGGTGATTTAGTTCGCTTTTTAAGCAGTTGTTTCTACCTCTTATGAATAATAGAGGTATTATAAATATAGGTTTAGCGTTGTGGCTTTCCGAAATAAGAATTGATGTCATTTGAAGATTTGGAAAAATATCTTCAGAGGAAATTAATTGTCGCTCAAATAAATAATTGAGAATAGTTATCAATTATTGTCGAGCTAAGGAAAGAAAAATATGGGCAATATAAAATTGACCATAGAGACAATGCTGAAATTTCTCTTCGTCTTTGCCATCTATGGTTTCTCCATCGCCGCCCATGCGACTTCTTCAGAGCCGATTGAAGGTGCTCAAGCTGAGCGTCATCAAGTCGAGTTAATCCGAGACAGAGACTACAAATGTCTCCAATGTCATAAGGATGCCAAAGAGACTCTGAACCTTTCGCATGATCCGCAAGCGTTACTCAGCAAAGGTAAGCAGCTTAATTGCACCAACTGCCACAGTAACATCGGTCCTGATCACCGTGAAGGTGCACCGGATGTGATTAAGTTTTCTGCCGCGCAATCGAAAGAGGTACACGACAAAGTGTCCCTTGATCCAAGCATGATTCTTAAAGCCAACAGCCAGTGTGTGGATTGCCATGCCCCTGCCAAGCTCAGAGAAAAACACTGGACGCATGATGTTCATGCAAAGAATCTTACTTGCTCAAATTGTCATGATGTTCATGCTGCAAAAAACAAAGCCCTCTCTTACGACAGAAAACAGTTGATTAAGCAGTGTGTAGATTGTCACTCTGAGTTTGCCATCGAACCTGAACTTGCAAAAGAAGAGGAGAGATAGCATGAAATGTTCTAGAAGAAACTTCCTCGCCGGCAGCGGCGCGTTGATATTGACCACAGGCGTTGCAGGCACTTCCGTTGTTAGCTCCTCTCTTTATGCCAGTGATAATGAGCAAGTGAAGCGTATGGGAATGGTTCACGATGAGAACGCCTGCATTGGCTGTACTGCTTGTACCGATGCTTGCCGTGAAGTGAATAACGTTCCTGAAGGCGTTACCCGTCTTAAAATTCATCGCAGTGAACCGATTGGCGAATACCCAGGTGTGGAATACCAGTTTACTCGCGAATCCTGTCAGCACTGTGATAACCCTCCATGTGTATACGTTTGTCCAACAGGCGCTGCATACAAAGATGAAGCGACCGGCATCGTGGATGTACACAAAGAGAAATGTGTCGGATGTGGTTATTGCTTAGCTGCTTGCCCTTACCAAGTGCGCTTCTTTAATCCAGTCGATCACTCTGCGGATAAATGTAACTTCTGCCGTGATACCAATCTAGCGCAAGGTAAGCAGCCAGCTTGCGTGGAATCTTGCCCAACAAAAGCACTCATCTTTGGTGATTTAAATGACCCAACTAGCGAGGTGAGCAAAGCTATCGAAAGTCATGTTGTCTATCGCGATAAATCGCATTTAGGTACGCAACCTAAACTGTACAAAATTCCGCATAGCAAAGGGGAGGTGTCATCATGAACGGCTTCGAAAGTGCATTCCACTTTGACTCGTTAGTCTGGGATTGGATCATCGCGATTTACTTATTCCTTGCTGGGATGTCAGCAGGTGCGGTAATGATCTCCATCTATTTAAAACGCAAAGTTATCGAGGGTGACCCAGCAAACAATGGCATCATGAAAGCAATGGCTTGGCTAGCACCGTTTGGCATCATTGCCGGCCTCGTAATTTTGATTTTTCACTTAACTAAACCGCTCGAGTTTTGGAAGATCATGATTTACTACAACCCGACGTCGGTGATGTCGATGGGCGTGATCTTGTTCCAAGTGTACATGCTAGTGCTGTTTGTTTGGATCGGCGTTATCTTCCGCCATCAAATCATCAGTTTCTGTGAGGGGAAGTTACCGAGCAAACTGTTGGATTTTGTTGACGGCATTTTAATTAAGGCGGGGAAAGCCAACAACGCCATTGAATTGTTCTTGGGCTTCTTAGCCATCATGCTTGCGGCATACACTGGCTTTCTATTGTCTGCGTTGAAGACTTACCCAATGCTAAACAATCCAGTACTGCCAATCTTGTTCCTGTTCTCTAGTTTGTCCTCGGGCGCAGCTGCATGTTTGATGTTTGGCATCTTGGTGTTTAAAGAGTCGACCAGCAGTCCAAGTGTGTCTTGGGTACATGGGTTTGAACGTCCAGTCGTACTGTTTGAGTTGTTTGTTTTAGTGACATTCTTTACTGGGCTTATCTTTAGTGGCGGTCAGAATGAGATTGCCGCTTGGAATGCGATTTCTAGCGGTTTTTGGGCTCAATGGTTCTGGGTTGGGGTAGTGTTCATCGGCATGATTACGCCTTTGACTCTCAATTGGTTGACGCCTTCAGAAGTGCGCCACAAAGGCAGTTACGTTTTTGTGGTGACGACGCTAAGCCTTGTTGGCGTACTTATGCTGCGCACTTTCATTCTCTATGCCGGTCAAATGACCATAGTGTAAGGGGCAAAAATGGAGGCTGAGCTAGGATTCTTCTTACTGATATTGGTGGCTGTAACATCCACTTGTGCATCGCTGCTGCATTGGATACGTCGCGCCCTAGGTAAGAAGGCGACATTGCCGCATCAAGTCGCGATGTCCCACATCATTAGCTTAGCTTCCGTCATTTGTTTAGCACTTCTGATCGTCTGTTTTGTGCAAGACAACTTCGCGCTGGAATATGTTGTGACACATTCCAACAGTCAACTTCCGGTGGCGTTCAAAATTGCTGCCGCTTGGGGCGGGCACCAAGGCTCCATGTTGTTTTGGGTCGTCACCTTGAGTTTTTGGGCGTCGTTTATTGCATATAAGTCTCCGCTCAACGCCCAATATACTTGTGACTGTTTAGGAATCATGAACGTTCTGATTGCGACGTTTGCATGGTTTACGTTAATGACCTCTAACCCGTTCGAATATGCCCAAGTATTGGTGTCGGAAGGGCGAGATCTAAACCCAATGTTGCAGGATGTTGGGCTTATCATTCATCCTCCGTTGCTTTATTTAGGTTATGTCGGCTACTCGGCTATATTAGCTTTTGCGTTAGCGGCTCTTTTAAGTAAACAACCGATGGGCGATTGGTATACGTTTGCTCGTGGCGCAGCCTTTTTTGCATGGGGAACGCTCACAATGGGGATCTTAGTTGGCTCTTGGTGGGCTTACAATGAACTCGGTTGGGGTGGCTGGTGGTTCTGGGATCCTGTCGAGAACGCTTCTTTGCTTCCTTGGCTGACCGGTACTGCTTTGTTGCACAGCGGTGTTGTCGCAACACGTAACAGAGGCGCAATTTGGAGCACCTATGCACTAGCGTTTGCTACGTTCAGCCTAAGCATTTTAGGGACATTTGTTGTGCGCTCTGGTGTGCTGACTTCAGTGCATGCGTTTGCGGTTGATCCGACTAAAGGTTTGGTATTACTTGGCGTGTTGAGCCTGCTTGTCATCATCACTTTTGGCGTATTGATTTTGCGAGGAGAACAACTTTCCCGTTTCAAACTTCAATCTTTAGTCAGTCGAGCTTATACCGCATACATCGCTATTGGCTTGCTCGTTATTGCAACAGCCATTGTTTTCCTAGGTACTTTCTACCCAATGGTTTATCAGTTGCTTGGGTTAGGAAACATTTCGGTTGGGGCGCCGTACTTTAATAGTCTCATCTTTCCGGTGAGTGTATTGGCTCTTGTGGCTCTTGCTTTTATGCCCACATTAAAGTGGATGAAGGGGACCAGTTCATGTGCTCACCGAGACGTTCTGATTAGTATTACGGTATCTACAGTCTCTGGCATCGGATTTGTGCTCGCAGTAGACGTGCTGCATGTTGAAGTGTTACTGATGATTGCATTAGCGACTTGGGTTGCCGCGGTACATTTAGTCATGCTATGTCGCAGTGAAAGAAAGAGTCAATTGATGCCGATGACGCTCGCTCATATCGGTTTTGCATTGGCAGCAAGCGGGGCTGTGTTCAACAGCCACTACTCTTATGAATATAATTTACGCGTTGAGCCCGGTAGCTCGCTCCATAGGGCGGGAATCACCATCGATTATCATGGTATCGAATGGCTATTAGGTCCTAACTACACCTCTGAGCAAGGGCAAGTCACCTTACGCTTGGAAGATGGGAGTGCCCTCAATTTCAAACCGGAAAAGCGCCACTATCCTGTGCGGGTAATGAACATGACGGAGCCTGCGATTCGTTCATTATGGCATGGTGATTACTACGTTACATTGGGTGATAAAGTGGAAACCCATGCTTATGCAATCAAGGTTCAGTACCGTGCTGGTATTTGGTGGATATGGTCAGGCGGATTATTAGCAGTGTTTGGTGCGCTAATGATAGGTGTAAAGAGAAGGAGAGAAGCTATCCATGAGATCGAGAAATTCGCTTAAACTCGCAGGTCTCGTTGCGGCTGTCGCTGTGTTTTCGGCTGTGACCGCGATTGGGTTATCTGAGCGACCAAATGTAGAATTGTCCCAACAGCGAAATTTAGAGATTCCTAATTTTAGTTCAGAATCTTTGATGTCTGGTGAGATGATTTCGCAACAGATACTCAAAAGTGACGGATATAAATTATTGAATGTTTGGGCATCTTGGTGCGGAGTATGCAAACGAGAGCACGAGGAGCTATTGCAGCTATCAGAACTCGGTGTACCTATCGTTGGACTGAATTACAGAGACCAAAAACAAGCTGCAAGTGAATATTTGAGCTCCAAACGAAATCCATATATTGAAGTGATCAGTGATCCAAATGGAAAGCTCGCTGTTGAACTTGGTGTGATTGGAACACCTGAAACCTACTTGATTGATCAAAATGGTCGTGTGTTGATCAAATATCGCGGTGAGTTAACAGCAGATAAATGGAACGATATATTTTCAGGATATTTGAATGTTTCGATTTAATTATCTTCTCTTGAGTTTAATGGTTTTTTTGTTATTTTCTCCGCTAACAAAGGCGGGAGATTTACAACAGAATGTTGATCTGTTTGAGTTTCATTCTATTGAAGTGCAACAGCGCGCAACCTCGCTAGCCAAGACTTTACGCTGTCCTCAATGCCAGAACCAAAACTTGGTTGAATCCAACGCACAGGCGGCAAAAGACCTGCGTTTAAAGGTGTATACGATGGCGAATGAGGGCAGTTCAAACCAAGAAATAAAGGACTATATCGTTGCTCGTTATGGGAATATTGTTCTATATCAGCCGCCATTTAATTATTCCACTGCGCTACTGTGGATCTTTCCGCTGCTATTTTTGATCTTTTTTTTCTTATATTCGATCCGAATGGTAAAGCGTAATTAATGTGACCACTATTCCACTATTAGAAATAAATTGTGCACATAACAAGCAGAATGTTATCATTTTCCCGAATTTATGAAGGCTTCAGTGAATATCAGACCATAAAAATTGAGCTGGAGAAGTAATAAAGAACGAATAGGTGTACGCAGTGGATTCAGTTATATCGCAATTAAAAAAGGACTTTTATTCGCAGATTCGTGCGTTCCAGTCACCGAAGCTGCCACAAGTCACTTCGACTCTCGCCGTTTTAACCGACGAGGAAATTCAAGAACTCGAAGCCGTTTGGATTGAGCTTGCCGTATGGAAGCGCAGTCAAACGCATTAAAATCAAACGCTTTATCGACGCATTCGAAACCCCAGGCAAATTTGTCTGGGGTTTTTTATTGTAGTTAGTTTTAAATGTTATATTATAACAATTGTAGAGTCGGCCAGCGGGTTTCATCCTCTAGGATTTCCAGCTTGTCACAATAAGAATAGGGCTCGTTGTGATCTCAACATTGAAAAATGCGGTATCAATCCCCATAGTTGAAGAGCAAATGAGAGCAATCCCATGAATGCGATAACGAAAATGCATCAAGCAATAAATCGAGTGAGTGTAGATATGGCGGAAGTACGAGCCAGAGTAGATTTTAAAGTCGGGGCAAAAAGTAACATTGATGCCGAAATCCTGTCTTTCCATGGTCTAAAGACAGATAAAGAGCATGTTGCGATTATCTTCAAACAAGCGGACCAGACACAGGAAATGCCTTTAGTTCGTATGCACTCTGAGTGTTTGACTGGCGATGTTTTCCACTCTTCACGCTGTGACTGCGGCGAACAATTAGAAGAGACCATCAACCGCATGGGTGAGTCTGGCGGCATTATTCTATATCTTCGTCAGGAAGGCCGTGGTATCGGGCTTTACAACAAGATTGATGCGTACCGTTTACAAAGCCAAGGCATGAACACGTACGAAGCAAACAATCATTTGGGCTTCGACGACGACCTACGTGATTTCACGGAAGCGGCGCAAATGTTAGAAGCATTGGGTGTGAATAAGATCCGCCTTGTGACAAACAACCCTAAGAAAATCCGCGAGCTGTCGGAATACGGGATTGAAATCTCAGAAGTTGTCAATACGTCTGCCCACATCAAAGATGGTAACGAAAGTTATCTTAAGGCGAAAGTTTCTCACGGGAAACATCACCTAAAGGTTTAATCCTAAAGACAAAACTGACAATAAAACATTCTAAAAGCCTCATTTTTATGAGGCTTTTTTTGTATCTGGAGTTGCAAATAAATTGTAAATTTGTATTATCTCGGGACTAAAAGTGCAAATAAGAATAATTAGCACTACTAATACGATAATTAAAATGCTCAACAAGGATGCTTCAGATGAATGCAAAAACAGTTTTAGTCCAATCTATTGCTGCATCACTTCTCATTGCCAGTGGTTCTACGGTTGCTGCTACAGTAACTAAACAACAAGTTGTCGAACATTATGCAGACGTGGCGCACGCTGTGTTTGCCGATTCTTTAACGACTGCTCAAACGCTCGACGTAAAAATTGACGAATTCCTAAAATCGCCCTCAGCGAAGAAGCTTGAAGAAGTAAAACAAGCTTGGCTAGATTCTCGCGTGCCTTACCAACAGTCTGAAGTTTTCCGTTTTGGTAACGCGATTGTTGACGATTGGGAAGGCCAGTTAAACGCGTGGCCACTTGATGAAGGTCTGATCGACTACGTAGCGGCTGATTACCAATACGAACTAGGTAACGAAGGTGCGGCTGCAAACATCGTAGCAAACACTAGCCTACAGATTGGTGCTTCTAAGCTCGATGTTTCAAACATTACGCCAGAGCTCATTGCAGACTTGAATGAAGTGGGCGGCTCTGAGGCAAACGTAGCCTCTGGTTACCACGCAATTGAATTCTTGCTTTGGGGTCAAGACCTTAACGGCACAAACGCAGGTGCAGGTCAGCGCGCTTATACAGACTTCGTTGTCGGTTCTGAGTGTACGAATGGTCACTGTGACCGTCGTGGTGAGTACCTGAAAGCGGCAGCCGATCTACTGGTTCAAGACCTAGAGTGGATGGAAAAGCAGTGGTCTGCAGACGTGAAAGGTAACTACCGTGAAGATCTACTAAATGACTCAGCGGATAACGGTTTGCGTAAGATGCTATTTGGTATGGGTTCTCTTTCTCTAGGTGAGCTAGCGGGTGAACGTATGAAAGTAGCACTAGAAGCGAACTCTACAGAAGATGAGCACGATTGTTTCTCAGACAACACGCACAACTCTCACTACTACAATGAGCAAGGCATCTACAACGTTTACACCGGTACTTACAAAGGCGTAAGCGGTAAAGAACTGTCTGGCCCAAGTATTGCTGACCTTGTAGCGCAAAAAGACAAGAAAGCAGCGGAAGAAATTCAAAAGCAGTTTGATACGACACGTAGCCAAGTCGGTGAACTAGTGACTTCAGCAGAGAAGAACAACCAGCACTTCGACCAGCTAATTGCGGCGGGTAACGCACAAGGTAACGCACTAGTTAACGACACTATCATGTCACTGGTAGCACAAACTGGTGCTATTGAGCGTGCGGCGAACATTGTCGGTATCGACAGCCTAAGCCCAGATACTGCTGACCACGAGTTTTAATAAGAAAACCATAATAAATAAGGGCTCTTTGTGAGCCCTTTTAACGTTTGAGCTCGTTGTTATCACCCTTGTTGTATATGTAGAGCAATGATATGAAGCCATACCTAATTTCAGCGCTAGCCGCGATCCTTTCTTCTTCTGCCATGGCTTACGATGTTAAGTCTGGTGGCAAAACCAGTGTTAAAAAAGACGGCGCAAACGCCTATTCTCTTCCCGCTGCTAACTTACCAATGAGTAAGCGTCTTGATTTCAGCGTGGGCAACAGTTTTTTCCGTAATCCTTGGGTGCAAGCACCAGCGTCGACAGATGCTCGTGATGGTCTAGGCCCATTGTTCAACACCAATGGTTGCCAGAACTGTCACATCAAAGATGGCCGTGGTCATCCACCTGAAAAAGACGATTTACATGCGGTGTCTATGCTGGTGCGCTTGAGTATCCCCGCAATGACGCCAGAACAAAAGACAGCGTTCATCAAAGACGGTGGCATACCTGAGCCAACTTATGGTGGCCAGCTTCAAGATTTCGCCCTGCAAGACCAAACGCCAGAGGGCAAAATCGAAATCACTTATACCGATGTGCCAGTGACATTTAAAGATGGCACGACAGTGACGCTGAGAAAGCCGCACCTAAACATTACCGATTTAGGGTATGGCGACATGCATCCGGATACTGAATTTTCAGCGCGTGTGGCGCCACCAATGATCGGCCTTGGCTTGTTAGAGAGCATTCCAGACGAAACACTGTTGGCTTGGGCTGATGAACACGATGCCAACAAAGACGGCATCTCAGGCAAAGCAAACAAGGTTTGGGATATTGAGAAGGACGACTTCTCGATTGGTCGTTTTGGCTGGAAAGCCGGACAGCCGACGCTAATGCAACAAAATGCCGCGGCATTCAATGGCGATGTCGGTTTGACGAGCCATTTATTCCCGAATGAAAACTGTACCTCGAATCAAAGCATTTGTGACGACATGCCAAATGGCGGTAAGCCAGAAGTGAGTGAGAACATTCTCGACTTTGTGGAGTTTTACAGCCAGCACCTGGCAGTGCCAATTCGTCGTAATGTGAACGATCCTAGCGTGAAACTTGGTCAGAAAATCTTTGCGACTTCTGGTTGTGAAAGCTGCCACAAGACCAATGTGAAAACGGCCAAGCGACCAGAGTTGCCAGCGCTTTCTGAGCAGTTAATCCACCCATACACCGACATGCTTCTGCATGACATGGGAGAAGGCTTAGCCGATAACCGTCCAGAATACTTAGCAAACGGCCGTGAATGGCGAACGGCGCCGCTATGGGGTATTGGTTATACCGAAGAAGTTAACGGACACACTTACTTCTTGCATGATGGTCGCGCTCGTAACTTGATGGAAGCGGTATTGTGGCACGGCGGTGAAGCGGAAACCGCTAAACAAAATGTTTTAGCTCTGAACAAAAAAGAGCGTGACGCTCTCATTGCGTTTCTGAACTCTCTATAAGGATCCAACCATGAAAAATACACTGTTAGTGAGTGCGATTGCCTCAGCGTTAAGTTTGGTTGGTTGCCAATCGACAACGGGAACAACCCCGACCAAGCCGGAGAGTACCAGCCATATTTCGCAAAATGTTTACGAAGTGGAGTTTAACGCTGCACAGGCATTTTTAGCGCAAACAGGTGAGTTAGAGCAGAGCTTTGCAGATTACTGCGCTTTAGAAACGAAAGAAGATACACAATTAAAACAGCAGTGGCATCAAACCATGCTTGCATGGATGGCATTGCAAGGGCAAGAGCGTGGTCCTGCGACGGCATTAGAGCAAAGTTGGAATGTTCAGTTCTGGCCAGATAAAAAGAACACCACTGGCCGTAAAATGTCTGCACTAACGAAATCTGCCCAAACTTGGAGTGCGGAAGATATCTCTACGCAAAGTGTTACCGTGCAAGGTTTAGGCGCATTGGAATGGCTGCTTTACGATCAGGCATCGACTTTATCTAGCAACAGTAATACCTGTGCGACGGGGGTTGCGATTGCAGAAAACCTCGATAACAAAGCGCAGATCATCGCGGATTCTTGGGCAGAAAACCCGTGGAAATCGTTAGAGATGACGGAATGGGAATCTGAGTACATTTCACTGCTTTCTAATCAGCTTGAATACAGCATGAAGAAGTTGAGTCGCCCATTGGCGAAGATTGGCAAGCCTCGCCCTTATTTCTCAGAATCGTGGCGTTCAGAGACGTCGCTTTCGAACTTGAAAGCGAACCTTACCGCAATGGAAGCACTCTATTTTGCCGACGGTAACGGGCTAGATGCGCTATTAAGAGAACAAGGTCATGCGGATTTAGCTGATCGTGTTGTTCATCAGTTCGAGATGGCGTTAGATACATGGCCGGAAGATAAGAGCTTGTTTGCCGCACTGCAAACAAAAGAAGGCTATCGGATGGTGCTAGCGCAATACAACAAACTAGAGCAATTGAAGTACTTGATCCACGAAGAAGTGGCTATCGAGCTTGGTGTGGTTATAGGATTTAATGCAACTGATGGTGACTGATCAAACCCGCCGAACCTTACTGAAAGCCGCTCTTTTCGGAGCGGCGGTTCCTGCTATGCCATTTGGTTGTGCTTCCACAAGCTCTCGTGAGCCTGCGTTGATCGGCTGTTCTATTATCGGCCGAGACAAATACGCGGCGGTGGTGGCCGATGAGCATGGCATGCCGCTCTCTTCGCTGCCTATTCCCGAGCGGGGCCATGGCGTGGCGACAAACCAGCAAGGCCATGCCGTGGTTTTTGGTCGACGACCTGGCACCTTCTTTATGGTGTTTGATTATCGCTCAGAGCAAATGATCAAGCTGCAACTGGCAAAACCGAATCGCCATTTCTATGGCCATGGTGTTTACTCTCATGAAGGCACGTTGCTATTTGCGACAGAAGGAGAGAGGGGAACAAGCCGGGGGAGCATTGGTGTTTATGATGTGCAAAAGCAATATCAAAAAATCGATGAGTTAACCGGTTTTGGTCTAGGGCCTCATGAAGTGATCATGATGCCTGATGGTGCACTTGCCATTGGCGTTGGCGGCGTACATACCAATGGTCGTCAACCGCTCAACCTTGATACGATGAAGCCAAGTTTGAGTTACTTGTCTCAACAAGGTGAGTTATTGGATCAAGTCTCTCTACCGGATCATAAGCTGAGCATTCGTCACTTAGCTCACGACGGTACGGAGACGGTACTTTGTGGTCAGCAATATCGTGGAGAACCGGATGAGTATCCAGCATTGATCGCCATGCACACCCGCGGTGGTGAGATGCAAGATCTACAAGCAGAGCCTGAAGAGTGGGCGCGATTCAATCATTATGTAGCGAGTATTGCCGCAACCGATGAATGGATCCTAGCCACTTCGCCACCGGGCAGTTGTTATGGGATTTGGTCCAAATCAACGGGCAAATTGGTCGAACTAAGTGCCTTACCAGACGCTTCAGGTGTGGTGATCTACGGTGACGAGTTTCGAGTCAGTTCTGGGGCGGGTAAAGTGGTTGAACAAAGGCCTACGGAGTACAAAAATACCTTTGCTAGTGGTGTGCAGTGGGACAACCATTGGTCCAGAATTATTTAGAAAGATCATTGAGTAATCGTTTATTGAGAGTATTGTTGTCGTTTTCGTCTGCAGATTCTTAATTTTAAAGCTGCAACACGTGAGATATTTGCCATACTTTTTTAATGGCATGTGACGGAAGGATCGTTTCAGTGATTGCTAGATTTCTTATGATAACGGCACTTTTGGTGCCGTTTTGCAGCTTTTCAACAGTAGTTTCTCTTGATGCGTCTGCACAAACAGAGCAAGAGGGCGCGGTCGAAAAGCTCTCTGTTGAGAAGATGATCCATTACCCAGAGGTCATCGATCAACTCTATCAAAGCACAAATTATCGTCTAAATTGGGAAAATGAAGATGATGTTGCGCAGCTCATTTTCCAAATGGAGCTGGTGGCATTAGCAGATGTAACCCAAGAGTTTGACAATCAACTGCGTCGTATAGAACAAGTCCGTGAACAAGGTGATGAGCTCGATTTTGATCTTGTAATGACCGACTCTTTGCTTATGTACCTTTCCTATCTTGAGCAAGTGCCGGAAGAAGGCATCAACTGGTTATTTGCCAACAAGGTTCACGTTAAGTTTCCTGCACCAAGTATTGAAACCTTGTCGTTGTTAAGCAATGAAATTACGGTCGGTAAACTGGATCAGTTTCTTACCGATCTGCGTTCTCCATTGCAGATGGACGAATCATTCAATACCGCTTTTTCTTCACTATCTACTTACGCAAAATTTGAGTTTCCTCTTTACCAACAAGATCAAAGGCTAGCGCGTGTAGGTGATGAGCTGTTTGATAAGTCTAGCTTGATCGCTCGAATGCAGATTGTTGGTGTTGAAGTGGGGCATTTGGATACTGAAACCACGCTGTATGATGAAAACCTCGAGTTGGCTGTGATGGAGTTTCAGCGTATTCACGGTTTGAAACAAGACGGTATTATCGGCCCAAATACTTTGCGCTGGATTAACTTCTCACCGCAGCAGCGCTTACATTCATTAGCATTAAACGCCGAGCGATCTCGTATCTGGTCCAAAGAGCGTGACAATGTGGTATTTGTCAATGTACCTGGATATGAAGTGACGTATTGGCACGATGGCCAGCCCTTGTTTGAATCTAAAGTTGTGGTAGGGAAGGCGTCACGCAAAACCCCAATCATGACTGGCACTATGGACTCCGTCATTCTAAACCCGACTTGGAATGTGCCTTGGAAGATCATGGTGAAGGACATTATCCCTAAGGTAAAACGCAACCCAATGTACCTGATGGAGCATAACATCCAGATCATTCGCTCTTGGACATCACGAGAGATCATCGATCCAACGACTATCAACTGGGCTACGGTAAACCCAAGAACATTCCCTTATCGCATGAGACAGTCTTCTGGGTCCCACAATGCGTTGGGTCTGTATAAATTCAACATGCCGAACCCACAAGCGATCTACTTGCACGACACGCCAAGTAAAAATCTGTTCAATCAGGACCGTCGAGCGTTTAGCTCAGGCTGTGTACGTGTTGAGCATGCCGATCAATTAGCGGAGCTACTGTTTAAGACGCAAGGTCTTGAAGAGCGATTAGCGAAGAAACGTCAAAGTGGTCGCCGATCGAATACTTCTGTACCACTGACTGAACGTATTCAAGTGCACATTATTTATCAAACCGCTTGGTTAGAAGAGGGCACCTTGTACTACCGTGATGATATTTATCAATATGATCATCAAGGGTGAGGTTCGTCCTTAATTTAAAAAAATTTACAATTCATAAAATCTGGTTCCTGTTCAATAAGTAAACAGAAAATCCAGCCCAAAAGCGACAAGCCGGACCGATTTATGCATTTGACGCATCAAATTGGTTTCGGTAATGTCCGCTGCTCGTACAGTAATTGAGCAGTATTTTCTAATGGTAAGTCGTAATTTTTCTCGTCGTGATTTTCTTAAAATGACCGCTGGTGGTGTTGTGGTTGCTTCAACCATGCCGTCGGTGTCTTGGGCGTCATTACCCGACGAGCCTCGAGTGCTTGCGATGAATAACCTCAATACTGGTGAATTACTTGAATCGTGTTATTTCAACGGTTCGAGCTACGTAGATGAAGAACTAAAGCGTCTTGATAAGTTCTGCCGTGATCATCGCCGTAATGAAGTTCATCCAATGGATCGACGTTTGTTCGACCAAATCAGCCAAATTCAAAAACTGATCGGTACGGAAGCTGAAGTGATTGTGATTTCAGGCTACCGCTCACCGGTAACCAATGCGTCCTTGCGAAACAGCTCTTCCGGTGTTGCAAAGAAAAGCATGCACATGGAAGGAAAGGCGATCGATTTCCGTTTAGATGGCGTGAAGCTGTCGACTGTCCGTGAGGCTGCACTGAGCTTAAAAGCGGGTGGGGTAGGTTATTACCCGCGCAGTAACTTCGTCCATATCGATACCGGTGCCGTTCGCTCTTGGTAACCGCGCTCTAAGCGGTTGTTTTCCCCGTTAGACAGCCGCTATTCCCCGATGTGCAAAGCTTGAAGTCGCTAGGGCTTAGTGTCATAGTTGCGGCAGTTTTCATGCAAATTTATTCGGTATAGGTTATCTATGGCTCTGAAATACCAAGTTGTTCCAGTAACATCTTTCTCTCAAAACTGTTCTATCGTCTGGTGTGATGAAACCATGAAAGGCATTGTGGTTGATCCAGGCGGTGATGAAAAACAGCTTGCGATGCTTATCAAAGAGCTCGGTGTTGAAGTCGTGAACTTAGTGCTAACACATGGTCATTTGGATCACGTGGGTGGCACTGAGCCACTGTCTGCACTGCTTGGTGGTACTGAGATTGTTGGCCCTCACAAAGCGGATAACTTTTGGTTGCAGGGCCTAGAAGGTCAGAGCCAAATGTTCGGCTTTCCACTAACAGAGGCGTTTGAACCGCATCAATGGTTGAATGAAGGTGACAAGGTCACTTTTGGCAATCAAACTCTGAATGTCATTCACACTCCGGGCCATACTCCGGGTCACGTTGTGCTTTACAGTGAAGAAGCGCGTTTGGCGTTTGTTGGTGACGTTTTGTTTAACGGCAGCGTTGGTCGTACAGACTTCCCGCAAGGTGATTTCAACACGCTTATTAGCTCTATCAAAGAGAAGTTATGGCCACTAGGTAATGATGTTACTTTTGTCCCAGGCCATGGCCCGCAATCAACGTTTGGCCACGAGCGCAAAACCAACCCATTCGTTGCTGACGAAATGCCGCTTTACTAAGCCATTAGCAAAGGCATCGATGTATTAAACATCTGGCTCGGCGGCCGCTAAGTAACGTCGAGCCAATCCCACAAACTCCTCCGCTTCTCTATCTAAGTCACTGGCTGAGATAAACACGTCATAGCCGTAAAATTGTCTCTGATATTTCATCCTGTTTGCTAACATCGCTAACAAGCCGTCGTAATGAATGCCTTTTTGATTAATGTACGGCGCGGGGTCGAGCACCATATCTTCAAACTTTGTTTCGCAGTTATTTTGTCTTGCGCCCAAGTAGAGTAAAGCCCTTTGCCCAAGCAAGATTTCTGTGGCGATGCGTGGACAAATCGCATTTAAGTAAGGAGAGTAGTGCTTTAATCGAATGCCTATCCAAGGTAAGGGCTGGTGCCAACCTTCTTGTTCGTAGGTACAAATACCAATGGAGTCAATATCTTGCCATCGAACTACCCAACCGCCTTTAAAGAGGTGTTGTTGAAAGTGGGAGGAGGTCAGGGTAAAGGACACCTGGCTCTTTTTGATCATTACGATGGCAAAGCCGACAATGATGGCCATCAAGACCACTGATAACATGGCTTGTTTCCACCCAGGAGCAATCAGTACAAGAAACAAAGTGATCAGCACGACCAAGAGCATAATCAATTTGTTAATGGGCGAGTCAGATTTGAAGTGTGAGTTAGTCAGATGCAGCGTTTCCATGCTTTCAGCCTCAATGAATATTGGGTAGGAGGTATCGCTTTCTTAATATTCACCAATGTGCTTATTAAGTATTTAAAACCTCTGTTTTTATACCCAGTATTCAATAAATCCGTTCACAATTTATCTGATTAAATAGTAGACGTTCTATGCAGTCAGCGCATTTTTCATCGCGTTTCGCCGCTAAAACCTACAAATCGCTAATGAATTTTGGTATAAAACGCGCTTCAAATTTTCATCCCTGCTGAGATGCAGTGAACTGGAGAAATATTCAATGAGACTTGCTCATAAGCGTAAAGTGCAGATGAAACTGCAAAAACGCATTAAAGCGACAGTAGCAAATGTAGCTGCGGCACCTAAAGCAGAAAAACCTGTTGCTGAGAAAGCAGTAGCTGAGAAGAAAGTAGCTGCAGCGAAAACTGTTGAGGTTGCACTTACTCCTAAGCAACAACAAGTATTAGATATCGTTGTTGCTAATGCTGAAGGTATCAACCCTAAAGGTATTGGTCTAGCTGCTGGTCAAGAAGAAGCTAAAGCGGCATCATGGGCTACTGGCGCACTGAAGAAGCTTCTTGAAGAAAACCTAGTTCAAAAAGAGCAGTTAGCAGGTAACAAAGTTATCTATAAAGCAGTTTAATTACCGCTGTAATTCTGTTTCTTAATTGAATACCTCGACTTCGGTCGGGGTATTTTTTGGGCTGTAGTCTGTCTTTTCTCGATTTCTAATTGAGAATTCTAATGATACAAAGCCGTCATTTGTCACATTTTATTAAATACTGTGTAAATTCTTCCGCAGTCAACTACTTAAGTAGTTCCTCAACCTTACTGCTCTTGTTGCTTTTCTAACTACCTGATTTATCGTTTATACAAAATATGCTCATCATAAAGACTACGTATTAGTACGTAATACCAATGGCTAACACTTGCTTGAAAGCGCAAATTTGTGCGTGTTCATGCCCATTTCTTACTTCCATCTAATGTCCCATCTTCTATAGCGAATCCTTATGTAATGGATGACAACAATAACCTTGGTGACAAAGGACGTGAACGATGAGTCTTATCCAAAAATCTTTGAAACGAGTGATCAAAGCGACAGCGATGGTTGCGACCATGGCATTCGTAGCGACTTCTGCTAACGCTGATGACGATAAAGTATATCGCTTGAAACTGGCGGAAACGTGGGGACCTAACTTCCCGATCTTCGGTGATGCGACAAAGAACATGGCAAAAATGGCAGAGGAAATGTCAAATGGCCGTCTGCAAATCCGTATTGATTCTGCAAATAAACACAAAGCACCACTTGGCGTGTTTGATATGGTGAAGTCCGGTCAATACGACATGGGCCACTCGGCTTCTTACTACTGGAAAGGCAAAGTGCCAAACACCCTTTACTTTACCTCTATGCCTTTCGGTATGCTGCCTACCGAGCAATACGCTTGGTTCTATTACGGTGGTGGTATGGAGTTGATGGAAAAGGTTTACTCGCCACACAACTTATTGTCATTCCCTGGTGGTAATACTGATACGCAGATGGGCGGTTGGTTCCAGAAAGAAATCAAATCAGTCGACGATCTGCAAGGTCTGAAAATGCGTATCCCGGGCTTTGCAGGTGAAATCCTTGCTGAGTTAGGTGCAAAACCGACCAACATCGCACCGGGCGAGCTATACACTTCGCTTGAGCGTCGTACGATCGATGCGTTGGAATGGGTAGGTCCATCTCTGGATTTGCGTATGGGTTTTCACAAAATTGCACCTTACTACTACACAGGTTGGCATGAGCCGGGCACTGAGCTGCAGTTCCTAGTGAACAAGCGTACTTGGGAGCGTCTACCGGATGATCTGAAAGCGATTCTTCAAGTGGCGATGAAAGCAGCAGCGTACGACATGTACACGCAATCTAAGCATGAGAGTGGTAAAAACTGGGCGTCTATCCAATCAGAGTACCCAGACGTTCAAGTAAAAGACTTCCCACCAGAGGTTATCTCTGCACTGCGTGAAGCGAACGTTCGTCTCCTAAAACAGCATGCAGAAAAAGATGCTTTAGCAAAAGAAATTCAAGAATCGCAAGCTAGCTACATCGAGCAAGTACGCCCTTGGTCTGATATTTCACACCGAGCTTACCTAAATAGCCAAGCTCAACAATAACTTCATCAAGTGGGTGATATCGAGAGATTGAGCCTACAAATGAAGCCCAAGAAAAACTTCTCTTAGAGAAGACCATAAAAGTGCTCCGCGAACCAGCGGAGCCAATCCACACGTTCCATGGAGTTCGGAATGAGAAGCCTTATTTATATTGAGCGAATCTTTAACCGCTTCGGTGATTTTTTGGGGTGGTTATCTAGCATCCTATTCATTTTGTTGTTAGCGAACGTGGTGTACGACGTTGTCATGCGTTACGTGTTTAATGATGTGTCTATTGCCTTTCAAGAGATGGAATGGCATTTATTCTCCGCTGTATTTCTACTCGGCGTCCCTTACGCAATCAAATCGGGCGGCCATGTACGAGTGGATATTTTCTACGAGCGCTTGTCCTACAAAGCGCAATCCATCATCGACATCCTAGGCACTTTACTTTTCTTATTCCCGTTCTGCCTATTGGTTGCTTGGTTTGGTATCGACTTTGCTAAAGAGAGCTATGCCCTTGGTGAAACGTCCGGTGACCCGGGTGGCCTACCTTATCGATGGATCATTAAAGGCATGATCCCGCTGTCATTCTTATTTATGGCGGTCAGCGGTGTTGGTTTGCTGCTTCATTCCATCAATAAAATTGTTAACCCTCATCTTATCTATGCCGGTAACAACGGTAAGTCGTAAAAGGAAGTCAGTATGATCGGTATAGTGATGTTTTTTGTAGCTCTGTTTGCGCTACTGCTTGGTTTTCCTGTTGCCTTTACCTTTGGTGGCATTGCATTAATTTTCGGCGTATGGGCAGAAGGCATTGAGATGTTTGCATTCATGCCATATCGCATTCAATCCATCATGGAGAACACGGTGCTGATGGCAGTACCGCTGTTTGTTTTCATGGGGCTGGTATTACAAAAGACCCGATTGGCTGAGCAACTGCTTGAGTCGATGGGGCGTTTGTTTGGTGGTATTCGTGGCGGTATCGCTATCTCAACGGTTTTGGTTGGTGCGCTGCTTGCAGCATCGACGGGCGTGGTTGGTGCATCAGTAGTGGCAATGGGGTTGATCTCTTTGCCAGTGATGCTTAAGTACAACTACGATAAAGGTTTGGCATGCGGCACCATTTGTGCGTCCGGTACGCTAGGGCAAATCATTCCGCCTTCTATCGTTCTAATTCTTCTTGGTGATGTGCTGGGGGTTCCAGTCGGAGACCTTTTCCAAGCCGCGGTTTGGCCGGGCTTAATGCTGGTGGGGGCTTACGTTGTCTACATTCTGATCTATGCCAAGCTTAACCCAGAGGCCGCTCAACCTATCGAGCGTGATGAATCCATCAGCCGCCAACAAGAGGTGATAACCGCGCTTAAAGCTGTATTGCCACCACTTGCACTGATTATTGTGGTTCTAGGTTCTATCTTTGCGGGTATTGCTACTCCGACCGAATCTGCGGCGTTGGGTGGTGCAGGTGCGATAGTGCTTTCCCTGCTTTACAGACAGTTCAGCTGGTCGATGGTGTATGAGGCGTCTAAAGAGACCGTAAAAGTGACCGCGATGGTGTTTGCAATCTTGCTTGGTGCGACGGCATTCTCAATGGCATTTACCTACACGGGCGGTGACTACCTTGTTGAAGAGTGGATGCTTCAACTTCCGGGTGAGAAGTGGGGCTTCTTGATCATTACCATGCTGGTGATTCTTATCCTCGGGTTTTTCATCGACTTCGTAGAAATCTGTTTCATCATCGTGCCAATTATTGCACCGGTAGCGGAGCTTATGGGGATCAACATGACATGGTTTGCGATTCTGATTGCGATGAACCTTCAGACGTCATTCCTCACACCGCCATTTGGTTTTAGCTTGTTCTATTTGAAGGGCGTGGCTCCTGCGGGTGTAACAACGCGAGATATCTACCGTGGTGTGATGCCATTCATTGCGATTCAAATTGTTGTGCTTGCTTCATTGTTACTCTTTCCGGGCTTCTACGGCATGTCGTAATTCGGCTAGTCTAATGCGATCTGCGTAATGTAAGTGGGAGTGGCGAATTTGTGAGCTGAGAGTTTTTACCTTTTGAGACAAGTTGTTAAGCTGGTTATCAATTGTTCTAGGCAGCGTTTCATGGAGGGAAGGGATGCCTCTCAAAGCTAAACTCATCTTGCTGGCGTTGATCCCTGTGTTGTTGGTGTCAGCAAGCATCAGTTGGATTTCCATTTACCAAGCAAAGACGTTAGGTCAGCGTGAAGTGGAAATCTTTCATAAAAGCCTGATCAAGTCTAAAGAAGTCGCATTGAAAGATACCGTTGATCTGGCTTTCGATGCGATTTCCCATATCTACAACGATCCCTCGATAGAAGAGCATGTGGCTAAAGCGCGCGTGAAAGCAATCCTCAATCGGCTTCGCTATGGCTCAGATGGTTACTTCTTTGCTTACGATAAACATGGTACCAACTTAGTTCATCCCATTCTTCCTGATTTAGTTGGGCAAAACCTGCTGCATATTCAAGATGAAAACGGTGACCATCTTATTGAAGCGCTGCTCTATCAAGCCCAATTGGGTGGTGGCTTCCATCAATACCTCTGGCAAAAGCCTTCTACCGGAGAAGTTGTCCCCAAATTGAGCTACGCCGCTTGGCTCGACAAATGGGAATGGATGATTGGTACTGGTTTGTATATTGAAGACGTAAGTCACGAGGTCGCCAATATGCGCGCCGCCGTTAACCAGAATATCGAGACGACCTTTTTTACTGTTGTCGTGATTCTTGTTGTGACGGTTGCGGTGATCATCGTTTTAACGTTGGCAATCAATTTACACGAACATCGCTTAGCGGATAAAAACCTGAAGGAGCTTGCCCACAAAACCGTGATGTTCCAAGAAGACGAGAAGAAGCACCTTGCTCGCGAATTGCATGATGGTATTAACCAACTGCTTGTATCGAGCAAATGTCATTTAGATTTGATGGGACATCGAATCGAGGATGAAAAGCTCAAATCCCACCTTGATAAATCTCAACGCTCGTTGATCACCGCAATTAATGAAGTACGACATATCTCGCACCAGCTTCGTCCAAGTGCCTTGGATGACATCGGCCTAGAAGCGGCGCTTTCGACGTTGTTGCAAGACTTTCATTCTCACTCAGGTATGGATATCGATAGCCATTTTGATACGGCACAGCTCAAGCTGAAATCGGAAGTCGCGACCACGTTGTACCGTGTGGCTCAGGAGTCTTTGAATAATATCGAGAAACACGCCAAGGCAAAAAAGGTCACGGTAATTTTGCAAAAGATGGGCAATATGCTGCAATTGATCATACGTGACGATGGCATTGGCTTTATGGTCAATCAATCTGTACACCGCCAAGGCATCGGTTTGCGTAACATGCGTGAGCGTGTTGAGTTTATTGGTGGTGAGTTTGAATTGATGAGTGAACCTGGGCTTGGGACAGAAATCACCGTATTGTTAGATTTGGATGGATTAGTTTATGGATAAACCAATTAGTGTGGTGATAGTGGATGATCATCAGGTCGTGCTCGATGGGTTTATGGCGCGTCTAGAGCTGGAACCTGATATTGATGTTATTGGTACCGCGAGCAATGGCCTTGAGGCGATTGAAGTATCCAAATTGCTCAACCCCGATGTGATTCTTATGGACATCAGTATGCCCATCATGAATGGCATCGAAGCCACGGGTGTGATTAAGGAAGAGCGTCCAGAGAGCAAAATTTTGATGTTAACCATGCATGATAACCGTGAGTACATCATGAAGGTGATGCAAGCTGGCGCTGTGGGCTACATGCTGAAAGAAATCTCAGCCGAGAAGATGGTGCAAGCAATCAAAACCGTTAATCAAGGTTCGACTTATTTTTGTGAATCGGTCACTCAAACCTTGTTTACGCAAGATGTGGTACCTGCGGCACAAAAGCCCAACCCACTGAGCCGTCGTGAAGAAGCAGTATTAAAATTGGTCGCGCAAGGGCATAGCAGTAAAAAGATTGCTACGCTTTTGGATATCAGTTATCGAACGGTAGAGACGCATCGTCATAACATCAAACACAAATTGGATTTGCACTCGACAGCTGAGTTGGCGAAATACGCGTTTGAAACGGGATTAACGGAGTAGGGAAGGGATAACAAAGCGCTCATCGGGGAAAGAGTGATAAGCGCTAAAGAAGAAGCTTATTCTGGCTTGGTGATACTTCCAAGCTCGAGCATTGGCGCAACATCAATGTCTTCGGCATTCATCATGGTAGAGATACGCTGAACAGAAGAGAGCAGTAAGCTCTGTTCCCACTCTTCCAGCTTCTGGAAGCGATTGATGAAGTGTTCTTGCAGTGGTGTCGGGGCTTGTTTTAGTGCCTCTTGGCCTTTCTCAGTCAGTAAAGCATGCACTTTACGTTTGTCTTCTACGCTACGGCGGCGTTCGACAAACTGGTTGCGTTCTAGGCGGTCCAGAATGGTCGTTGCAGTTGCCTGACTCATATTGGTATGGCTAGACAATTGCTTAATCGTGACATTGTCTAATTCACTTATGGCACGCATCAGAATTAGCTGAGGAGCCGTCAAACCAGACTCTTTGCTTAACTTCTTTGAGTGTAAATCAATAGCGCGGATGATCTGACGAATCGAGACCAAGACTTCTTCGTACTTTTCCAATTTCGTAATCCAGTCATTAAGGGATCATATAACGAGGCGACACTAACTCAAAAACGCTGTTATTTAAAGGGCTACGTTAGGGATCGCGACACCAATTTTAAATAATTTGCCTTAGCTCTCCTTATTACTTTTAAGGTCTTTCTGAGAGGAAAAAAGGCACGACTAGAATTATTATAGTAATAAATGTTTGTGGTCTAATTATTGTTGTGGTTGTTTTCGCTTTTTTTGGTGGATTTTTCTGATTGAAAAGTAAGTTATTGGATTTTTTATCAGCAAAAGATAGACAAAAACGCCTTAAATGGTAGGATCTTCCACTTTCATGGAAAATAAAATGTATCGTGTTCAAATGATTTTTAATGCCTTGTTAAAAATATTGAATGCAAAAGAGAGGAACAATGACAAAAGGTATAGATAAGTACAGTATCGACAGTACCGACTATACGGTTGGTCAAGACAACGTGCAAAAATGGGGTTTTGACGTACATAATCCTGTTTTTGGTATTAGTGCGGGCTTCATTGCGCTATTTCTAATTGCTGCACTTGTGCTGGATGCACACACCGCGAAAGCGGCACTGGATGGTCTTAAGTGGAAGATCATCGGTTCTTTCGACTGGCTATTCATCATTTCTGGTAACATCTTCGTTATCTTCTGTTTGGTACTGATCGTATCGCCAATGGGTAAAATTCGCCTTGGTGGTAAAGACGCGGTTGCCGATTACTCATTCGTATCTTGGTTGGCGATGTTGTTCGCAGCAGGTATGGGTATCGGTCTGATGTTCTGGAGTGTGGCAGAGCCAGTGGCTTACTTCACTGGTTGGTATGAAACCCCGCTAGGTGTAGAGGCAAACACGCCGGAAGCGGCTAAGCTTGCACTGGGCGCGACGATGTTCCACTGGGGTCTACACCCATGGGCAATCTACGGTGTCGTAGCACTTTCCCTTGCTTTCTTCACATACAACAAAGGCTTGCCTCTATCGATGCGCTCGATCTTCTACCCATTGCTGGGCGATCGCGCATGGGGTTGGGCTGGTCACATTGTTGATATTCTAGCGGTACTAGCAACGCTATTCGGTCTGGCTACGTCTCTAGGTCTAGGTGCACAACAAGCGGCGAGTGGTATTCACCACGTGTTCGGTGTTGAGCCAGGTCTTGGCCTGCAAATCGTGGTAATCGCAGTGGTAACCCTGCTTGCAGTGGTATCGGTAATCCGTGGTATTGATGGTGGTGTAAAAGTCATCAGTAACATCAACATGGTTATCGCATTCTTGCTACTGATTCTTGTTGGCTTGATTGGTTGGGCGGTAACGCTGGGCTCTATCCCAACAACGCTAATGGCTTACCTAGAAAACTTAGTGCCGCTAAGTAACCCGTTTGGTCGTACTGACGAAGCATGGTTCCAAGGTTGGACTGTATTCTACTGGGCTTGGTGGATTTCATGGTCACCATTCGTAGGTATGTTCATCGCGCGTGTATCACGTGGCCGTACGGTTCGTGAGTTCATCACTGCTGTTCTGATTGTACCAACCGTCGTGACGCTGATCTGGATGTCTACATTTGGCGGTCTAGCAATCGACCAAGTGATGAATAATGTGGGTGAGCTAGGTGCGAACGGTCTTACAGACGTTTCATTAGCCATGTTCCAAATGTTTGATGTTCTACCATTTGGTAACATGCTGTCTATCATTGCCGTTGTGTTGGTATTGGTATTCTTCATCACTTCATCGGATTCTGGCTCACTGGTTATCGACAGCATTACAGCTGGTGGTAAAGTGGATGCGCCTGTTCTACAACGTGTATTTTGGGCATTCATGGAAGGTGCAATCGCGGTTGCGTTACTTTGGATTGGTGGCTCAGAAGCGGTTCAAGCGCTACAAGCTGGTGCTATTTCGACAGCACTGCCATTCACGCTTGTATTGCTTGCAATGTGTGTCAGCCTATTGATGGGTATGAGAACAGAGCGTCAATAATTGATGTGATTTATAAATATCGTTAAATATTAACGAGTTAAAAAGCCAGCGAAATGCTGGCTTTTTTTGTGCAGTTTTTCTGACGATTGCCAAAAAAATGGCGAAGTAAATTCTTTATTTTACAACACTTTATCGTCTCAATTTTGTGAATGATCTTCGTGATTACTTTGTAAAATGCGTGTAAGATTCAGCCACCTAAACTGTTCTCCCAACCCTTTATAATAATTATGAAATTATCATTAAAACAAAAGCTAATTGGCGCAAGCCTATCTGCTGTTGTTGTGATGGCAACAGCACTCACTTGGCTGTCGGCTGATCAACTTTTTGATCAGACGCGTTCAGGTGTCTATTCACGAGCGCAAAGTCTTAGCAACGCCGCTTCAGAAGGTATTTCTGATTGGGTCTCGATTCGCAAAGACATTGCTAAGGCTTTCAACGACTACTCAACAGAGCAAGATGTTGTGCCTTTCCTACAACAAGCACGCAAAGCGGGGGGCTTTGACGATATCTTTCTGGGCACACCAGAAGGGGGCATGTACCGTTCTCATCCACAGCGTAACCGTGCAGATTACGACCCACGCACTCGCCCTTGGTATAAAGATGCCAATGCTGCGGGCAAGCAAATCATCACTGAGGCGTACCAAGACGCGATCACAAATGCATTACTGGTGACTATCGCAGAACCTGTGATGAAAAACGGTAAGTTCATTGGTGTGGTTGGTGCGGACGTACTGATCGATCAGTTAATTAACGACGTTATCAATCTAGATGCTGGTGAAAACGCGCATGCAATGCTGATCGACATGAACGATGGCACTTTCCTTGCGCATCCAAACAAAAGCTTAACGCTTAAGCCAATCACTGACCTTACTCAAGAGTTTTCGAAGGGCTCTATTGAGCGTGCTGCAAATTCTGGAACCATTGAAACAGCAACGATCAAAGGTCAAGAGAAGCTTTTTTACTTTAGCAAAGTACCGGGCACAAACTGGATGTTCGCAATCGAGATGGATCGCGCAACGGAAGAAGCAAGCCACGCGCAACTTCTACGTGAGATGGTTATTACTGCGGTATTGATCACTATTGTGGTGATTGTTGCAGTATCTTGGTTGGTAGGCTTCTTGTTCCGCGACCTTGGCCGAGTATCACAAGCACTGGAAGAAATTGCTTCAGGTGAGGGTGACTTGACGCAGCGTCTGGAACCTCGCAGTGATGATGAAGTGGGCAAACTTGCCGATAACTTCAACCGCTTTGTAGGTAACATGCACACCATGGTGACCAAACTGAGTCATGTCTCTTCAGCCTTGTCAGAACAAGCGCGTACCACGGCACAACAAGCTGAAGAGCGTAGTCAGCGTATCTCTTACCAGCAAGATGAAATCAACATGGTTGCGACTGCCGTTAACGAGATGGCTGCAGCGACGCAAGAGATTGCAGGTAACGCAGATAACACAGCATCAAGCTCTGAAGAAGCAGTACAAGCATGTGTGCATGGCTCTGGTCAAGTAACGCAAACTCAAGGCTCTATCCAAAACCTGGCGCAAGAAGTGCAAGTTGCGACCAATGTTATCCAAGAGCTGGAAGCACACGGTAACGCGATCAACACCATTCTTTCGACCATCCAAGGCATTGCAGAGCAAACTAACCTGTTGGCACTGAACGCGGCGATTGAGGCGGCACGTGCAGGTGAACAAGGTCGTGGTTTTGCTGTCGTGGCGGATGAGGTTCGTGTATTGAGCCAACGTACTCACGCATCAACGCAAGAGATCCAAGAGACAATCGAAATGCTGCAAGGCACAACGGCGAAAGCGGTGGGTATCATGGATGACAGTCGTCGTCTTGCTGACACCAGTGTCGATGATGCAAACTCGGCTGCGGTAAGCTTGACTCAAATCCACTCTGCGGTTGAGCGTATTAGCGACATGGCAACGCAAATTGCGTCCGCGGCAGAAGAGCAAGCATCTGTAACGACAGAAATCACTCGCAACACCGAAGGCATTCGTGACGTGTCTAACGAGCTTTCTGTTGAAGCACACCAAGCAGCAGAGCAAGCGGCGCATCTGTCTGAGCTTTCTCATGAGCTAGAGCAAGAGATCAAACGCTTTAAACTGTAATTGGTTTTTAAGTATGAAAAAGGAGCCGCTTGGCTCCTTTTTGTTTATTGGTAGAAAATGCTCTCGCTTCTCGCTTCGCTATAACCACAAACTGCTGATCGGCTGATCTGCTTGGTAGTGGTGTGCGATTTGCGCTTGCAGCAACTCGGCGGTAGCAATCGCATCGGTTAACGCGTGATGCGGCGTGTAATCTGGCAGTCCATAACGTCGACGAGATTGAGCCAAACGCAATGATTTCGGTTTATTGCCTTTGAGTTTGTTCCACAAACCGCCAGACGTTCTCTGTTGGATATCTTCTTCAATCTGCAGTGTATCTAACACCGGAAACTCAATACCCTCACCAAGACGCGTACGAAGTGCCTGATCAAGAAACTCTCGTTCAATGCGGCGGTAATGCACCACGACAATCTTACCCGCTAAGCTCTCCAATAATGGGCCAAGGATCTCGCCCAAATCGGGCGCATCAATCAGTTCATTGTGGGTAATGCCGTGAATGATGACGGAGTCTTCATCGAGCTTTTCTTGAGGGCGAACTTTCCAGTGTTTCGCTTGACGTAAGAAAATGCGATTGAGATTAAACGGAACCAAACCAATGGTAATAATGCCGTTTTTTTGTGGATTTAAGCCCGTCGTTTCGAAATCTAATGCGACAAATTCCACCTGAGAGAGTGGGGTATCCGGAGCAGGTAGCTCCTTACCGTAAAAGGCGACCAAGCGCTCGTCAGTGGCACGTTCCAACTTTTGCTGGAACTTCATTGGCCACTGGATACTGGGCTTTTGAAACAACTTTTTGATCATTCCACGCCTCACTTAAATTTGTTGCTGGCCTGATAACGGAACTTCAAGAAGTTCTGACCATTGCTGAGGATTTGGAACGCATCTTTTAGGTTTCGGCGTTCGAAATCCGACAGATTTTCAGGCTCAATGTTGTTATCCGGCTCAGTACCTAACTCAACATCGATAGCTTGGTGGCGGATACGTACCATAGAGATGAACTCCATCGCATCCTTCAAGTCTTGCGCACGGCCTTTTGGCAAAATACCGGCGTCGATGATGTCATCAAGGCGTTCAAATGAGTTTTGAGCACGAGATCCGACCGCAAGCGAGTGAACGCGAATCAAGTCCACCAGAGGTGCTGTGCCTCGGCGTTTTAGGTTGATCGAGTTCTTATGCTGGCCATCTTTCTCCATCACGAAGTCTTTAAAGAAGCCGAGCGGCGGAGTTCGGTTCAACGCGTTGCGTGCTAAACATGCCAAGAATCGGTTGTTCTTACGAGCGCGACGCACGATGAAGCTGGTTAACTGTTCAGCCCATTTCAAACGTCCATAGACACCGTCTAAATCGAAGAAGATAGAGGCGTTGAGTAGCGCTTTCGGGTTTGGATCATCAATCCAATCGGCGAAGCACTCCTCCCACTGTGAACGTGTCATCCGCCACATTGGATTGGTTGCCATAATGTCGCCAGTACAGTACTTATAGCCACATACGTTCAAGCCATCGCTGACGTATTGTGCGAGTGCTTCAAAGTACTTGCCATGCTTTTCTTCTTTATAGGTGTCATCAAGAATGATGGCGTTATCTTGGTCGGTAACCAGAAGTTGTTCGTCACGGCCCATGGAGCCCAGAGCAAGAAAGCAGTAGGGAATAGGTGGTGGGCCTAATTCTTCTTCTGCCATTTCAAGTAGACGTTGTTTGAAACTTCGGCCAATCACCGACATGGCACTGCCGACCATGTGCGAGTTGGCGTCTTCGTTGACCAAACGCACGAAGCTGCTTTTCACTTCTTCTGCAACAATGGCTAAGTCTTCGATGGTTTGTTGTTGGAAGATACTACTCACCAGTAACAAGGAGTTCTGCGACTCGTAACGAACGATATCTGTCGCTTCTATGATGCCAATCGGCATTTGCTCTTTCACTACCGGCAAGTGGTGCACATTGTAACGAAGCATGGTTAGCATGGCTTCATACACGTATGCGTTGTGGTCCAGTGAGATAACTTCGGTCGTCATCACTGTGGATACTTCATCAAGCGGTGATAGACCTTCTGCCAAGACGCGAGTACATAAATCACGGTCAGTGATAATACCAACGACTGGCGATTGCGGATCTTCTTCATCCAACACAAAATCTGGGTCTACAATCAACAGCGAAGAAACGTTGTCTTGCGCCATCAGTTGTGCTGCTTCTTGGATTGTCTGGCCTCGCTCAATGGTAGGCGCTTCGCGGGTAAGGAGCGTTTTGACTTTAGAAGTGGTTAAGTCATTTGCATCGTTGTTTTCAGATACCGTTTGGCGAAGACGTGCGCTGTTTTCTACTTCGACAAAATCAGCGAATGAGTCGAAGTTATCGTAAAGCTCTTGGAAGATATCTTGCGGAATACAGTAAAGTAAGGAGTCTTCAATCGCTTTTACAGGGAAGCGAACTTTGTTGTTGGTAAGAAGACCCATTTGACCAAAAAGGTCGCCCTCGTCGAGTCGGTTATACAGCTCACCTTTACGTCGGTAGACTTCAACCACGCCGCTGCGAACCATGTATAGGTCATTGATCTGGTCGCCGAAGTGAATGATAGGAGTGTCTTGACGGTAGTAAGAGATTTCGATGTTCTCTGTCACTTTGGTGAGCGTTTCTTCCGGAAGCTCGTTGAATGGGGGATACTTGGCGAGAAAGTTATATATCTCGAGAAGTTCTGCTTCCATTAAGGTGCCTTTTGGTTTGCAAGTGATAGGGTAATCTTAACTTAGTTTTAAAACAGAATCTTATCGGATCACTGTTTTTCGTGCGCAATGATAAGATTCAGACAAGTCGCACGGCAATTCGTTATTATTTCGGCTACGCTGTCATCAAGATGCCGAATTAAATCAATACAATGGGCGAATAAAGAAGAGTTTTGGATGACACTCATGGAAGGAAGTAGAATGGTAAGACTATTATTAGCTGCACCTCTTGTAGCATTACCAATAATGAGCGTTGCCTCAGAGTCAGAACAAGTCGATAAATTTGGCTACGAGCACATCAATCTAGACATCGGTGCTGGTACCACAAATGAAGAATGGCTAGATAATTCCAACGCGACGACGTTGGGCTTGGGTGGTAACTATATGTTCACCGACAACTGGCTGTTTAATGTCGATTACTCCGCGCAGTTTTTCCACCCAGACGATTTCACTTTGCGTATAGACCGTTTGATGTTTGGTGGTGGCTATCGCTACGGTATTAATGAACAGTTTGATGTGTATGGTATCTATGGACTTGGTGCGATTAAAGCCAAAGCGACCGACGACAATACCGACCGAACGCTTTCATCGGATAGTGAATTTATTCAAGGTGTGACGATTGGTGCTAATTACTTATTCAGTGAAAAGCTGATGGCAACGGCAGAAGTTCACTTAAATCGCAGTGATATTGTAGATGAGAACAACTACAAGATCGCGTTTAACTACCAATGGCACCATGTGATTGGTACTGGGCTTTACTACCAATTCCGTGACACTGATTATCAAAGCCGAGAATCTGATCACATCAACGAAGTGGGCATCAGCTTTAAGTTCGTTTATTGAGTCGTGTGAATCCTCGTTGTTTGAATCAGAACCGTTCGAATTAAAACAGATGTACGAAAAAGGTCAGCAATTGCTGACCTTTTTTATTCCGGCTTGTTTGAGCAAGAAGGGCGATTATAGAACCGCCGCAATGCCTTTACATAGAGGACCCATGTTTGACTTCGTCATGCCCGCTACACTGATGCGGCCAGAGCCAACAATGTAGATAGCAAACTCTTCTTTCAGACGGTTTACTTGTTCTTTAGACAGACCAGAGAACGAGAACATGCCGTTTTGACGCTCGATGAAGCTAAAGTCTGCGTCGACACCTTCTGCTTTCAGAGTTGCTACAAACAGTTCACGCATCTCTTGGATACGGTCACGCATTTCTGCTACTTCTGCTTCCCATTCTGCACGCAGTGCTGCGTCACCAAGAATATGAGTTACAACCGCACTGCCGTGAGCTGGTGGGTTAGAGTAAATAGAACGGATGATTGCTTTCACTTGCGAAAATGCAGTTGTTGCTACTTCTTCTGATTCTGCAACTAAAGTGAATGCACCAACACGCTCGTTGTAAAGGCCAAAGTTCTTAGAGAAAGAGCTCGCTACTAGGATCTCTTTGTTGTATTTAGCGAAAGTACGTAGACCTGCTGCATCTTCTTCTACACCTTTCGCGAAACCTTGGTATGCAAAGTCGAATAGAGGAAGTAGTTTTTTATCAGCAACCAGCTTAGCCAGTGTTTCCCACTCTTCTGCAGTTGGGTCGATACCTGTTGGGTTGTGGCAGCAGCCGTGCAGTAGAACCACGTCGCCTTCGGAAGCAGACTGAAGATCAGTCAGCATTGCGTCGAAGTCTTTGTCTTTAGTTTCTGCGTTGTAGTAGCTGTATTGTGCTGTCTCAATACCTGCGGCAGTGAATACGCCATTGTGGTTAGCCCAAGTTGGGTTACTGATCCACACTTTAACGTTGCCAAGTTGGCGCTTAATAAATTCACCTGCAACGCGTAATGCACCAGTGCCACCTGGAGCTTGTGCTGTTTTAGCGCGTTTGTCTGCGACGATTTCAGCATCAGCACCGAAAAGCAGTTTTTGCACGGCAAGGCCGTATTCTGCAGTACCTTCGATGGTCAGGTAAGATTTGGTTTTTTCAGTTTCAATCAGTGCGGCTTCGGCTTTTTTTACAGTCGCAAGAACAGGGGTTTCACCTTGTTCGTTCTTGTAAATACCAACGCCTAGGTTGATTTTTTCAGCGCGAGTATCTTTTTTAAACTCTTCAGTTAGTCCAAGAATAGGGTCAGCCGGAGCGGCAACTACTTTTTCAAACATAATCTTCATCCATGTTAATCGAAGGGGTCTGCAGACATTTATACCTTTCAGCAATATTCGTTACAACAGTTAGTGAACAGAAAACTTAAAATAATTTTGATTTGAAACAGAAATCTAACATAACGAAGGCTTTTGATATGAAAACCCCTCCTAACAAGCGTTTTAAGAGGGGGATAACTGGCTAAGCGGCGATGTTTTGTTCATCTTGATATTGATGAGCGATATTTTGGAATTCGGCTTAGACCGCAAGAAATACAGCAACAATTTGTGGATCGAAATGCTTCCCTTTGCCTTCCAGAATGATGGCTTTCGCCTTGTCATGACTGAACACTGGCTTGTAAACGCGTTTATAAATCAGTGCGTCATACACATCCGCTAACGCCATTAGTTGGCCGGAGAGCGAAATTGCTTCACCAGAAAGTTGGTTTGGATAGCTACTTCCATCCCACTTTTCATGGTGTGTTAGCGCAATCTCTTTTGCAACTCGTAAAAAGGAACTACTTCCTAGCGGTTTTTCTGCAATTGACAGCGGTTCGGCACCAATTTCAGAATGACCCTTCATGATCTCAAACTCTTCGTCGGTCAGCTTTCCTGGTTTGAGTAACACGTTGTCAGGTACACCGACCTTGCCTACATCATGCAATTGGGCAGATTTGTAGAGTAATTCGATGTGATCTTGTTATGTATTAGGCGGAATTTACAAAACAGCCCCGACAGTGCGGGGCTTTGGGTCAATCATAGTAGATGAAACTCGTACTGAGCTTACTTCTTCAGGTTCATCTCTGACTCAACGGCGTTGGTTTCGATATCTGGGTTAGAAGACAGTTTACCCGTCGCCCAATCATTCACATGCTTTAAGATTGCTTTTAGGGCGTGTTTTTCAGTCGGTGCTTCAGAAGATTCTACTTCTAGTTTTTGCTTAGGGTGTGAACCCGTTGCATCTTCAGCAACGTGCAGCCAATCTGGGTGCCAGTAATAAGGTTGGCCTGATGGTGTGCTCCATGCGTGAACACCATTAGTTTCGCCTTTGTATTGGATATCGTTTTCGTTGTACTTAGTCATTATTATCGTCTCTCATAGTCATGAGTTGAGGTGTGCGTCACCATTACTCTATAAATGTAACAGATGTTATCGGAATTAATGTGATTGCTATCTATTTATCTTGTTGATAAATAATCCATTCCGTTGCACAGCTCTCATTCAGATAGATTTATTGGCACTTCGCTACAATAACCATCTGATAAATAGGTATTAAACGCGCCTTATTGTTCATTTAGGTGCTTGATAATCGCCGCTTTCGCGTGCTCTTCTGTGGCCGTTTCCCCATCAGGTACTTCAAGTTCCGCTTTTGGGTGAACGCCTAATGCGTCTTCAGCAATATGAAGCCAATCAGGATGCCAGTAATAAGGGTTATTGCCCTCTGGGTGATCCCAGCTGTGAACTCCTTGGTGTACACCTCGGTAGGATAGGTCATCCATCGTAAACATTTTCATCATTTTCTCCCGCAAGAAATTTCATGCCTTTGAAAGTATGGAACATAAATTCTCATTTCGTAACGGCAATTGATATCACTAAGATTGATTAATTACGTTTCGAGTTTGATAACTGTGACGTCGGTATATCGGTGTGAAGTATGCTAAGGTGCGCTCGGTAGGAACGTAACGAGGGATGCATGAACCGATACCGCCAATTGGCTGAGCTGTTTAAAACTCAGATCCAGCAAAATACATGGAGAGCAGGAGAAAAGCTGCCATCTGTTCGTGTAACGAGTCGCAGCCATTCAGTCAGTACTGGGACAGTATTGCAAGCTTATCAATTGCTAGAATCTCAAGGTTGGGTGACGGCAAAACCGCAATCGGGGTACTTTGTTACCGCTGATCTCGAACGATTGGAAGTTTCAACGTCAGAAAGTCATCCGCTGCGAGTGTCGGTTAATGATGAGTTGTATGATTTTCTTAAACATCAAGCGTCACCAGAGGCGACAAAACTTGGCTCAGCATTTCCTGATCCGACTTTGTTTCCGTTAGACGCATTAAACCGAAACCTTGCCAGCTCTGGGCGGAAAATGGGGCCAGATACCTTGCTCGATAATCTTCCTCCGGGTAGCGAGTCACTCCGCCGCTTGATTGCTCAGCGCTATATTCAGCAGGGCATGAACTTAACTCATGATGACATTGTGATCACCTCGGGAGCGTTAGAAGCGCTCAACCTTAGCCTGCAAGCTGTTACTCAACCCGGCGATATTGTAGTCGTTGAGTCACCGACTTTTTATGGTGCGCTACAAGCTATTGAACGACTCGGTTTGAAGGCGATAGAAGTTCACGTGGATGCTAAACAGGGCCATTCATTAACTCAATTAGAAAGTCTGTTTGAGCAGCACGATGTGAAAGCATGTTGGCTCATGACTAACTTCCACAATCCGACAGGTACATCGCTTAGTGACGAGGAAAAACATCGTGTTGTCGATCTTGCTAATCAGCACGATGTGTATCTCATCGAAGATGATGTTTATGCTGAGTTGTACTTTGGTGAGAAGAAGCCAATGTCACTTAAAAGCTTTGATACTCAAGAGCGAGTGCTCCACTGTGGTTCATTATCAAAAAGCCTTTGTCCAGGTTATCGTTTAGGTTGGGTAATCAACAAACGCTTCAATGAGCCGATTCAAAAGTTGCAATTGATGTCGACTTTGTCCGGCAGCGCTCCTATTCAACAAGGGGTGGCGCATTACCTTCAAAATGATAGTTACGATAACCATCTAAGAAAGCTGCGTAAAACGCTCCAGCAGCGACAGCAACGATTTATTGCTCTTCTTGAACAGCATCTTCCCGCGCAAGTTGATTTCTATGTACCGCAAGGTGGGTATTTTCTGTGGTTGATACTGCCAAAAGGCATCAGTAGCAAAGCGCTCTATCACGCGTTGCTTGCTGAACAGGTGACCATTGCTCATGGCAAGCTGTTCTCCTTGGATGCACTGTTTGAAAACTGTCTGCGGCTTAATACCTCTTTAGCGATGGATAAGCACGTTGAACAAGCCATTCGCAAATTGAGTGATTTACTTCGCTAATGGAACTGTTTGATCTTTTTTCGGCCTAACTGTATCAGAAACATTCAGAAAAGCTGTGTTTCACTCTTCCACTGAGTCATCGATAAGGAGGAGTGACAATGAAAAAGCCGTTGATAAAACACGAATTGAGGCTCATTGCCGTTGCCATTTTTAGCGCATTCTTACTCGTGTTTGCGCATCTCATTTTGGCGAAGTCTTTCTCTCATATGGCGTGGACAGAATATACCGCCGCCGTTATCCCTTTTATTATGTTTGGTTTGTGCGTATTGGGTGTTAAGTACGCCGCTCATGCAGATAAAGATGAGGGTAACGACTCATAAAAGACATAATTACAACTAGGAATAAAGTGAATGAAGAATTCAATCTTGCTTGCACTATCTGTGTTCACGTTTAGTTGCGCTGCTAATCAGGACGTTGAACCTAAATCGGTCACTCTGATTTATGATCAATCTAAATTGACGGCAGAGATCCAAGCCGATAATCATTTTGAGGCTCATGTAGACAATGAGAAAGAGCGCATCGATTTATCGGGGACGGTGAAAAAGCTTCACCCCGACTACCAGTTAGATGTCTCGGTGATTAAAGCCAGCAAGATTAAACACGCAACAAATCAGATCAACACGTCGTTGGTCATTAAGCAGAGAGACCTTGAAAAACCGGTTCTGATTGGCGGAGTCTATCATCATACGGTAGTGACTGATGAGAATGACAATGTGGAAGTAACAGAGTCTGCAAGTATTATGAGCGTAAAGTTGAGCCAATAGCGCAAAGTACACGAAAAAGCATTACGCGCAGTATTTGCCTTAATCAGCACAAAATAAAAGACCTCCACTTGGGAGGTCTTTTTGATTCTTTTTCACTGAAAAGTGATTAGAAGTTTGCAGAGCGAGGTGTACGTGGGAATGGGATCACGTCACGAACGTTGCCCATACCTGTTACGTAAGAAACTAGACGCTCGAAGCCTAGACCGAAGCCTGCGTGTGGCACTGTGCCGTAACGACGTAGGTCGCGGTACCAGTTCATGTGCTCTGGATCGATGCCGATTTCACGCATACGCTCATCTAGAATGTCTAGACGCTCTTCACGTTGAGAACCACCGATAATTTCGCCGATGCCAGGTGCAAGAACGTCCATCGCAGCAACCGTTTTACCATCATCATTTAGACGCATGTAGAATGCTTTGATGTCTTTCGGGTAGTTCTTAACGATTACAGGCGCTTTGAAGTGTTCTTCAGCAAGGAAACGCTCGTGCTCAGAAGACATGTCGATACCCCATTCAACAGGGAATTCGAACTCACGACCAGAATCAAGAAGGATTTGGATTGCGTCAGTGTAGTCTACTTGAGCGAAGTCAGAAGAAACGAACTTCTCAAGACGAGTGATTGCTTCTTTGTCGATACGTTGAGCGAAGAACTCTAGGTCATCACGACACTCTTCTAGTGCTGCTTTAAACACGTACTTAAGCATGTCTTCAGATAGTTTCGCAATGTCGTTTAGGTCTGCGAATGCTACTTCAGGCTCAACCATCCAGAATTCTGCTAGATGGCGGCTAGTGTTTGAGTTTTCAGCACGGAAAGTAGGGCCGAATGTGTAAACTTTGCTTAGTGCACAAGCGTAAGCTTCACCGTTAAGCTGACCAGATACCGTTAGGAACGTTTCTTTACCGAAGAAATCTTCGTTGTAGTCTACTTTGCCTTCTTCTGTGCGAGGTAGGTTTTCCATGTCTAGCGTAGAAACGCGGAACATTTCACCAGCACCTTCAGCATCTGACGCAGTGATCAGTGGCGCAGATACCCAGAAGTAACCTTGCTCGTGGTAGAAGCGGTGGATCGCTTGAGATAGACAGTTACGTACACGTGCTACGGCACCGATTACGTTTGTGCGCGGACGTAGGTGCGCTACTTCACGTAGGTACTCGATAGAGTGACGCGTTTTTGCCATTGGGTAAGTGTCAGCATCTTCAACCCAGCCAACTACTTTTACGTTAGTTGCTGCTAGCTCGAAGTCTTGACCTTTCGCAGGAGACTCAACAATCTTACCAGTTACTTCAACAGAACAGCCTGTAGTTAGCTTAAGAACTTCGTCGTCGTAATTATTAAGATTATTAGGGACCACGGCCTGAATCGGGTCGAAACAAGAGCCGTCATAAATGGCAAGGAAAGAGATTCCAGCTTTGGAATCACGACGTGAACGGATCCAGCCACGAACAGTTACTTCACTGTCTACTGCTAGCTGACCTTTCAAAACGTCTGATACAGGCGCGTAAGTCATGTTTTCAATATTCTCCATTGAGGTAAAAATTCAACTCAACACTTAAAAGTGCCTGTCTCTAAACAAAATTGTGCAAAAAACAAGCGAAGTGTTGAGCTGGATAGAATTTTTTAGATTCAACGAAACATATTACCTGTCAAATCGTCAGCTTCAACCTTTATATTCATTTTGAAGGAGAGATTTTTCTTATTTCCGAGTCCTTTGTTCCTCTGACAGGGTAAATTGGTTAAGTAATGACTCCAAACGCTCAGAAAGATGCTCTAAATCAACACTGATTTCGCGAGTATGGGACGCCGATTGCGAGGTGTCATCCGCGTGTAAGGTAATCGTATCGACTTTGCTTTGGATATGTTTGCTCACATTTGACGTGGTTTGAGTTTGTTGTTGGATGTTTTCGGCGTGTTTTAATACCTGATGCATTTCATCCACCACATTGCGCATGGTCTCTGACAAGTTTTCTACATCGACAGAGCGCTGGTGAGCAAACTGACACACGTTGTCGACGGAGGTAAGTGACTCTTCACTACCTTGCTGGAACTGAGAAATAATGTTCTCAATATTGCTGGTGGCTTCTGCTGTGCGAGAGGCAAGATTTCGCACTTCATCGGCAACAACAGCAAAACCACGACCTTGATCACCGGCGCGAGCTGCCTCTATTGCTGCGTTTAGCGCAAGTAGGTTCGTCTGTTCGGCTATGCCTTTGATAACGCCAAGTATCGAGGACACTTCTTCCGTTTGCTGATTCAAGGTTGCTATCTTCTCACGGACCTTGTCGATATCTGTTACTAAGCTCTTGATGTCTTCGCTTACATGATGCGCTTGGCCTGCACTAGTGGTGGCGACATCAACGGTATGATTAACCAAGGTAGTGGCATCGATAGTCGCTTGCTCTACGACATCTTGTTGCTCCAGCATGCCGCTAATATTAGTTTGCACCTCATTGGTTTCGACCTGCTGATTGTCTGCCGCTTCATCGGTAGATTGGGCAACATCAGTGAGCCTCCCTGCAGAACCAGCCAGAGAATGGGAGGTATCTCGCACGCGCTCTAAGCTCTCTGATACGGTATCCATAAAGGAATTAATGGAATCAGAAAGTTGGCCCACTTCATCACGCTGTTTGCATTCAAGTCGTTTGGATAAGTCTTTACTTGCACTGACGTTAGACATAAAACGCGATGTATTTTGAATCGGGCGAACGATGATTTTGCGAATTAACCCCATCGTAATGAGGAAGCCAACAAACGCAATCACGGACATGATCCCCATAGCGAACATCGCTTGCTTGTTAATTAGGGAGTTCACATGGTTCATGTTGTACTCAAGTCGAATCGCACCTAGCACTTCACCTTCAGGAGCAATATGGCAGGCAACGCAATTGGTACCGCGATAGTTTTCACTCGATTTCATTGGTAGTGCTACGACCAAACCTTTACCCCAGTCAGCACTGATAGGCTCAATCACTAACTCGCCATTGAGCGCACGTTGGTCAATATCATCCACTAGCTTTTGGTTGGCATCGCCAGGCCCATAAAATTTGGACACCGCGTCGGCGCGCAAGACGCGTACTTGCTCAATACCTTCTTGGGCTAAGGCTTTTTGTCGCAATGTTTCTTTCTGCGCCATGGTGCCTGTCAGCATCATCATGTTGAGGCTGTCGAAGTAGTTGCTGGCTTTATCATGCAGTTGTTCACTCAGTACGTTATTGATCAACGTTTTTTGTTGATAGTACTGATAGCCCGTCGACACCGCGAGTACGCACGTGAACACCGCGATAAGAGCAAGTAGGAGTTTGAAGGTAATGGTTGAGCGCATATTTTTATAAGTGTTATTGGAACGAACGCCACAATATTAAGGGGTTAGCGATGCATCAGCGATAAGTTGCCTGAATGAATGTGACCCCAAACAGAGTGGGGTTATGTAAATGTGATGTAAGTGGCGTGTAATCAATAGTTTGGCGTTGTGCCAAAAAGGCGACGATCAGAGAAACTTAGTGAGAGTTCGCATTTGTTTTTATCGTTAACCGTCCGTTAACCATGCATTGGATATTCTTAGCGCCGTACTCTCCGAGTCTTACATCTCAGGGTGAGGGAGAGTGCTTTACTAGCCAATCACCCTGTTTCATTTTCCTAAACCATTTTCTGGAACCTCCGGATTTGGCAATCTTCGTTACCCTCGAGGATTGCCCTTTTTTTCATTCACTTTTAATCTCATTATGGTTAAACGTTTTCCCTCTCTTTACCCTATTGATAAAGGTTGTCATTAAAGGGTGAATTCCTTAGTATTGCGTGTCTTTTTAAAGCCTGAGAATCAAGATGAAAACAGAATTGTACAAAGAGTTTATGTTCGAAGCGGCACACCACTTGCCACACGTACCAGAAGGTCACAAGTGTGGACGCTTACACGGGCACTCTTTCCTTGTTCGTCTTTATGTAGAAGGTGAAGTAGACCCACATACGGGTTGGGTTGTTGATTTCGCAGAGATCAAAGCAGCATTCAAACCAATCTACAACCGTTTAGACCACTACTACTTGAATGATATTGAAGGTCTAGAAAACCCGACTAGTGAAGTATTAGCAAAATGGATTTGGCAACAACTTAAGCCAAGTCTTCCTCTACTGAGCAAAGTAGAGATCAAAGAAACTTGTACAGCGGGTTGTATCTACAAGGGCGAGTAAGTTCCCTTAGCATTCCTATTAGAAAGGCAAGCCAGACGGCTTGCCTTTTCTTTATCTGTTTATCCTGAACCAGTCTCTGTTTAGTAAGGCCAAATGGTTTAATAAAAGTAAATAGTTTAATCAGACCAAATGGTTTTAATGAGACTAAACGCCGACAGTATAAAGAGCGCTAGTAACCAATGCCATTACGAAGCGCAAACTGCACTAAGTCTGCATGGCTGTCGAGTTCTAACATATCTAACAGTCGATATTTGTGCGACTCGATGGTTCGGGGGCTGAGGTTCAACTCGGTCGCAATCTCTTTTGCCGATAAGCCTTTTGCCAATAACCCCAACACATCGCATTGACGATGACTTAAACGCAGCATGCGATGGTTTTCGTTATCCGTCTTCATATCTGGCCGATGCAAACTGCGGTGAAGCTTTGAGTGTTGCCAAAAGGAGAGCCACATATGGGAGATGAACGTAACCTGTTCAATCTGGTTTTGTGTTAAGCCGCATCCCTTACTACCGAATAAAGTGAAGGATAGGCCTCCCCAGCGTTGTCCAAACTGAACCAGTGGGATGGTGTAATGGCAGCAAGCCCCTTGTGCGGAAAGCATGCGTAAGACGACAACGTCACTACTGGCGAGTTTGTCTTTATCGAAGATTTGAATCTCTTCAGAATTACCAATCAGGCGTAGGTAACGCTCGCCGTCTTCCACACCCACTTGGTCAGCGGTCAGTACTTTGTGCGGGGCTCGCGCAACGGAAAGGGTTTTACCTTGATTGAAGAAAAGCATGGAGTTTGGGAACATTGTCATGCGGTCGATCTCAAACCAATTCATGGCTTCAAGCATGAATTGTTCAAGCTGGTTTTGGCATTCATCTGCATGAGAGGATGTCAGGCTCTTCGCTTGACGAATCATGAGTGCTTCAAAACTGGTTTCGGTCGTTTTACCTATATCGCTGCCCATAAAATCTGGCTCATCTTATCATTTTTTATAAATGCAGTATTTTTACTCTACATCCTGTTCATATCATTCTGCAAAATGGCGCCTGCATTATTTCGAGGTTTGTGGAATAACATACACTATATCCATTTTATCTCAAGGAGAGAGTTCAAGCACGTATGCGCAAAGGGCTCCACTGCGTGGATATCAGTTTTTTTATTATAGTTTAGGTGAATGGTGAGTAAGCCTCAGTCTATTGGGCATTATTCGGAGAGGTTTGAATGAAAATGATGAAGCTGCGTTACCGCGCAGGCTCATACAGTATGTGGGTTGAAGTTGTCGTTTCGACTTTTGTGGCTAACGAATTAGCGAAAGAGTATTTAAGCTACGGTTGGCAAGCAGAAGTGATGGCAGTGTGACCGGGTTAATGAGTTAATTAGTGAATAGGCAGGCTTACAAAGAACCTGCCTATTTTCGTTTAAGGGGTAAATCAGCCTAATGCATGGCGCAAGATCAGCGCTTTTCCACTCTCTTCATAAATGCTTTTCAGGGTGTTCTCAAAGCCCGCCGATTCAAATAGCTTGATGCCGACTCTATTTTGGCTTGCGACAGTCGCGCAAATCGAGCTGCTTTCTGCATCAATTGCATAGCCATACATCATCAACTTTTTCAGCGTTGCAGTACCCACGCCTTGTTGCTGAAAACGCTTGTCGATCATGATGTAGCTTAATCCAAGCTCATGCCGTTTTGCGAACGGCGCATGCTGAGAAAAACCTTTATCAATAACAAGGTAGCCTACCGTTAAGTAATCGTGGAATATGGTGTAAAACACTTCCGACTTGGTGCGTTTTTGGTAAGCCTGTTCAAATGGTTTAAAAAATCCTTTTTGGTCTTCTTGCACGTCCAGTTGCATCAAGCTGGCAAAATCTTTCAACTTGGTAGGTTTAATGGCGATCATGACCTAAATCGATTCAGGGCGGTAAAACAATACCGCCATTATAGTTGTGGGCATTAAGAGTACGCAATCTGGTTATGTACAGATTATTGTCAATAAATAGAGGAGGCTAGCGGCAGAGAGGGTAATAGAAGCCCTGATGAATATGTGCCCCCAATGTCGTCAATAAATGTGCGCATTCTGCGGTTTCAACGCCTTCCACAATCACTGTGCAATGATAAGTATGCCCCATGGCGATAAGTTGGCGCAGCGTCTCAACCTTTTTGTCATCTTGCTTTAGGTTCATCACAAACAAACGGTCAATCTTGAGGTAGTTGGGTGTGATATGGCTAATAAGCTCAACGTTGTTATTGCCGGTACCAAAGTCATCGATGCTGATCTTACATCCAATCTCTTTGAGCTTATTGATGTTGTCAAAGATCTCTCGGGTGTAATACATCGAGGCGTTTTCGGTGATCTCAATGGTCAATAGCGAACAGTCGAGTTGGCTAAGCTGTCGATATAGACGAGCGAAGTTACGGCCCTCAAGTAGGGAAGGGCAGACATTGATGCTCAATGGCGCAAGTAAGGATTTTGAATCTGCGTAGATGGTTTTGATGACCAGTAGAGTGTGGTTCAGCAATAAGCCACTGGCTATCAGGCTCTCAATAAAGCGCTGGGTATTTTTAACCTTAAAGCGAGACAGTACCTCGTAGTGGATGTTTTGTCGGTTTGAAGTATTGTGAATCGGTTCAAGTTTGAGGTTGAACTGGCGGATGGCCCACATATAAGCCATGAGGGCTCGCAGCTCTTTATGCCTCACCATAAGCATTAATATAAAGCTCAAAATCAAGATACTTGAAATGGGGCCAGAGACATAATAGATCTCTTTGTAACCATTGTCGTTGACGTTGTAGAGAAACGAATCGCCTTTCGTATCGCCTATCTCTAGCGCGGTACCAGTGTTAGTACACACTTTCATCCCAGACAAAAACATCTGCGACATATGGCTTTCAATATTGTTTGATAGGTTGATGTTTTTGACACGAACCAACACCTCAGCACCGTTAAATGAAAATGAGTGAGTGGTGTAACTCTCGTTGTTTAACCAGTTTTTACTATCCTTCTGATTAACCGGAACCACGGCCTCAGGGGTGACCAAGCAGCGGATATTGTGCTTATCGGTCATTAACGCCGATTCAACCAACTGTATATTGTCGAACAAGCCTCGCAATTGTGCCTCGTGCTGAAAACAGCTGCGTTGAGCTAAATCTTGCGCAAAGTTCATCGCATCATCGAAATAATTCTGCCTTACGATGGTGCTTATCGTGTAAAAGCAAATTGCGATGTACAGCGCGATAGCAATCAGGAGAAAGAACAACACATTGAGATATAAGGCTCGGCTTCGCAAACAGATACCTGTCGCCATTCTTAGGCTATGTATCGCTTGCTGGTGAATTCTTGCTTGCTGAAGAAGTCCGTCTTTTTGGGCATGTTGGCTATCGTAAGGCACAAAATATCCCTTTCGGTGTATGTTTTCGATAAGAGACTTTTGGGTCTCGATATGGTTCTTTGTCAGTTGCCTGAACTTTTTTCTGATCGATGCAACAGCATTTTTAAACCCATTTTCCGGCAACATCAGGTGATGTTGCGCTGACAACTTCTTTTCGATTTTCCTCTGGCTTATAGGTGCATTTAAGCTTCCAAAAGCGGCAATGGTACTAAGGATTAAATATTCGATTCTGTTGACGGGAATAGAAGAGTGAATGGAGTTATTGAGCTGTAGTGAAAGTTCTTTTTCGGTTAGGCAAACGCAGATTTGGTTTCCAAGTTCAAACCTAATCATGTGTTAGAGCGCTCCAGAATTAATTTTTGAATACGTTATCAATATTGCGATGGCAGGTATGTGACCTTCTACGGGCATATCCTAAACTTCTGGATATAGTGACTATTTTAGATTTTTTTATAAAGCTCAATCTAGAGGGAAATTTTCCTAGAACATTTCCTAGAGCAATGTAGAGATGAAAAAAAGCCCGAGCATCAGCTCGGGCTTTAGAATCAGAGAGAGGAGAGGGGATTAGCAGATAACTTTAACTGCTAGGCCGCCCTGAGATGTCTCACGGTATTTTGCGTTCATGTCTTTACCAGTCTCTAGCATGGTCTCGATAACCTTATCTAGAGAAACAGTTGGAGCTGAAGAACGACGTAGTGCCATACGAGTCGAGTTAATCGCTTTTACTGCTGCGATACCGTTACGCTCGATACATGGAACCTGTACCTGACCTGCAACAGGGTCACACGTTAGACCTAGGTTGTGCTCCATTGCGATTTCAGCCGCCATACACACTTGCTCTGGGCTACCACCCATCAGCTCAGCAAGGCCCGCTGCCGCCATAGAACACGCTACGCCAACTTCACCCTGACAGCCAACCTCTGCACCAGAGATAGACGCGTTGCGCTTGTAAAGACCACCGATTGCGCCAGAAGCCGCGAAGTAACGGATGTAATCTTTTTCAGTCACAGTTTGGATGAACTTATCGTAGTAAGCCAGTACCGCAGGGATGATGCCACACGCACCGTTAGTAGGTGCTGTCACAACACGACCACCTGCTGCGTTCTCTTCGTTTACTGCGAAAGCAAACATGTTTACCCAGTCAACAACCGACATAGGGTCGTTGGTTGTTTTTTCAGAAGTAAGCAGTTGCTGACGAAGTGCTGCTGCACGACGAGGCACGCGTAGTGGACCAGGCAGAATACCTTCTTCGTTCATACCGCGATCCATACACTCACGCATTGTGCGCCAGATGTTTGCGAAGTATGTACGAGTCTCTTCATCAGAGTGCAGAGAGTGTTCGTTTTTCATCACTAGTGCGCTAATAGAAAGACCGCTTTCTTTACACTGGTGAACAAGCTCTTCTGCTGTTGTGTATTCGTAAGGAACCTTGATTGGGTTCTCTACTTCTTTACCGAAGTTCTCTTCATCAACGATGAAGCCGCCGCCGATAGAGTAGTAAGTCTTTGAGTACACTTTTTCGTCTTCGATCCACGCGTGGATCTGCATGCCGTTTTCGTGAAGCTCAAGGTTAGTAGTATGGAAGTTCATACCACCATCTTTCGGGAACGATACTGTGTGACAGTGCATGCCAACAGGTAGGCGCTCAGTTTCTTCTACGCGAGCGATAAAGCCCGGAATAGAGTCGATATCTACTTTCTCAGGGGAGTTGCCTGCAAGACCCATGATGATGGCGATATCCGTGTGGTGACCTTTCCCTGTCAGTGATAGTGAACCATAAACGTCAACGGTGATCTTAGTGATGTCGCGCAATTTTCCCATTGAGCGTAAATCATCAATAAATTCTTTACCCGCTTTCATTGGACCTACAGTGTGTGAGCTTGAAGGACCAACGCCGATCTTATAGATGTCAAAAACACTAATCATATCGATTACCTCAGAACAAAGCCTCCCAAGGGGAGTTGGGAGGCTTTTTATTATCGTTATATTCTTGAATTAATCACGCTTTATAGAGAGCGGTGATTAAAGAGCGCCGTAGATTACAGAACTAATTGCCGCAAGACCACAGATTGCTGTGAAAATCTGTACAGGTGCTGAAGTTTTGTACTTCGCCATCGCAGGAACTTTGTTCATCGCGAATACAGGCATCAAGAATAGGATTGCAGCGATCATCGGTGCACCCATTGTTTCAATCATGCCTAGGATGCTTGGGTTAACGATAGCAACGATCCAAGTCGTCACAACGATGAAGATTAGTGATGCTTTCTCGATCTTGCTCTTAGGAGATGCAGAGCGAGATTTGATTAGACCAACTAGACCTTCGTGTGCGCCTAGGAAGTGACCGAAGTAGCTTGAAGTGATTGCTGCGAACGCCACTAGAGGACCCATGTAAGAGATAAGTGGAGACTCGTGAACGTTAGCTAGGTAAGACAGTACTGAGATGTTTTGTTCTTGCGCAGTTGCTAGTTGCTCTGGAGATAGAGAAAGTACTACAGAGAATACGAAGAACATTACAAAACCCATTAGCATCATCGCTGCACCGCCAGTGATAGAGTCAGTTTTCTTAACTGCGTCATCACCGTATACACGACGTTGTTCTTTAGAGAACTGAGAGATGATTGGGCTGTGGTTGAATGAGAATACGATGATTGGAATTGCTAGCCAAACGATTGAAGGCATTTCGCCCCAGTTTGGAGAGACTTCCATCATTGATGTATTCCAGTCAGGAATTAGGTAGAAAGAAAGCGCTAGTAGGATGAATACTAGAGGGTAAACCATTGCTGATGTTGCTTTCAGCATTAGCTCTTTACCGAATACTACACCCGCAGTCATAGCAGCGATTAACGCGCCAGAAAGTAGCCAGCGAGGGATAGATTCCATACCCATTTGGTTAACTAGGAAAGAGTCAACCGTGTTTGTGATACCAACACCGTAGATTAGTACGATTGGGTAGATAGCGAAGAAGTAGGCAAAAGTAATAAGGTTTGCGCCAGTTTTACCGAAGTGCTCTTCTACTGTGTCAGTGATATCCGCTTCAGGGTTTTTCGCAGAAAGTACGAAACGAGCTAGAGATTTGTGTGCGAACCAAGTCATTGGTGCCGCGATTAGAGCTAAGATAACTAATGGCCAGAAACCGCCAGCACCTGCTTTAATTGGAAGGAAAAGTACACCTGCACCTACTGCTGTACCAAATAGGGACAAACACCAGGTGAAGTCTTTGTAAGAAAACTTACTAGACGATTGTGCGGTTGAAGCCGCAGAAGTAGTTGTATTCATTTTTGAGTTACTCATTTTGGGAACAGGAAATAAGTCGGGAGCAATTTTGCAGGATTTTGCATTCTCGAAATTAGATCTAAATCATGTATTGCTCGAGCTTATCGAATGATATGTCAAAAACCTGCTTTTTATCACGAAAATGGCGTGCTACACGTGATTATTGTTAATGCTTGAGATTAGAAAAAGTTATCCGATGCATTAGTTGTATGAATTTATCTCTCCGCAAGCGTTTGCCTTATGAAAATCAAATTAAACTAATGTGAATGAATGTTTGAAAAATAACCTTTTATTAATATTGATGCACATGATGATTGGTTTGTGGCATCAAAACTAATTAATAAAGTCATCATTTTAAAGTGATGTGTTTTTGCATCGATTCGATGATTTGTGCGGTCATTCCCCAGATGAAATGTTGCTGATATGGAATAGCAAACACACGATGGCTGGCTTTTCTTAGCTTAAATTTTTCACTAAAGAGTTTATCTGGATTCAAAATGTGGCTGGCGGGTACTTCAAAAACTTCTGCGACTTCGTTTGGGTCGATACGAGTCATGTAGTCTGGTGAAACAAAAGCCAAAAACGGCGTGACATTAAATTGGCTAATGGTTGGTAGCTTGGGTAGCTGTCCGAACACGCTAATGTGTGATGTGGGGATACCGATCTCTTCTTCTGTTTCTCGAATCGCAGTGTTCACTAGATGGGTATCTTGAGGCTCATACTTGCCACCAGGAAAGCTGATTTGCCCCGGATGGTGTTTTAAATGCGCTGCTCGTTTAGTCAAAATGACGCTGAGGCCTTCTTTGCGTTCGACAAAACCGATCAACACGGCGGCGTCTCGCAAAGTCTCTTCTTTCAAGTGTGCGAGGCGCCCCAGAGATTCTTTATGGTATCCGGTTGGAAGCTGCAGCTGAAAGTTTTGTAGCAGGGTAGATTTATCAATAACCAAAGTTGCTCCCTCTCTTTAATGACGCAGGCGTTTCGTATGATGCGAAGAACATATTAATTTGAAACTTATAGCGTTATACACCATTCTTTATTTTAAGACGTCACTATAAGGTTAGCTGAAGACGATGAAAGGGATAATATTCACTGAGTTCATGGAGTTAGTCGAGGACAAGTTTGGCTTGGAAGTTCTAGACCAAGTATTGGACCTTTCTAACGATGAAGGCATCTACACTTCTGTTGGCAGTTATGATCACCGAGACCTCGTCAAGTTGATCGTTAACCTCAGTAAAGTCTCTGACATACCAGTAGAGAAGCTCCAAGAGGTATTTGGTGAATGTGTGTTCCAAAACCTACTTAAGTCCATCCCCAATCATGCCAGCTTACAACAATGCACGAACACGTTTCAGTTTGTTCGCCATGTAGAAGACTTTATCCATGTCGAGGTCAAGAAGCTCTATCCCGACGCTAATCCTCCTCAATTTGATTTTATCAGCGAGACGCAATCGGAAATGGTTTTCGACTACCGCAGTGCACGCTGTATGGCTCATGTGTGTTTAGGACTGATCCACGGTTGTGCGAGTCACTTTGGCGAAACGATTGAAGTAAAGCACCAAAACCAATCTGAAGATGGTAGCCAAGTGCGCTTTTGGTTGGAGGCGCAATAAAGTTATATGACGGGTAGTTCCTCTCTAGAAAGGAAACTCAAACGAGAAGTCGCATCAAGAAAAGCGGCAGAGATGTTACTAGAGCAGAAAAGCTTAGAGTTGTATGAGTCCCATCAACAACTGAGTCTGGCATTAAAGAAGCTTGAGATGAAGTCAGAGAACGACTTGCGTAAGCTTGAGTTTGAAGAACAAATTGATGCCACCTTGATCAAGTTTGGGCGTACGTTTCTTTCTAGCACCTTCGACGAAACCATGATTGCCAGCTTTTTAGAGCAGCTGACATCAAACTCTGTTGTTTCCGGTGCTTATCTCTACCTCAACCCAGAGAATGTGTCGTCACTACGACGTCATCAATTTGGCCATCTTAACCTCGCTCACGATCGCCCCATACAAGCAAAGCCATATTGGCGCAAAAACCGACTCTATCTACCCATCATCATAGAATCGACGACACTCGGTGAGTTGATCTTTTCGCTCGCGTTTGATCAAGTCGATCAAGAGTTTATTTCCAAGCAAATGGTGTTGGTTTCTGACCTAGTGCACGGTGTTATTAGTCGACACTTGAGCTTGCAGCGCGAAGTGGAATTGCGTAAACGAGCGGAAGCATCGGAGAAAGCGACGAAAGAATTTGTCGCCATGATTAACCATGAATTACGCACTCCGTTAAACGGCGTACTCGGAAGCGCCGACTTACTTGATAAAACCGTGCTCGATGATGAACAACAACAATATTTGTCTAATTTAATTCATTCAGGCGATTTACTACGCGTCATCATCAATGACTTACTTGATTTCAGTAAGATGAATGCAGGCATGATGGAGATCATCGATAAAGCTTTTGCTTGGAAAGATTTAGAAAATGCATTGACCGGTGTGTTTGCAGCTAAAGCCGCGGAAAAGCGGATACATTTTTCCATCGACAAGAAGCTCGGCATACCAGAGTTTCTCATCGGCGACTTTGAACGGATCACGCAGATATTGGTGAATTTGATTGGTAATGCGATTAAGTTTACCAACTTGGGTGGGGTTGTACTGCGTGTGGAATGGCAAAATGGCTATGCAAACTTTGAAGTAGAGGATACGGGTATCGGTATCCCACTGGAGGCACAAAAAGCCTTGTTTGACCCTTTTGTTCAAGCCGACCGATCGACCAAACGCAGCTTTGAAGGTTCTGGTTTGGGCTTGGCTATCTGTAAGAACTTGGTGGATTTGATGGGCGGTGACATCAGTTTCGCCAGTGTGCCCCGTCAAGGCACCATTTTTAAGCTTAAGATTCCTCTCAAACAAGGGGAGGCTCAGGGGAGGGGTTCTGGTTATGTGTCTGACGGCAAGCATATTGAGCTTGCAGGACGTTCTGTGCTGGTGGTGGATGATATTCGTATGAACCAAGTGATTGTCACCCAAATGCTCAAGAAGCTCGATATCAAGCCAGATCTGAAAAACAACGGCCTAGAAGCGGTCGACGCAGTTAAAGCAAATGAGTACGAACTGATATTTATGGACTGCCGGATGCCAGAGATGGACGGCTATGAAGCGACGGTGCATTTGCGAGAAATTGGGTTTACGAAGCCGATCATTGCGCTAACCGCTGGGACAACTTTGGAAGAGAGACAAAAGTGCATTGAATCTGGAATGAATGACATACTCACCAAGCCTTACACCGCTGCGGATATTGAACAGATCATGTGTAAATGGCTCGACGAATGAGGCGCAAGTCCCCTTGATCAGCAACAAACAATGATCAGCAAAAAGCAATGATCATTAAAAAACAATGATTAACAAAAACTAACGATAAACAAAAACGGCTCTGTCATTACTCAGAGCCGTTTCTCTATATACTTAAAAGCGCTGTAAGTTACTTCAGCGCAGGTAAGATCTTAGATAGCTTATCTAGCGTCTCTTGATACTCTGCTGCACAATCACTGTCTGCTACAACGCCGCCGCCAGCCCAAGCGTAGAGCTTGTTATCTTCCGCAACCAACGTACGAATCGTGATGCTGGTATCCATGCGACCATGGCGTGAGATATATCCAATACTGCCACAATAAGCGCTACGACGATGTGGTTCTAATTCTTCGATGATTTGCATTGCACGTACCTTTGGCGCGCCAGTAATTGAACCGCCGGGGAAGCAAGCTCGAAGCAGATCGGCTGCGCTGTATTGTGTATCTAAATCCGCGCGGATTGTGCTGACTAAGTGATGTACTGCAGGGAAGCTTTCAATATCAAATAGCTTTGGCACATGAACGCTGCCCGGTGATGCGACACGGCCAATGTCATTACGCAGCAAGTCGACGATCATCAGATTTTCGGCCTGATCTTTTTCTGCCGTCTGCAAGTCATGCGCATTGGCTTGGTCAAGCTCGGCATTTTGACTTCGTGGACGTGTGCCTTTGATTGGCTTGGTTTCAATGACGTTATCTTTCAGCTCCAAAAAACGCTCTGGTGACACGCTTATGATTGCTGAATTAGGCATGCGAATAAACGCAGAGAAAGGGGCTTGGTTAGCCGTTTCTAGTTTAGTGTAAGCTTGCCACTCGCTTCCTTGATAAGAGGCGTTAAAGCGTTGGGCTAAGTTGATTTGGTAACAGTCACCACTCAACAAATATTCTTGAACGCGATCAAAACGCGAAGCGTAAGAGTCTTGCGTCATATTCGATCGCCAATAGCCAATCAGCTTGAAGTCTTCACCATCTGCTGGAGATTGTGAATTAAGCCATTGCCAAGCTTGCTCAATGTTTTGGCCTACCATACACGCTTTCTTCAGCTTGTGATCGATCACTAATGCCCATTCATACAACCCAACAGCCATGTCGGGCGTTTGAAGGTCTTTGGTCGCCAGTTCTGGCATAGACTCGACGCGGCGCCCTAAATCGTAACTAAAATAGCCCAGCGCGCCGCCGACAAACGGCAGATCCCACTCTGTGCCTAACTCAAGGTTGGGCAAAAGCTGTTGTTGGAGCTCGTCTAATAATAAGAACGGATCTTGTTGGGAAAGGTATTGTTGCGATTCTGTTTTAATGCGCGTATCGCCAGCGACGGTCTCCAGCGTTGCGATTGGATTGGCAACCAATACATCAAATCGGCTGTCGATGTGCGTCTCAGAAGCCGAACGCAAAAGCATTGCCCAAGGTTGGCTTTCGATACGAGAAAATAGAGTAATAGCGAGGTCGTTGGCGTATTCCAATGCCTTAAAATCAAGCAATTGCGTATCCATGTTGTTCATTTGTTTAAATTGTGACAAAGAGTTCGTTCACTGCATGGCATGTCATGGGCAGCAAGAGTATCATATTCGCCTGTATAGCCAAACTACCTCTATACAAAGGCTTGGAGGTGGTTTTACTATAAAGAAGGCGACTTCAGTTACTCGTGTGTCGATATCAGCCGTTCGACAATTTGTTCACATAAAACGAAGCTCATTTATGAGCAATAAGCTCAACAAACACGATAGAAGCCAAGCCGATAATGGAAGCAAAGCATAACAATAATGAGGCATGCAATGACGGTAATACGCACGCAGGATGTCATCAGCAGCGTTGCTGATGCGCTACAGTATATTTCTTACTACCACCCGCTAGACTTTGTTCAAGCCCTTGAAAAAGCCTACCATCGTGAAGAGAGCCAAGCTGCGAAAGACGCTATCGCTCAGATCCTAATTAACTCCCGTATGTCGGCAGAAGGCCATCGACCGATTTGTCAGGACACAGGTATCGTGACTTGTTTCGTCAATATCGGTATGGGCGTTCAATGGGACTCAACCGACATGACGGTTCAACAGATGGTGGATGAAGGCGTTCGACAAGCTTACACGAATCCGGACAACCCATTGCGTGCCTCGGTTCTGATGGACCCTGCGGGCAAGCGAATCAATACCAAAGACAACACGCCAGCGGTTGTACATATCAATATGGTGCCAGGCGATAAAGTTGAAATTCAAATCGCAGCCAAAGGCGGTGGCTCTGAAAACAAAACCAAGATGGTGATGCTAAACCCATCTGACGACATTGCAGAATGGGTAGAGAAAACACTACCAGCAATGGGTGCAGGTTGGTGTCCACCGGGCATGCTTGGTATTGGTATCGGCGGTACCGCTGAAAAAGCAGCCGTATTAGCAAAAGAATCTCTGATGGGGCACGTCGATATTCAAGAACTGATCGATCGTGGTCCTCAAAATGCGGAAGAAGAGCTTCGTCTTGATATCTTCAACCGCGTAAACAAGCTGGGTATTGGTGCGCAAGGCCTAGGTGGTTTAACAACGGTTGTTGACGTAAAAATCAAAACCGCGCCAACCCATGCCGCGTCTAAGCCTGTGTGCTTGATTCCGAACTGTGCAGCGACTCGTCACGTGCATTTCACACTAGATGGCAACGGTCCTGCTGAGCTAACGCCACCGAAGCTAGAAGATTGGCCAGATATTACTTGGGAAGCGGGCGAGAACACACGTCGCGTGAACTTAGATACCGTGACCAAAGAAGAAGTTCAAGAGTGGAAAACCGGCGAAACGGTTCTGCTGTCGGGCAAAATTCTAACTGGTCGTGATGCTGCGCATAAACGCATCCAAGGTATGCTAGAAGCGGGGGAAGGTTTACCTGCTGGCGTTGATTTCAAGGGTAAGTTCATTTATTACGTTGGCCCGGTTGATGCCGTCGGTGATGAGGCCGTAGGTCCTGCAGGTCCAACAACCTCAACACGTATGGATAAGTTCACAGACATGATGTTAGAAGAAACAGGCATTATGGGCATGATCGGTAAAGCAGAGCGCGGTCCTGCAACAGTTGAATCTATCAAGAACCACAAAGCGGTTTACTTAATGGCAGTTGGCGGTGCGGCGTACCTCGTTGCAAAAGCGATTAAGAAAGCTCGCGTGGTGGCATTCGAAGACCTAGGCATGGAAGCAATCTACGAGTTTGAAGTTGAAGATATGCCAGTAACGGTGGCTGTGGATTCAAATGGCGCGAACGCTCACCAAATTGGTCCAGATACTTGGAAAGTAAAAATCCAAGAAATGGAAGCGTAAGCTGCTGCCCTGTCAGGTTACAGTGTTTTGTTACTAGGCTTACTATGAGCTTTGCATTATTGAACATAAGGCGAACGTCTCAATTGAGAGAATGTGACAAAGTGCTGATTTACCTAGCAAACATTTGACAAAAGTGCAGCGAAAGCTGCACTTTTTGTCTATATACTCAGATATAAACTAATAGGCATAGCAAATCTTGTTGTTATGCTGACCATAATTAGGAGACGGCATGCCTCGTTTTATTCAAATTCTACAAATAGTTCTTGCTGTTGTGATTGGTAGCTTTGTTGGCTACGACTTGATTCTTCACGGCATCAGTATCTTCGATGAAAAATACGTCACTATCACTTGTGTATTATGGCTGATCCTAGAAATCGCCTTGTTCGTGATCTACAAGTTGATTGAAGACGATTAGACTGGACAGAAAGTCGTTAAGATCTCTAAGCCTCTGAAACTCCCAGGGGCTTTTTCGTTTTTGGAAAAAGGTTTTGCAGTGAATACTTTGCTCATCTTTGATTAAGGTTGGTAAAATTACACTGCGTAGCAAGAATTGATGAGATAAATAAAAAGTATGAAAAGAATAACGCAAGAAGTGAATGACTTTATCAGCCGTGGCATGGACTCCAACGTTCGTATTGCCGTTACGGGGTTATCGCGTGCAGGTAAAACTGCTTTCATTACTTCTCTGGTTAATCAATTACTGCATACCGCCACTCATGACAACTTGCCGCTACTCAATGCTGCTCGTGACAAACGCTTAATTGGCGCCAAACGTGAGCCGCAAACCAACATGATGGTACCGCGTTTTGCCTATGATGATGCGATGAGCCAAATTCATGCTATGCCACCACAATGGCCAGTGCCGACGCGCGACGTAAGTGAAATTCGACTTGCGCTGAAATACAAGCCGAACAAAACCACCAAAAAGCTATTGAGCAAAACCGCGGTACTGAATGTCGACATCATCGACTATCCGGGTGAGTGGCTATTGGATCTGCCTTTGCTCGATATGGATTTCGCGACGTGGTCACAGACGCAATTTGAGGCGCTAAAAGGGCAACGTAGTGAGCTTGCTGCCGATTGGCTGGCAGAGCTAGAAGCATTGGATTTAACTGCGGAACTGAATGAAAAGCAGCTAGAGAGAGTCGCTAAAACTTACACTGACTATTTGCATGCATGTAAAGACAGTGGCTTACATTGGGTTCAGCCAGGTCGATTCGTCTTGCCGGGTGAGCTTGAAGGGGCGCCAGTATTGCAGTTCTTCCCATGTCGATTTGATGCCGATGTTAAACCTGTTAAGGGTAGCAATTTGGCGATGTTAGAAGCACGTTATCACGAGTATCAGCAAAAGGTGGTTAAGGCGTTCTATAAGCATCACTTTGCGACCTTTGATCGCCAGATTGTGCTGGTGGATTGCTTACAGCCCCTGAATGCGGGGGATGAAGCGTTTTACGATATGCGCCAAGCGCTTGAACAAATCATGCACAGCTTCCGATATGGTAGAAGCAGCTTTTTGCGTCGCTTGTTCTCACCAAAAATCGACAGAGTATTGTTCGCTGCGACAAAAGCCGACCACGTGACACCGGATCAACATCCGCATTTGGTCTCCTTACTTCAACAAATGGTGCATCCAGCATGGCAGACCGCAGCGTATGAGAATATTGAAATGAGCTGCATGAGCATTGCTTCTATTCAAGCGACGACCTCGGGTTTTATTGCATCGGGAGATAAAACCGTGCCTGCCCTTAAAGGGACGACGCTTGATGGCGAGTCGATGACAATGTTCCCCGGTGAAGTGCCGAAGAAGTTACCTAATGCGGCTTATTGGCAAAATAGTGGCTTTGATTTTACTTCTTTCCGTCCGATGCCTTCAGAAACGGATGAGCCGATGAAACACATTCGCCTCGACAAAGTATTGGAATACCTATTGGGAGACAAATTGAAATGAGCGAACTAAAACAAAAACAAGTCTTCAAAGAAAAAGTGATGCACAGTGAGGAAGAGGACGTATCCCCAGAGTTGAATGCGCAGAAGACGTTCTCTGAAAAAGAGACTTTCATACCCGTTGAGATTGAAGAGCAACAGGAAGAGACAGAACAAGAGTTGCAGCTCGAACAAGTCATTCGCCCTAAATCTGGTCGCAAATGGCTGACAACGGGTCTCTTTGCCACCTTTGCCGGTCTAGTTGGTTGGCAAGCGGTTGATTCTGTGATTACCGCTATACAAACTGCTGATTGGCTAGCGCTTGGTTGGGCTGGCTTTATCACTACCATCGCGTCTTTTGGTTTAGGCGCGTTAGGCAAAGAGTTATGGAAGCTGCGCAAACTGCGTAATCACTTTAGCGTGCAAGAAGAGAGTGAAGCACTTATCGATAGCCAAAGCGTTGGCAAGGGCAAAGCATTTTGCGAAAAAGTCGCGGAGCAAAGTGGTGTACTGGCAGAAAACCCAGGTTTTGACCGTTGGAAAAACAGCGTAAACCCAGCTCACAGTGACGCTGAAATTCTAGAGATGTACGATGCCATGGTCGTTAGCCAGCAAGATAAGCTCGCAACTAAAATTGTTTCGCAGCACGCAACCGAATCCGCAGCTTTGGTGGCCGTTAGCCCGTTGGCAGCTGCTGACATGTTGCTGGTGGCATGGCGTAACTTCAAAATGATCGACAATCTTTCTAAAGTGTATGGCGTGGAGCTTGGCTACGCTTCTCGAATCAAACTGCTCCGCTCTGTGTTCGTGAATATGGCGGCAGCGGGTGCGAGTGAGCTCGCTATTGATGCCAGCATGGATTTGATGTCGATGGATCTCGCCGGAAAAATCTCCGCACGAGCAGGGCAGGGACTCGGTGTAGGGATCTTAACCGCTCGTCTTGGTCTAAAATCCATGGCGTTGCTTCGTCCTTTACCTTGGTATCCAGAGCGCCAAGTGAAACTCGGTGCGATTCGCAAAGAGGTTGTGGCGAAAGTTGCATCAATCACGATGAAACCGTAACCAATATCACCTTTGACGGTGAGGATTGCTTGACGCCATTCCAAGCATGGGAGAAACTACTGTCAACTTTTCCTGACAGTTGTGAATTGGGATATTTTCAGTGCGTCTTGAAGTCTTTTGTGAAGATAGACTCGGTCTTACCCGAGAACTGCTCGATATTTTAGCGTCTAAAAGCATCGACTTACGTGGTATCGAAATTGATATCAGTGGCATCATTTACCTAAACTGCCCAGATATCGACTTTGATACCTTCAGTGAGTTGATGGCTGAGATCCGCCGTATTCCGGGGGTCAAAGACGTACGTAAAATCCAATTTATGCCAATGGAGCGCCATAATACAGAGCTGCTTTCTTTGGTGGATAATCTTCCTGATCCTGTGTTTGCTATCGACCTCAAAGGTGCGGTCGATATGGCGAACATGGCGGCACTGTCTCTGCTTGGTCAGCACAAACAAGATGTGATCGGTACGCAAATTGGTATGTTGTTGCCGAGCGTGCGCTTTTCTCGTTGGTCTGAAGGCGTTAATGCACGCACTCGCGAAAGCCTAGTGATTGATGGCTTGGACTACATCCTAGAGTTGATGCCGGTATACATCAAAGACGAAGCACAAAACTCCACTTTAGCCAGCACGCTGATGACGATTCGTTCTAGCCAACATGGTGCGCAAATCGAAGAGATCTTGCCGCTCAACAACCAGTTAGGCTTTGAGCACTTTGTTGGATTATCCAACCGCCACAAAGCGTTAATGAATCAAGCGAAGAAATTGTCCGTTCTCGATCAACCATTATTGATTGAAGGTGAAACGGGCACTGGTAAAGAGATGCTAGCCAAAGCTTGTCATAGTCGTTCTGGCCGTGCGAGCAAGCCGTTCCTTGTGTTGAGCTGTGCTTCCATGCCGGATGATGTGGCTGAAACTGAATTGTTTGGTCATGCGCCGGGTTCATTTAATCATGAACAAGGTCACAAAGGCATTTTTGAACAAGCCAACGGTGGTACGGTTTTTCTCGATGAAATCGGTGAGATGAGTTCGCACCTGCAAATCAAACTGCTGCGCTTCTTACAGGACGGTAATTTCCGTCGCGTGGGCGCGGAAGATGAAATGCACGTTGATGTTCGTATTATCGCTTCGACTAAACATAACTTGGCAGAACTTGCTGAAGCCGGCAAGTTCCGTGAAGACTTATATTATCGTCTAAATGTCCTCACTTTGAACATTCCACCTTTACGCAAGCGTTCGAACGATGTCGCACCGCTACTAGACTTATTTGTCATGAAGCACGCACAGCAGCTTGGTATCGATAAGCCAGAGTTAGATGAAGAGCTGGTGGATGCGTTAGCGAACTACCAATGGCCGGGCAACATGCGTCAGTTAGACAACATGGTTCTGCGTGCGTTGACCGAGATGGATGGACATGTCCTCAAGGCGGATAACTTCAACTTACCTCAGCCACAAGCTATGGGCGGTGGTAGCGCGACATTGAACCTTGATGGCTCGCTTGATGAGATCATGCGTGATTACGAATCGCAGATTTTAGAGCGTTTGTATCAATCATTCCCATCTAGCCGTAAGCTCGCTAAGCGTTTAAATGTGTCTCATACGTCTATTGCAAACAAATTGCGCGATTATGGTATTCGTAAAAGTTAGGACATTCGTCGTAAAGTTAAGGTATCCGCACAAACGGACTATCCGTAAATGAATCCGAAATTAAATGGACGTTGTTATTTATAATGGAAGATAAGAGTTCCTCAATCGCCGTTCACAAGTTGGACGGCGACTTGCTTCTACGTACTGCGGAAATTGGCGATGCCGATATGATCGCAGAGTATTTTCAGACGAATCGAGCGTACTTGGCACCATTCGAGCCAAAACGAGAAGAGGCGTTCTACACCGTCAATGGTTGGTTGCAAAAACTGATTAAGTTAAATGAGCTTCACCGCCTAGGGCTTGGTTACTATTGCCTACTTGTTCATGCCGAATCTGGTAAAATGCTTGGCACGCTCTCTTTCAGTAATCTGAGTCGTTTTCCGTTCTATGCCTGCAACGTGGGTTACTCCCTTGCAGAAGACGCGCAGGGCAATGGCTATATGCGCCGCGCGTTAAAAATGGCCTGTGATTACATGTTTGATGTGCAAAAGATACACCGAATTCAGGCGGGCTATATGCCACATAACAAGCGCAGTGAGGCGGTGCTACAATATGCCGGGTTTGAAAGAGAAGGGTACGCAAAGGACTATTTGTTGATCGACGGTGAATGGCGAGACCACGTGCTGACATCGTTGACCAACCCAAACTGGATAGCAGGGGCTCGATAAATGGAAAGATTGGAAAAGCAGTTAGCACTTCTTATTGAACTGGACCAACTGAAAAGCGTACTTCGTCGTACTCGGGTAAAGAGTGCAGACCGACGCTTAGAAAATAGTGGCGAGCACAGTTGGCACGTTGCATTGATGGCGGTATTAATGCAAGAGCACGCAAATGCACCCATCGATATTGCTCGAGTTATGAAAATGCTGCTTATCCATGATGTCGTAGAGATCGACGCAGGCGATACCTTTGTTTATGATGTCGCAGCTTCAAAAGAGCAAGAAGAAAAAGAATTAAAAGCCGCAGAGCGTTTGTTTGGTATGTTGCCGAGCGATCAAGGTGATGAACTGCTTGCTCTGTGGAAAGAGTTTGAGGCGGCACAAAGTGATGATGCGAGGTACGCTAAAGCGTTAGATCGCCTTATCCCGATGCTACTCAACTACCATAACGATGGTCAAAGTTGGAAAGAACATGGTGTCACGCGAGAGCAAGCGTTAACCATCAATAAAAGAATTGAATTTGGTTCTGTCACGCTATGGGACAAAGCCAAAGAACTGATTGAAGAAGCCACCGAGAAAGGTTGGCTGAAGTCGTAAGAAAGGAGACTGAATGTCTTATTTGCCTTTGGACGAATACCAAAGAAAATGGATTTTTACTCACCAGTCAATGCCAATGCCAGAGGAAGAGCTCGAGTTTATCAAGCCGATGAGCCAAGCCCGCGCTGCGCAGTTCTGGAAAGAGAATATTAGTGCCCAAAGTCCGGATATGGACCGTTTGAGTTCGTCAGACTGGCCGATGAAAGAGTCGAACTGGTCCGAAGAAGTCGATTGGATGGCGGCTTGGGAAGCCGATGAACCTGAGTTACCGGAAGAGGTCGCAGCGTTTATTGATTGGCAAGATGATGTGACGGTGTACTTTTGTTATGAGAAGTACAACGTGATCGAGACAAAGTGGTCTACCTTCAAGAAACACTGGAAGAACTTTCTGTTCTATGACGATGGGCCAATTCTAATCGGTCGACGTCGCGCTCAAGCACTTTGGTTTGATTCTAAAGGTAACGTCAAACTGGGCGAGCGTCACTAAGACGTTATATTGTTAAGGTCACGGAGTTACGTCTAATAACTCCGTGGCTTTTGTATTTCTATAGGTTTGATAAGGGACTTAATACACCTCCTGCGCCGCGTTCGATCACGTGGGTGTAGATCTGAGTCGTTTTCACATCGGTATGCCCAAGTTGCTCCTGGACGGTTCTTATGTCGGCTCCTGACTCAAGAAGGTGGGTAGCAAAGCTGTGCCTAAGCGTATGGCAAGTGACAGACTTTTCAATTCCCGCGTCTTTTGCCGCTCGTTTGACTGCCCTTTGTATCGCACTCTCATTGACATGATGCCGCCTAAACTCACCAGTATCTGCATCTATACTTAATTTGGTTGATGGGAAGAGAAAGTGCCAGTTGAAATCCAATTCTGCGCCAGGGTACTTCCTTCGAAGTCCATCAGAGATATAAACACCAGCATAACCGCCCATATGACGGTCCTTCTGGTAATAATCTCTCGTTAGGTTGACCTGTGCTTTTAGTGGTTCATGTAGCTCTTTCGCTAATGTGACCGTTCTATTCTTACCACCTTTTCCTTGCCACACTCTAAGCGCACCGTAGTCGTAATCAATATCTTGAATTCTTAGTCGTAAGCATTCCATAATTCGCAGACCAGAACCGTACAATAGTTGGATATGGAGTTTGTATTTGGGGTCAATATGCTGAACAAAGCGTCTCACTTCGTCTCTTGTTAACACAACGGGCAGTTTTTTCTCAGTGAGTGATTTTTGAAATCTCATATTCAATGAAAGTGGCATCTGGAAGTACTCTCGATATAAAAATGAGATGGCGTTTAATGCAAGTGCCTGCGTTTTCACTGCTACCTTTTCATCAATGGCAAGATGACTCAGAAAGCGTTCAACATCGTCTTCACAAAGTTTGGAGGGGTGAGCTAGTTGATGGAAGACAATGTAACGCTTTATCCAAAACAGGTAGGTTTCAATGGTTTTCTTCGCATAGTGACGCGAGATCATATGCTCTTTGACGCTAAGTAAAAACTGACTTTTCATTTTCTAATTTGACTGGTTGTTTATACAGTTTTATAAACTTAGCCTCTCATTAAGAACTAGGCGTCACTTCGCCGTCTAATTGCGTGTGTGAGCACACAGATTAATACTGATTTTCTATTTGTTTCATAAAGATAAGTGCTAGCATGCATACTTTCTTTTGGAATGAAAGAAGGCGGTAGCCTGCCTGAAAGGTGGCAAAAGGCCGTATAGAAAGCGTTAGTTGCTTTGGAGGAAAATTGACAGTTAATGAAATTGTTACGTTAGTGAAAGATGTCGTACTTGGTTTAAGTGCTTTAGGAACGTTTTTCGTGGCTATGTATGGCGTAAAAAGCTGGGCTCGTGAATTGAAAGGCAAAGCAGACTTTGAGGTTTCTCGACAGCTAATCAGGGCCGTGTATAAATTTCGTGATGAAATGGAATACTCCCGCTCCCCAATGACGTTGCCTAATGAATTCCCAGAGAACTACGATCCTATGAATAGGTCTTCTGAATACAAAGCTGAATCCTGGTCATATGTGTTCTCAAATAGATGGAAACCTGTTGTTGAAGCTGTACAAGAATTAGAGGCACAAGGTTTGGAAGCTGAAGCTCTTTGGGGAAATGAAGTCAAAGGGTTGGTACAAGAACTTAGAAAAAATGCTCGTTTACTACGTGTTGGAATGCAGGCGGTTGTAGACAACGAGATGGAAGATAACGAAAACTTTTCCAGTGATCCTGAGTTAGGTAAGCAAATGAGAAGTCGCGTTTTTAAACCAATTAGGGATGAACAGGATGAAATTACTGATGCGGTTAAGTTGTCGGTTGAAAAGTTAGAAAACTATCTTCGACCTCATTTGAAACGCAACTAACAAGCAATTTAAGAGGGATTCTCAACGCTTGGCACTTTCGCTTCTACTTCAATTTTAGTGTTTATGGCACAATGCTTTAGGTGTGGGTGGCAGCGTTGTTCACCCCTTAATTGGGCGTTATGCTCTAGGAGGTAATTTTGCTCGATTTGTTTAAAAAAGTGGTTCTGATTAACCTCTCAGCGGCACTTGTTGTCATAGCTCTAGCCCAGTTTGTTCCTTTCTTCGCTACTACGCAATTGGTCGACTTCCTGTTCTTTGTAGTCATCATTATATGGATTTTGGCGAAGCTAATGTGGGAAGGTGGTATCCATAGTAAGACCACTCGGTTAGATGACCCTAGAACAGATAAAGTCTACAAAATGGTAGAAGGACATGATTTCGAAAAAGAACAACATGAGCACTACCGAATGAACTACCAGACTGGTTTGGTTTTCTTCATTGCCGGTCTACCCGCGTTTATTGCTTGTTTAGTTCTTCAATTCCTTTGAGTACGAGCATAACAATCTGTTTAAGAGTGATTCGCAACGCTTGGCATTTTTGCTATGCGTTGCGTTTTGTGTTTAAGGTGGTATGCGGAAGCATCGGTATTGCGTTGCTCACACCTTAACAGGGCGTTATGTGAATGGAGGTCAAAATGTCTTCTGTGCCAAGAAATAAGGATGAATTGGAGTTGGCTATAAACTCAATATTTCCGAAACTCATGGCTGACTATCGTTCAATTCCGGAAAGCAAAGTTCGCAAACCTGGAGTAGAGGGAAACGTCAAAGGTACAGTCATTAGCGTTAGTGATACAGTGGCTTACTTGATTGGTTGGGGAAAACTCGTTCTTAAATGGCATCACTTAAGATCTCAAAACCAACATGTTGATTTCCCGGAAACTGGTTATAAATGGAACCAATTAGGATCACTCGCTGAAAGCTTCCACGAAGAGTACTGTGAGTGGAAATATGATGATTTACTCATTGAGCTTGAGTCTACAGTTAACGAGATACTTTTACTCATTTCAAGCTTAAGTGACCATGATTTGTATGGTGTTACGTGGTATGAACAATGGACTTTGGGGCGCATGATTCAGTTTAATACATCATCGCCTATGAAAAATATGCGTACAAAAGTTCGGCGTTTCAATCGAGAATTCACATAACAAACTGTTTAAGAGTGATTCGCAACGCGTGGCATTTTTACTATGCGTTGGTTTTAGTGTTTAAGGTGGCATGCGGCGGCTTCGGTATTGCGTTGCTCACACCTTAACAGGGCGTTATGCAACAGCAGGAAAGAGAGGGCGGATGACTAGCCAAATATTTGATAGCTTATTGAAAGAAAAAATAAATATTTTTAAATCAGCATTTACTTTGACCGCTAAAGAAGTGTTTTATGATGAGAGCAAAAAGCGAATTTTTCATAATGGTGAGTTTGGTACATACAGAGAGACGATAGTTAGGGACTTTCTAAGATTTGTTGTACCGAGTGCTTATGAGATATCTACAGGATTTGTCATCAGTTCTTTGGACGACATTAGCACCCAATGCGATATTATAATTTATGATGCTAATATGACCCCGATATTTGAGGGGGCTGACAAGCAAAGGTTTTTCCCTGTCGAAACTGTACATGCTATCGGTGAAGTTAAGTCGACTTTAAACAAAAGTCAGTTTAAAGATGCTATTAATAAGCTTGCAAGGAATAAAGCGCTAAGTGAACGTTTGCATAACCCTCCGAGTATATTAAAGAAAGTTAATGGTTTACCCTATAATCCTATCGAACATCATATGGACTTAATTCCTTCATTCTTAATATGCCAAAAACTAGCATTTGATATTGATAAACTTAGCTTTAATGAATTGTATGACGACGATATTGAGTATAGGCACAGGCACAATTTTATTTTGAGCATTGAAGATGGTCTCTTTGCTTACTTTGATGAGGAAAAAAATACCTACCCCTATAGCAGTACAAATAATGTTCATTACAAGAATCGGGTGCTATCTCCTGATGTAAATGAGCATGGTCATTTTATGGGGTTTGCATCTTTTATGTTTATGGTGACTACCCAGAAAACCTTGTTCTATCCAGAGATCTCAAAATATATGGGGTCTGTAAAAGGATGCTTACAACGAGATCAAATGTAATGCAGTTGCATAACAAACTGTTTAAGAGTGATTCGCAACGCGTGGCATTTTTACTATGCGTTAGGTTTTGTGGTTAAGGTGGCATGCGGAAGCATCGGTATTGCGTTGCTCACACCTTAACAGGGCGTTAAATTGCAATCGAGGATGGTGGATTATCAAATTAGATATATATGATGTGTTTGGTGGTGAATCGGCTTCTGGTAACCCTTGTGGTGTATTAGAGCTTGATAGTTGGCTTTCTGATGAAGAGTTACAGAAAATAACTTGTGAAGCAGGACTGCCAGTTACCTCTTTTGTTATAAAAACTAATGGACAGTTTCATATTCGCTGGTTTGCACTGGATGGAGAAATTAACCTGTGTGGGCATGGTAGCTTAGGGGCTGGTGCTGCAATCATCTCTAAGTACAAACTCGATAGTGTACTTTTTAGTAGCAAGTACGGGAACGTCTCAATTGCCAAAAAGAATGGTGTATATACTCTTGAGTTGCCAAGTTGGAAAGGTGAAGCATGTGTTGTTCCACCGGAAATATCGGACTTGGCTGTTGATGCTATTGAGGTGTTTTCAACTCGAGACTTAGTCATAGTCTTACCTTCTTTGGAATCTGTCAGAAGTTTTAAGCCTGATGATATGCGTTTTAAACAGCTTAGTAAGTACCATGCTTTAATCGTGACAGCCGCGAATGGTGAAAATGGGTATGTATTAAGATATTTCGCGCCAAAAATAGGTATATCTGAAGATCTGGCGACAGGTTCTGCTCAATGCTCTTTAGCTCCATATTGGTTTGACAGACTTGATTCAGATTCACTTGAGGTACAACAACTTTCGTCGTCAGGTGGTTATTTTGGTGTAAGACGTAATTCAGGTGATTCAATTGTGTTATTAGCAAATGCAAAGCTACGAAAATAGCAATTTAACAAACAATTTAAGAGTGATTCAGCACGCTTGGCATTTTTGGTTTGGGTTAAGTTCAGAGTTTACGGTGTTCAAATTGGGTGTGGTGTTAGCGTGCTTCACACCTTAATTGGGCGTTATATCACCAGTCAACCCAGTAGGTTAGGGCTAAATAATGAAAATAAAATTAGATATAAAATCGAACGCAATAGATAGTTTTAACGAAGCACTGGCTAAGCTAGAGAGTGCTCAAAATGGTGACGAAAAGGGTTATAAATTTACAATTCTGCATTTATCCCATGCGATTGAACTTGTTTTAAAAATGTACCTGCAAAGCCTAGATGAAAACTTGGTTTTTTCTAAGTGCTATAAAAAAGTAAAACAACGAGCATCAGAAAAGAAAATCGATCTTTTGGCTGCGTATTATGAGTTAGAAAAAGAGAAGTTTGACTTCGAAGCTGTCGTTGCTGGTCATGACAATCCATTTACTGTAAACGTAAGCGACGTATTGGCTATCGCCAAGCACGAGACTTGTTCTATCACAGGTAACCATTTTGTTGATCAAGACTTCATTGATGATATTGACTGGATGAAAGGGATTCGCAATGCCATTGAACATTTTCAGTTTGAATTCACAGTGAAGGAAGTTCGCTTGTGTATTGGCCGATTAGTTCGAGGGTTAGATGAGTTTGCGGACGTCTTTTCGTTGTTCAATTTAGAGAAGGAAGTCGGAAAACATTGCTATGAAACCTTCAATGTATTGGCTGACGAATATGAGCACGCATTAGCAGAAGCACATATGGATGTGCATGAAGCAAAGGAAGCACTATTCAGAGGTACTAGACCTAAGCATCAAATGTTCATTGAGTGGAATGAGTACTATTGTGAAGAGTGCAATAATGACACAATTATCCCCGACGCTGATTCGCCTACCGGTTATAAGTGCACATTCTGTGGAAATGAAGAGTCAGGACAAATTGAAGTTGATTGTGACGTTTGTGGCTCTCCTTGGGCTAATGAAGAAATGTCGTATTGGGATGAAAATTTAGTCAATGTTTGCCCTCGTTGTGAGAATCCCGAGGCGTGGTGATATAACAAACTGTTCAAGAGGGATTCGCAACGCGTGGCATTTTTACTATGCGTTGATTTTAGTGTTTAAGGTGGTATGCAGCGGCTTTTGTATTGCGTTGCTCACCCCTTAACAGGGCGTTATGTGCTAGGAGAAAAAATGCAGCTAGATGAATACATAAAAGAAACTCTTGTCCAGATTGCCAAGGGTGTTAAAGATGCAACGGAAGAAGTTGAGAGACTCGGTGGTAAAGTAAATCCAGCTCGAACTCATACAGAATATCAGAGCGATGGATTCGGTGTTGTTGGATCTACTGACTCTAATGTGCGTCCAGAAAAACAGACCATCAAGTTTGATATCGCACTGCAAGTAAAAGAAACATCCGGAGTTGATGCTAGCGCAAAAGCTAAACTGGCTGTTCTATCAATCGGTGGCGGCGTGAAGAATTTGGACGAATCGCATACTGCACATCGTGTTCAATTTGAAATTCCAGTAGATCTTCCGACAAAACTCAGTTAACGGTGCGGGTTTTGAACTACGCACATAACAAATTGTTCAAGAGTGATTCGGCACGCGTGGCATTTTTACTATGCGTTAGTTTTAGTGGTTAAGGTGGTATGCGGAGGCTGCGGCACTGCGTGCCTCACACCTTAACAAGGCGTTAGGGCTCTATATCAAAAATGTGAGCCTTGTTGCATTTATCTTCTTGAGTTTTTCATTTTTACCCTCATTTTATTTGTGGAATAAGACATAAGGTAAATCCATGCAAATCGCCCATTCAACTAAACTTCAAATGCACTACTATCTTGAGAACGGCTCGCATAGTATGGATGCAATTGCTCGTAATAAATGCGAGTCTGAAGTTCTTGCAATAGTCCAAGAAATAGCCAAAGTACTTAACACTCAAATAGTCATTGAAGCTGAAGCTTGGAAAGAGGGTGGGCTCAGAGATATCTGGGCATTTACTAATGCAAATGCCGCCGTGATTTCAGTAATCGTAAGCATTGCTGGTATTGTTATATCACGTATCCCCACGACTGATCCGGAACTAGAGCAACTTCAGAAAGAAGATCTAAAGCTCAGTATTTTGGAGCGTCGTATAAACTTAGCAAAGCTGCAAAAGGAAGTAGAAGAAGACAAAGTTACCCAAGATACAGTCGAGAAAGTTGCTTCACTTGTTGATACTAATTACAAAGTAGTTACCCGTAAGTCTAATTTTTATAAGCAATTAAATAACACTCCAAAAATTACTAAGGTTGGCATTAATGGCTTGGATAAAGAGGGAGAGGAAGCTTTTAAAGAAGCAATGGTTCAACGTAGCGATTTTAAACGTTTTATTCTTCACTCAAATTCATTGCCAGTCCAAATCGAAGATAATGCTGTCATAGAAATTATATCTCCGGTTCTCCGTAATGGGAGACACAAATGGAAAGGTATTTATAAAGGCGAAAGCATTAGCTTCTCCATGAACGATCAAGACTTTAAGCGTGATGTTTTATCTGAGCAAATCAGCTTTACTCATGGCGCTGCTATTAAGTGTGTTTTGCACATACATCGAAAACTAGACGAGGTTGGAGATGTCGTAGTTACTGGTTATTCTGTCGATACGGTAATTGAAAACGGTCAAGAAAGCGTTTTTCAAGAGACAATGCAGGGCAAAAAGTACCGTCATCAAAAAGCATTAAAAGACGCCCAGCAAGATTTATTTGCTAGCAATTAGACGAGCCCTAACAAACTGTTTAAGAGTGATTCGCAACGCGTGGCATTTTTGCTATGCGTTGCGTTTAGTGTTTAAGGTGGTATGCGGTAGCTTCGGTATTGCGTTGCTCACACCTTAACAGGGCGTTATACACTTCCCTCTAAAAGTTCAAATAACCAATTCGCAACTATTCAGTTATACATCAATACGGCGTCATTTTCATATATGGTATGATGTGTTTTTATGTTGTTAAGGTGATGATTATGTCTCAAGAAATTCTCCAAAAGTATCAAGTGGAAAGTACTAAGGTACTAATTCAAGAAATGGGTGAAGCATCTGCAAAGCTGTCGACTTTTCTTAAAGATATTGAAGAGCTTTGTCTGTGGCATGGAAAGTTCTTCGATTCTCGTACTGGCGAGAATAGCCATAGTCATGCTATCAAGTTTGGCAATTATGTTCCTGGCTCGAATGGTGATTGGGCGTTTTCCATTGAACTTCGTCCGACAGGGTGGTTTGTTACAATGCCTTGTAATGGACGTAACGGGGTTACAGATGAGATGTTCATTAAGTCTGCTATCCCAAATGTTGTCAACTCGTCCAATCACACTAAAGTGGAAAGTGAGTTCAGAGACCGTGTATTAGTATGGATTGACGAAGGTTTGAAGCAAGGTGTTCTAGCATCTAATACTGGTCGACTACCTTTTTATCCTGCAAATAATCCGAAGGTTCTAAGTGTATAACAAAGCGTTTAAGACGGATTCCCAACGCTTGGCATTTTCGGTTTGCTTTGATTTTAGTGTTTACGGCACAATGGTTTAGGTCGGGTGGTAGCGTTGCTCACCACTTAACGCGGCGTTAGTTTTATGGAGGAAATGTCATGGAAATCTGGAAGTTATTGTTCTTTATACCTGCGTGTTTTGCACTCAATATGACTCCTGGTCCAAACAATCTATTGTCCATGAACAATGCTCGTTGCTACGGTTTCAAATCTGCTTTTATTGCTGGACTTGGTCGTATTGTTGCGTTCGCTGTAATGATTGCCTTGGCTGCTTCTGGTTTAGCTGCCGTTCTTTATGCTTCTGAGACTCTATTTCTAACGATTAAAATTGTTGGCGCAGCTTATTTGTTGTGGATTGCCTTTAATCTTTGGCATTCGGAAGCGAGTCCTTTTTCTGAACTAGCAAATACTCGCAACCAAGTAAGTTTAGCTAAACAAGAATTTTTGCTAGCCGCCGGTAATCCAAAGGCGATCTTAATCTTTACCGCCTTTTTACCACAGTTCGTCGATGTTTCAGCGAGTGTAAATGAACAATTCTTCGCTCTAGGAGCTACGTTCCTAGTTTTAGAAATGGGTGCAATATCGATTTATGCGATATTTGGAATGTACTTAAGGCAGTGGTTTACGAAGCCGAAAATGGCAAAGCGCTTCAATAGAGGTTGTGCAATGCTTTTGGCTATGTCTGGAGCAAGTTTGTTACTGAGTCGCCAGCAATAAAACTAACAAACTGTTCAAGAGTGATTCGCAACGCGTGGCATTTTTACTATGCGTTGGTTTTAGTGATTAAGGTTGTATGCGGCGGCTTAGGTATTGCGTTGCTCACACCTTAACAGGGCGTTAGCTTAAAGGAGCGCGAAACTTTGGATATTGTTTTAATAATCATTTTAGTTTTATGCGCAATATTAGTGTTTCCAGTCTTATTTGGTTTGTTCGAATTGAAAACTTCAAAGCTCAAAGCAATTATCGAGATTGAAGGCAATCAAATAACGGTCCGTAAGCTGGCTGTGGAGCGATTCCTTCGCTTAAAAGGTAGCACGATATGTACCTCCAATATTGTACGTATTCAGTTTGTGAAAGACCCGATTGGAGGGACGTGCGTAACCCTGTTTAATAAATCCGATGGAGCTTTGGACTTTTGGGTTCCAGAGCACTTAATGAAAGGCGTTAAAAGTGAACTTGTTAGTGCTTGCCCGTATGCAAAAGTCGTTGAAATTTAAGCTAACAAGGCGTTTAAGGCGGATTCACAACGCTTGGCGGTTTTGGTTCAAGTTAGCTTAAGTGTTTAAGGTACAATGGTTTAAGTTTAGTGGTTGGCGTTGTTCACCACTTAACGCGGCGTTATACCGTTTTCATTAGTGAGGAGTATTTTGAACGTATTCAATAATCGAGAGTTAGCATCGGCGACTCTCATAATTGTCTTCTTTGCTTGGATGATGATTAAACACTCAGAAGTACGAAGCTCGCTAGGTTGTGTTGCCCAAACGATGTTACAGAAGACAATTCTCATTACGCTTGCGACACTAGCTGCTTATACAACCTTGGTGGTTTTCATACTTGAGCGTATTGATGTTTGGAATGTTGGTCAGTTAAAAAACACGATACTGTGGTTTGTGTTTATCGCATTCGTTCAGCTATTAAAAACGACGAAAGTTAGCGAACCTATCGAGTTTCTTAGAGAGTCTTTAAATAGTCAGTTAAAACTAATAGTGCTTATTGAATTTTTGGTGGCATTTCATTCTTATAGTTTTGTGGTGGAATTAATTTTAGTGTCATTATTGACGTTTCTTAGTTGTTGCAGTGCTTTCGCTGTGAAACCGGAACATCAACCAGTGAAAAAAGTAGTCGATGTAATCATCGCTATTTTTGGGCTGTTCTTACTCATTGATTCGTTGCTAAGCATCTATAGCGAACCAACTAAATTTTTCAGTATCGGGACATTTCGTGATTTTCTCGTTCCTATGTTGCTATCTGTTAGTTTGCTGGCATACATCTATTGTTTTTACTATTTCCTTGCGTACGAACGGGCATTTTTAAAAGCTAAAATATACACTAAATCAAAGACTTTACAGAGGTATGCAAAAATCCAGTCATTTATCGCGTTTCGAGGTAAACCAAAGGTAATTCATAAATGGATGCTTTACTCTTGCATTCCAGAATTTGAGTCTCGTGAAACTATTAAGGCATCTATTGAGCAATTTAAAACAAATCATCGCGAAACAACGGTATAACAAACTGTTTAAGAGTGATTCGCAACGCGTGGCATTTTCGCTATGCGTTGTGTTTGGTGTTTAAGGTGGTATGCGGTGGCTTTTGTATTGCGTTGCTCACACCTTAACAGGGCGTTATGCCTATAAGAGGAAATATGGATAGTAAATGGGAGTGCTTTGGGTGCGGGCATAGCAATGAACACTCATCATTAAAGTGTGAAAAGTGCGGGTCTTTAGGCAAAGAGCTTGCAAACAAGCAGATGGCAAACCACCTGTTAGGGAATGACAAAGTGAAATCGAAGTTTGAATACTGCTGTGATAAATGTGGTTCAGAGTCATATGAGGTTGGTGAGTTAAGAGCCAGTGGTGGATTTTGGAGTACATTTTTCAATTACAACAAACACCGTTTTTATTTCTTATCATGCAGTAGCTGCGGTCACACTGAGTTTTACAAACGAGGTCTAGGTACTGGACAAAAAATACTAGATTTTCTAGGTGGTTAGCATAGGCATAACAAACTGTTTAAGAGTGATTCGCAACGCGTGGCATTTTTACTATGCGTTGGTTTTAGTGTTTAAGGTGGTATGCGGGAGCTTCGGTATTGCGTTGCTCACACCTTAACAGGGCGTTAGTTTGCTCCGAAAAAATCTGGAATTCCGTATTAAAGGAGAGTGCATATGGAAGAGTCAGTTTTGGCATTTTTTCGAATGCTAGGTTCCTTATTAAAGACAATTGTTCAGTTAATCATTATTGAGCGTATTGGCTACGGTGTTGGTTGGGTAGTATCGAAAGCTGCTACATTCGGGCGTTTCCCATCTTCAGAGGTAACGGAATCAGAACGTGGAAAAGTCAGCTATATTGGGCTTGCTAGTATTGCTTTAGCTCTTCTAGGAATCGCTGTATTCAATGGTATGTAGCGCGAGTTTGGTTACGCAACTAACAATAAATTTAAGAGTGATTCACAACGCTTGGCGCTTTCACTTCAAGCCAGTTTAGTGTTTATGGCACAATGGTTTAGCTTAGGTGTTAGCGTTGTTCACACCTTAATTTGGCGTTAGGTTTACGAGTTAACATGGGAAGTTAAAGTGGATAAAACTGAGTTGATAAAGCGACTTGAAGAGCTAGGTATAGGGCTAGAGCGTTTTACAGTCCAGATAACCGACTATGTCCATACATGGACTGAAGCCTATGAGCTAATTGTCAGCGTGATTGCGCCTAATTTGGGTGGCGTGACTCTTTATCATATTGGTAGTACAGCGATCCCAGGCTCAATTGCAAAACCGATAATAGATATAGGTATCGCATATAATGACACTTTAACTTTTAAGCAAAACATTCTATTGCTCGAATCTCTAGGCTTTACTTGCAAAGGAGAGCAAGGAGTTGAAGGTCGTTGCTTCTTCACATATTACAACGATAACGAACGTTTCGATTATATCCATGTACATGCTTATAAGCAGGGCGACTCAAAGTTAAGAAAACATATTCAATTTAGAGATGCTCACATTCAAAACCAAGAGTTGCTAATCGAGTACAATTCCTTAAAACAGGGCTTGGTTGCAAGTGGCGTCAGTAGGCAAGATTATCCTGCAGCAAAAGCAGCTTATATTCAAAGAATACTGTCATCTACATCGTGAAATCATAAACCTAACAAACTGTTTAAGAGGGATTCGCAACGCGTGGCATTTTTACTATGCGTTAGTTTTAGTGGTTAAGGCGGTATGCGGCAGCTTCGGTATTGCGTTGCTCACCCCTTAACAGGGCGTTAGTGCGCAAAGATAAAAATTACAATTAGCAGGATTTAAAATGAGTGAAATTGCTCGTTTCATATCTGGTAAAGCTCCAGATAAATTTGGTCGCAATATAGAGCAGTTGTTAGCTTACAACCACTTCTGGCTGGAGCATGATCATAAGTATATTCAAGTTCTTTTCCCGATAGATGAGGGTACTAAGTTCAATCAACATGCTCCTTTGGTAACTAAAGCAGATCGAGAGGCTTTTGCCAACTCGGAAGAATTACGTGTTGCTCACTTAAAAGCACTCGATCTTTTACTTGAGTTTTGGGGATTACAGCGAGATGGGTGTGAGATTTCTTCATTACAAGCGCTAAGTCCTGCTAACCATGTCTGGCTTAAAAGTCATGACCACAACCAACTTCGTCTGACCCGAGCAATTCGTAGTTTGTATTTACTCGGTAATGAACAGCTAGCAACTAACTTGTGTGACTTTCTAGTGGCAGCAGCAAGAGAAACAGGCTTGGTTTCAGATAAAACGGTCGAGTATTGGCGTAACGCGCTTAAAGGTTAGGGGAACGCTGAAAAAGCGCACTAACAAACTGTTCAAGAGGGATTCGCAACGCGTGGCATTTTTACTATGCGTTGAATTTAGTGGTTAAGGTGGTATGCGGCGGCTTCGGTATTGCGTTGCTCACCCCTTAACAGGGCGTTAACAGTATTAAGGAATTTTCGTGGCTGATTACATAAATAAAAACATTCTTAGTCAGGCGTATATTCACGTTGAGCCAGCGGGAATTGAAACTGAAGAACAGCTTGAAGCGTTCAAAGAAAGCATAAGAGCTTTTGCGCTAAGTCGTACAGAGTTTTTCTTATCTGAAGGGCTTGATATAAATATTGAGTTTGAAGAAGGGTCGATTAAAACACGAGTAACGGTTATCGGTACATTAATGCTTCTACTACAAGGCATTAGCTCATACAAAGATTTTAGAGAAGGCCTTCAACTGCTCTATTCGGATTCAAAGTGGTTGTCAGACGCAATTATATCGGAGTCCTTGTATCAAACCAAAGCAAAACACCATGATGTAATTCGGGTTGAAGCTAGGACTGGAATAATTGGCTCTGTTCATAAGGTACTGAATCAGCTAGAAAGAATTAAAAGTGGCGCAAACGGCGCTATGCTTGCTTCCGACATTGTTGAAAAAATTGATGATGTTCAAGATGAATTATCAAAGTTAATGGACAATATCTGCGACCTAGATGATCGCAACTTAGTCGCTAAAGAGTGCAAGTATTTGGTTCAAGAATTACCAGAGATACCAGTACCTCCGAAAGATAAAACCAATAGCAATCATGCTATCAACGAATATCGACGCAAAAAGTCTACACTTAGATCCTCTATAGATATTCATGTGATTGTCGAAGAGTAAGGTGAAAGCATACTGTTAACAAACGCTTTAAGACGGATTCGCAACGCTCGGCGGTTTTGGTTTTAATTGGCTTTTGTGGTTACGGTGCAATAATTTAGTGTTGTGGTAGCGTTGCTCACCACTTAAGCGGGCGTTAGGCATAAATGTAAGGAGTGTATTGAATGGAACTATTAAAGAAAGAAGTTGCTGAATTTATAGAACAATCATGGAAAATTATAGCTGCTTTAGAGGACTTCGAGGCTGACAAAAATCAAATGGTAATTGTTAAACTTTGGGTGAAGTTTATACGAAACAATGAAGCCATTTTAGAGCTGTTTTCTAAAGGATTTTATGATGAAGGAATGACGATATATAGATTATCTATAGAACACCTTTTCAATATTTTTGCGTTGGCAAGAAATAAAGATTTTCTACAAAAGTTTATTAATAACTCAGAAAAGTCAATTCCTAAGGCTATGGTATGCTTGCACGAGGATCTAAAAAAGGAAGATAAGAGTCCTTTAACTCCGGAAAATAAAAATCGCCTAGAAAAAGCCATTGACAATAATCGTAGTAAGGAATTGGATGACCTAGGGTACTCGATCTATAATGCTTCACAGGAATCAGAACTTAACTACGTTTATAACTCATCTTATCGGATTCTATCGATATCCTATGCACACTCAACTTACCTTTCAGCGGTATCGAATGCAAGTAGTGAAGAAATCCGTCCTATATTAGAGGATATGCGTGACTCATTACATATGGTTATTCTTTTAAGTAGAGAGGTTTTTGTTCATAGTGCCCCAAATGCCTAACAAACAATTTAAGAGTGATTCAGCACGCTTGGCATTTTTAGTTTGGGCTGAGTTTAGTGTTTACGGTGGTTAAATTAAGTGTCGTGGTCGCGTGCTTCACACCTTAATTGGGCGTTATGTTTACTTGTATTTCAAAGGCTTAAATGTCTTAGGCTCTAGTTCTTTGTCCCTCTGGCAAGTCGTCTTTAGTAGACTCAGCAAATCCGTATTGTCGGCCTAAGTTCTTGAATCATTCAACCCGTAAAACATGCCAATGTTCGTGGGTTGCTTCATTGTCAGGTCGTGGTGGTTGGCTTCTTGTTTAACTGGCTCAAAGTCGCTTTTGGGTTCTTGGTCAATTGGCATTTTAGCTTGGCAGTTGCCTTGGCAATTCAGCATTGTTTTGCGCTTTGCTTGGAAAGAAAGGGCAGTTGTTGGAACTTAGTCGGGTTGCCTCATTGGGCAGGGAAGTGGAATTACACGTTTTAGGTTGGTCGCCTTTGTCGGTCAAGTTGGTTTAAGCCTTGTGGTTTGCTTCAGAAAACTAGTTAGGAATAGCAGTTCTTTCTCAATTAAATCATGAGTTTGTGGTAAAACATAACAAAGCATTTAAGAGTGATTCGCAACGCTTGGCAGTTTCGCTTCGCTCAAGTATAGCCAAGCGTGGCTCACACCTTAATGCGGCGTTAAGTGTCTATTCAACTTTGCACACATCAATAATGAGGATAGAATACTATTTGAACATCAATTGAGTTTTAAATCATGACCTTACAAGAACTTAGTAATCTAGGAACCTTTATTGCTGCTATCGCAACAACAGGCTCAGTCATCTTGGCGTTAGTATGTAGTGGTTTAATGATCCCGGACACCAAGTTAGGTGGTAAAGTCTCCACCATAA